>CAKTIH010000019.1 GCA_934565615.1 uncultured Oscillospiraceae bacterium | reverse complement strand
CCATTTCACAAACTCTTCCTCAAAGTTAGCGGTCCATGCCTCCATTTTCTCATAGGGTGCTGGAATATCTATCTGCTCTGTAAGAATAACCATTTTTCTGTTCCTCGTTCCGGTCGCAGCTTGTTCCTGTGCCTGCTTATAAAATTACAATATAATTATAATCGTCAAAGCGGATAAAGACAAGAACTTTTCCGAAAAGGTCAGGAAGTATTTTCAATTTCAACAATCTTAATATCCGCAGATTGTATGGAGCTGTCCTTACTTCCTTGTCTATTGCGACGCAGTTCGTGCGCCGCTGCCCTTGCAGAAATCACTTGCATAACCTTACACTCAGAGTTACAATACGACCGCTTGAAACGAGAAACGCTTCCTGTCTGGCACCGGTGAACATTCACCGGGAACCGGGCGGGAAGCGTTTTTGACCACATAGATTACCACAGACGGCGCCGGAGCACACGGAAACGGCGGAATTAAGAGCACCAAAGAGTAACTGAAACCAAATAAAAACGGTTAAAAACCACTATAAACGAGTAGAAAAAATTTTCTCAAAAAGTTTGGGACTATGAGGCTCGAGGTTTGAGCCGTTCCGCTCGAACAAAAGAGACAGCGGCAATTTATATTCTGTTCCTCTATTTTGCTAAGCAAGCCTTGCCTTGAACTGCCTCCTTGACATTTGAAAATAAGACGCTATAATACAGCTAACTAACGTTAGTTTATGAGGCACGGCGATGAAGCAGGAAAACACGAAGCAGAAAATTCTCGACAAAGCATTGGAGCTGTTCTCCAACCAAGGCTACGATTCCGTAAGCGTGGGGGAAATTGCGAAAGCGGTCGGCATAAAGGCACCGTCCCTTTACAATCACTTTCCAAGCAAGCAGGCGATCTTCGAAGCCATGGTGGAATCGACAGCGGCGCAGTATGAGGCCGATACGGATAAGATCAATATTCATGTGCAGGATGCAAAACAGGATATTCCGGTTTTCACGGAAATCACCGAGGACGCGCTCTATGAAAAGGTGCGGCAGATATTCGAATATTCCCTTCATAATGAGACAATCAGCCGTTTCCGCCGCATGATGACCATTGAGCAGTTCCGCTCACCGGAGCTGGCGGCGCTCTACTCCAAACGATACGTGGAGCGAATTTTGGAATACCACGCCGGTATTTTCCGCGCTTTGATCGCGGCAGGAGAAATCAAAGCGGAGGACCCGGAGACGCTGGCCATGATGTATGTCGCGCCGGTGGTGACGCTCATCGGGATTTGCGACCGCCAGCCGGAACGGGAGGGCGAATGTCTGGAGAAGCTTCAAAGCCACGTGAAGCTCTTTTTCCGTATGGTCAACAGCAGCAGCCAGGGCGGTGAACGCCGTGAGGAAATCAGTTGATGTCCTGCCAACGTCTTTCTTCAGGAGGAGAACTATGAAAAAACCATTGATACAAAAGCTTGGGCTATTGGGTGTCGTCAGCTTCCTTTCGTATACAGCGGCAGTGGTATTTGCGCCGCTGGCCTATCCGGGGTACAACTGGATGGCACAGGCGGTCAGCGACCTGAGTGCCGCCAATGCGCCGTCGCTCCCGCTGTGGAATCAGCTCAGCGCGCTCTACAATGCGTGCGAGGTCGTTTGCGTGACCGTCGTGTGCATCGGCATCCAAGGGCAGAAAACCAAGCTGCTCCGCTCGGGGGTCTATCTGTTCGCTGTGATGGAATGGGTCTCGGCGGTCGGCTATCGCATGTTCCCGCTGAGTGACAGCGGTTATGCAGGGGCGTTTCAGGACGTCATGCACATGGTCGTTACCGCCCTGGTGGTGCTGCTGTCCATAGCATCGCTGACCATCATTATTGCCGCCGGAGCAAAAAGCAGGGCATGCCGCTCTTACGGAGTGTGCGCTGCGATCGTCCTCGGCATGATGCTCATCGGAGCCGTGGGCATAAAGCTCGTTCCTGCCGAATACTTCGGCGTTGCGGAACGCTTCAGCGTGTTTGCCGTGACGGGATTTAACGCGGCACTGGGCATTCATCTGTTTTGTGCAAAACCGGAAAACGAATGATTGGTGAGGAAGTCAGAATGGAGGACAAAATATATCCCCGTCCGCACGATAAGCAGACGGTTTACCTGAAAGCTGTAGTCACGAGCCCGAACATTGAGGTCGGAGACTATACGATATACAACGATTTTGTACACGATCCACGCGATTTTGAAAAGAACAATGTCATCTATCACTATCCCATCAACGGCGATAAGCTAAAGATCGGCAAATTCTGCTCTATTGCCTGCGGCGCAAAGTTTCTGTTCACAAGCGGGAACCACTCGATGAAGTCGCTGTCCACCTACACCTTCCCCATTTTCTTTGACGAATGGGGACTCGATGTAAATAATATCCGTGACGCATGGGACAACAAAGGCGATACCGTGATCGGCAGCGATGTCTGGATCGGCTACGAGGCCGTCATTATGCCGGGCGTAAAAATCGGCGACGGCGCGATAGTCGGGACCCGCGCCGTGGTGACAAAGGATGTGCCGCCCTACACCATTGTGGGAGGAGTTCCCGCGAAGCCTATCCGCAAGCGCTTTGACGATGCGGCGATCGGGAAGCTTGAGGAACTGCGCTGGTGGGATTGGGATGAAGAAAAAATAAAGCGCAGCATTCCCGCCATTCAGTCGGGCGATATCGCCGCATTGGAGAGCAACGTATGAAACCGATCGTGATCGACCCGAAAGCCACTTCACGTGCAGCGGCGTTTGAGCTTTGGATGAATGCGCCGAACCCGATGGTGACCCTTTTCAAAACGCTGGATGTTACGCCGCTTATGAAACTCAGCCGCCGGCGCGGACTGAAATTCAACATGCTGATGGATTACTGCATAGGCAGGGCGGCGAGTGAGATCAAAGAGTTCCGTATGCTCCCTGTGGGGCGCGAGCTTTGGCAATACGACAGCATTGCTGTGAACACGATTGTGAAGAACAAAAACGGCGAGGTCAGTTCCTGCGATGTGCCATTCTCAGACAGCCTTGCGCAATTCAACGCCGACTATCTGCGCCTGACGCGCGAGGCGGCGGAGCGCTGCGAGAACCATGACCTGACGGAGAGTATGGTCATTGGCACCTCTGCCATTGTGGATACCGAGATCGACGGCGCGGTCGGCATGAACAGCGGCATCTTCAACAACCCCTTCATCATCTGGGGCAGATATCATAAGGGACTTTTTAAGACGACGCTGAAGCTCTCGTTCCAGTTCCACCACACACAGATGGATGGCGCGCATGCGGGACGCTTTTTGCAGCGGATGCAGGAAAATATCCTTGCTCTGAAATGAGAAGATATAGTTGCCGGAATGGGTATTTCGGATAAAAAGCCATCAGATGACTAAGCCGCGCGCGGTTTAGTCATCTGATGGCTTCCGTATGTTATTCAATAATACCTATCGCCGTTTCGTCACAGCAGCTTAAGTACATCCGGTATACTGCCGCGGCCATAAGCGCGCAGCAGACCGTCATCACTGCGTAGCAGCCGGGGTACCAGTTGCCGTGGCGCTGGACGAGGTATTCGGACACGCCTGTCCCGGCGAGGCCGAGGAGCCACGCGCCCCATATCACCCAGTGCTTTGCACTGAGCCCGTTGGCCTTTATGCTCCCGCGGCTGTAGTATATGAGGAGCGCGGCGATACATACCGCGCAGATCATCTGCACGATGCTGACAAAGCCGTTGAACTTCATGAAGCTGGAGTCGTTTCGGGTGCTGTCCAGCAAGAGCTCTATAGTACTATAAAGCAGCAGAAAGTACCTTGCGGTGTTCCCGTCGCGGCTTCCGTACTTCATCGGACGCTTGCGGCAGCGGTAGAAGAACTCAAGCAGCACTGCTGACGCGATGAGCATGAGAAGAAACTCCACGAAGAAGGTCGCGAAGCGGTATTCGACAGCGCCGGTGGAGCTTGTGACGCCGGAAGCGATGGGCAGGTGCTGAAGCGCGGGCGTCGTCACGGCAATCTTGCTGCGGCAAGAGCTGTTAAAGAGCGCGCTCAGGCGGATGAACGCGACAGCGAGCGCCGCTCCCGGAGCGAAAGCGTCCAGCAGACGGGCGGTGCTGTGCGCAAAGCCCAGCTTCTTCACAATGAGCGCGGCAAGCCATGTGCCGAGCAGTGCGCCGGGCAGACAGTAGCTGCCGGTGGAGTAGTCAGTCAGCGCGCCCCATATACCGTTGTACTGCTCAAGATGGCAGTACCAGTGTATAACGCGGCAGATGGGCACGGAGAGGATGACCGCAAGCGGGAAGAAGAGCAGCATCGCGCTGTCGCTGCCGCCGTTTGCGCGGTGCAGGGGCAGGGACAGCACGAGACACGCGAGCAGCCCGAGGACTATTATGACAGAGCTCCAGTACAGGACCGTGGAGCCGCTGTATATGGCTATGGGGTTCATTTGCTCGCCTCCTCATTCGGGATCGCGGTGGCAAAATAGATGATGTCGCTGACGGTGCGCTCAGAGCCGAAGTCGACATTGTTTATCGGCTCGCCGTTCATGATGATCTCCGAGGTCTGGCCGCCGTCAAGGTTATATGCCTTCTGCACGCCCTTGGAATAGATAAAGCGCGCAAGCTCGTTGACCGTCGCACGGGGGCGTGCGTCGGACGTGTGGTTGATGGTCATGAGGAGATAATGCAGCTCGCCCGACATGCCGATGCAGGAGCGGGAATACTCGGTGTCTATCTCACCGATGGGGTAGCGCTCGCAGTATTGCAGCTCGCCGTTATCCACAAGCACGGGACCGAAGGCGATGGAAAAGACAATGTCGTTATCCTCAATGAACCTCTGCGTCTCACCCTCGCCGGTAAGCTCGCCTGCGCGGGTAAAGAGCATGTCGCCGGTGGAGGTGAAGAAGCAGGTATCGACCTTCGCGGGGCTGTTGCGGTAGAGCGTGCGCTGGTACACGGTTATGCCAAGATCGCGGAAAGCGTAGAAGTCGCCGTTTATCGCAACGACGGCGTTTGCCTGCTTTGCCATATCCGAGGCGTAGAGCTGCACGCTGGAGCTGTAGCTGTCGTCGGCGAGCTTGCGCCGGAGCTGCGAGCCGTGCGCGAGCTTGACCTCGGCGCAGGTGCAGCAGCGCTGGTTGATGTATTCCTTCCATGTGATGACGAGTATGGTCTCGTCAAGGTAATATCGGATCGGCTCGCCCGGAACAAAGTCCGCGTTCTCATCGAAGATGACGGACTGCCCATCGAGCAGGTCGGCGGCGTTCTTGATGACCTCGCGGATATCTGCGGGGTCATTTGTCGTGCCGAAGCAGGCGGCGTTCGGCACGGGGGAGACGGTGTCGTTCTCCTGAAGAGTGTAGATCTTTTTTATGTACGCAAGCTCGCCGAGGGCGTCGCTCGCGGCGTTATTGAGGTATACATCAAGCTTATTTGACAAATTAAGGCTGCTGCTTCCGGAGGCGTTCGAGAGCGTACCGGAGGCGGGATGGATGTTAAAGAGCGCCCACAGCAGTATAAGCGCCGAGAGCAGACCGAACAGCGGCGTGATAAACCACGCGCGGCGCGGGGGTTCATCCGGTATCTCCGGCGCGGGTGCGGCGCTTACGGGGGCGCGCGCCGGGTGTGCCGCCGCGGCAAAGTCCCGGCTGTTCCAGAAATGAGTTTTCTCGTCAGGTTTATCCGCCGGGGCCGCAGATTCGGTGATCGGCGGTGTCGGAGCTTCAGGTTCGGCGGCAGGCCGCGTCGGAGTATCGTCCATAACAAAAGGGGAGCGCGCGGCTTCGTCATGAGGATCATCGCCGAATTCCGCGAGTATCGAGTCGAGCTCGCTCAGATCAAAATCATCGTTCATTCATGCGCCTCCCCTCAGTAGCCCGCGCCGCCGTTGAGAGCGTTCAGAAGCGCGTCGCTTATCGCGAGCTGCCATCTGCCGTCCGTGTAGCTGAGGTCGAGCGGAATTTCGACCGTGGCGTAGTACTCCCCGGCATTTTCAAGGACCTGTTCGAGCGCCTGAAGATACGCGCGTTCGGTGATCTCCGGGAGATAGTTGTTGCTCTTATCATAGACCTCGCTTGACGGCAGGCTCTGCACAAGGTGCTTGAGCTGGGCCTGCGTCTCTTCGGCGGCTGCGTCTTCAAGCGCGGGAAGCGAGAGATATGTGAAGCGGACATTCTGCACGGCGGCGAGCTTATCTATCTCGGCGCTGCCGGCAAGCTCATACCTGTAGCTGTCATGCAGGGCTTTGTATACAATTTTCCCGGCTTCGGTGCCGGGCTCATTCTCAAGGCCGAGGCCGGTATGATCGCGCAGGCGGTCATAGGCCGAGGTATAGTCCCCCGCGATGAGAGAATCGAAGAACTCCGTGACGGTCTGCTGCGGATCGCCCGCAGGCTTTGCGATGACCGTGCCGCGGAAGCTGCCCGCGGCGGCAAGGAGCATCCCGACCGCGCACAGCAGCAGCGCGATCAGTATCAGCTTCAGCCCCGCGCCGTATTTCTTCCTGAGCTTTACCGCGCCCAATATGCCGAGGGCGGCAAAGACGGCAATGAACAGGAACGCCGTCACAGGCGACCCGGCCTCGGCAGGCTCGGGTTCGGGCTCGGCTGCCGCCGTGGGTTCGGGCTCCGCCGTCGCGGTAGCTGCGGGAACGGTGGGTGTCGGCACGGCGGTCGGTTCGGGTGTCGGCGTGGCGGGGGGATTCGCGACGGTGTAGTTGGTGTACTCGCACATGGCGGTGCAGTACGCCGACAGCAGCTCCTCGGCGTTATCGACGTTATCTGTGAACATCACGATGGCGATCGGCTGGGAGGCATAGGCAATGCCGCAGTCGTTCATGTAGATATGTCCATCCTCCGGGACATATCCGTACTTATGGGCGACCTCGAAGTTCGGCGTGTTCAGCTTGAAGAAACGGTCCTGCTCAGCCTTCAGCATGGTCTCGATAATGCCGGGGAAGCGCTCCTGCTCGTTATACAGCAGCTTCAGACAGGTGATGAACTGGCGGGCAGTGTAAATATTGACGTGGTAATAGTTATCCGGCACGTCGTTCAGGTCAACGCCCATGAAAGGCGCGGTAAGCTCACGGAACTTCTCAAAGCCGCCGATGACGTCGCTTTCAAACAGGAACATCGCCCAGTCATTGTCGGAGTATATAAGAGAGGCGTCGCGCGCGTATTCGTAGGTGACTTCGGTATAATGGCTGTCCCAATCGAACTGACCGCTTTGGATGAGGTCGGTAAAATACATGTTGAGCGGGAGCTTGTACATGCTGGCGGCGATCTTGTACTCATCGCCGTTTACGTAGTATTCCTCGCCGGTGACGAGGTTGCAGTACCCGGCGGTGATCTGCTCGCGCGGCACGTTGTACTCCTCAAGCAGCTGACTGACGATCTGGTCCCATGTCTTATCGCCGTACTGCGCGTTATCGCCATCGTCCGCAAGGGCTGAAAAGCCGAGCGACAGGCACAGGGTCAGCGCCGCGGCCGCGGCTATCGCTTTTCTGAGAATCTTCATTGCGCTCTCCCAAAATCAAACAGTTAAAAATCCTTTTCATTATATGCAAAATGCGCCCTGTTTTCAAGAGCAAAGCGCAAATTTGGGGAGATCAGATGCCCCGGAGCTATGTTCCCGATGGCGCGATGCGTGAAAGTATTTGTTGATAAGAGAGGTGGCTTATGATACAATCGGAAAAGAAGTATAGATAAGCGAGGAAAGCTTATATGCTGTTCAATTCCCTGCAATATATGATTTTTCTGCCAGCTGTTCTGGCAGTGTATTACATAATACCCGATAAGCTGAAGCATGTATGGTTGCTCATATGCAGCTATTTTTTCTATATGTGCTGGAACGCGGTCTATGCGCTGCTCATCCTGTTCTCAACTGCGGCGACATATCTGTGTGCGCTGCTGATTGAACGTGCGAGAGCGTCCGCAGGAAATAGGGACCGCCGCCTTGAAAAGCTCAGCCTTGCGCTGTGCCTTGCCTTGAACTTGGGGATACTGTTCTATTTCAAGTATTTTAACTTTGCCGTTACGAGCCTCAACGCGGTGCTCGCGGGCTGCGGGTTCGCGTTCAGCTGCCCCACCTTTGATATTGTGCTGCCGGTGGGTATATCGTTCTATACATTTCAGGCTCTTGGCTACACGATAGACGTGTACCGCGGCGAGATATACGCCGAGAAGAGCTTTCTGCGCTATGCGCTGTTCGTGTCGTTCTTCCCACAGCTCGTCGCTGGGCCGATAGAGCGCTCAAAGAACCTGCTCAAGCAGTTTGCCGTGCCTAAAAAGGCGGACTTCAACGCCATGCGCGAGGGAATGCTGCTCATTTTGTGGGGCTTTTTCCTCAAAGTGGTGCTTTCGGACAGAATTGCCATTTTTGTTGACACGGTGTACGGCAACAGTGAGATATACGGCGGCTGGTACACGATCATCGCGACGCTGCTCTTCGCCGTGCAGATATACTGTGACTTCGGCGGTTATTCGACGATCGCGGTCGGCTCGGCGAAGATGCTTGGAGTCGAGCTTATGGAGAACTTCAACACGCCGTATCTGTCCATGAGCACCGCTGAGTTCTGGAGGCGCTGGCACATATCGCTCTCCACATGGTTCCGCGACTATGTGTATATTCCTCTCGGAGGCAACAGGAAGGGCAAGGCAAAAAAGTATCTGAACATCATGATAACCTTCGGCCTGAGCGGGCTGTGGCACGGCGCGCAGTGGACGTATGTGTTCTGGGGCCTGCTCAACGGCTTCTATCAGGTGATCGGCGATATGCTCAAGCCGCTGCGCGACTGGGGGGTGAAGACGTTTGGGCTTCACCGGGACAGCCTCGGGCATAAGGCCGTGAAGGTGCTGGTGACCTTCCTGCTCATTAACTTTGCATGGGTGTTTTTCAGAGCGCCGCAGCTCTCCGACGCCTTCGATATGGTGCGCGGGGCGTTCACGGCAGCGAACCCGTGGATACTGTTTGACGGTTCGCTGTACGAATGCGGGCTCGACCGGCCAAACTTTGACCTCATGCTGGCCGGTATCGCGCTGCTCATAGGCACGGATATCTGCAAGTACCGCGGCATAAAGCTCAGGGAGCTTATCGTGAAGCAGGACGCATGGTGCCAGTCCCTGGTGATAGCGCTTTCGGTGTCGCTCATACTTCTGTTCGGAATATTCGGCGGCCTTGAGGCGGCCAATTTTATCTACTTCCAGTTCTGAGGGGGCGGCACGGTGAAAGAGAATCTTAAAAGAGCCATATGGATAGCAATGACAGCGGCGATGATCGCCGGGCTCGTTGCCGCAATGACGTACGTCACCAAGAACAAAGAACCGCATCGGCAGTATTCGTCCTATTTTACAGAGCAGGAAAGCTTTGATGTGCTGTATTTCGGGTCGAGCCATACGATGTGCAGCGTCATGCCATTGGAGCAGTGGCGGGAATACGGGATAGCATCATATAATTTGGGGATGTCGGCAAGCATGATGCCGGAGACATACTGGACTATCGTTAATGCTCTGGACTATAACACCCCAAAGCTTATTGTTCTCGACTGCTATTTGATAACTAGTCAGGATAAGACCTATTCGATAGGACAGGTACATTCGTTTCTCGACGCTTTTCCGATGACGCTCAACAAGCTGCGTGCCATACACAGCCTGAGCGGAGATAACCAGTACATTTCAAGAATGGACGAGCTTGGCCTGATATTCAAATTTCTGGCGTACCGGCAGAACTGGAGCGCTATAAATAAAGACAGCTTTAATATGACTCCTAGTACGGAAAAAGGCGCACACATGCTGACCCACGTCTCCGCACCGGAGCCGATCGAAAAAACGGATAAGCTGCCGGAGCTTGAAGAGAGCGTGCTCGGTGTCGAATATCTGTACAAGATCATCGATTTGTGCAGGGAAAGAGATATTGATCTCCTGCTTACATACTTCCCGTTCCCGGCTTGGGAGGAGCGTTATGAAGAAGCCAATCTTGCGGGGCTCATCGCGCAGGAGGAAGGGCTCAACTACATAAACTTCCTCGACAACGGAGTTGTGGACTACAGCATAGACTGCAACGATTCAAACTCCCATCTCAATGCTGCCGGTGCAAAGAAGGTTTCAAGCTGGCTTGGGAAATATATTCTGGATAACTATGATATACCCGACCGGCGCGGGGACGCCGCCTATGCTTACTGGGACGGCGATTATGAGCGTTACGCCGAGTATAAGCGCAGCTGCGCTGCGGATGCGTGGAATGTATATGATTACCTCATGCTCATAAATGATGCGGATCTGTCTGTAAGCTATGCGCTCAGGGACGGCTCATGGATAGCCGGGAACGAAAACATTCAAAAGCTGCTTGCCGCGCTGCCGCAGAATGGCCGGGATGAACCGGTCCTGCCGGAGAATGTGTCTCTGTATGTTGAAATTGCCGATCAAAGTGGGACGGTTCTGGAAGAGCTGAGCAGATCTTTTACAGATTATGAGCTTCCTTCGCTCAACAGGAACCGGGCTGTAGGAAACGCGGAAGAGTAAAGCCCTTATTTGCTGCCGCGGCGTCTCAGCTGCTCTGCCCTCAAAACTTTGTGCCCCTTTTCCCTCTCACTGCATAAGATGTGCAGTGAGAGGGAAAACTTTAACGGGGGGGCTGAGAGCATGAACATACCTAACATGATAAGCATAGTCAGAATACTGCTGACGCCGGTTTTCGCGGTGCTGTATGTCAGAGGCGCACTCTGGCAGGCGATGGGCGTGCTGCTGCTGTGCGCCGTGTCCGACGTGCTTGACGGCGCGATCGCCCGCCGCTTCAATATGGTGACCGATCTCGGCAAGGCGCTCGACCCGGCGGCGGATAAGCTCATCCAGATCGCCATGATGCTCTGCGCCGCGACGCGCACAAAGGCCGCGTGGCTGCTGCTGGCGCTGCACCTCGTCCGCGAGCTGAGCCTTGCGGTGCTCGGGGCACGCGTGCTGCAATGCACGGGCAAGGTTTACTCCGCGCGCTGGTACGGAAAGCTCTGCACGGCGGTGATATATATCGTCATGGCGGGGGTGCTGTTCTGGCCGGATATGCCAGCCGCGCTCATGAACGGCGGGATAGCCCTGTGCACTGTGCTCGTCGGCTTATGCCTGCTGCTGTACGGGACAAAATATCTGCGCCTATTAAGACAGAGCGCGCAGAATAATGACGGCGCGGGAAAAAGCTCCTCCCGGACTATATGATCCGAGAGGAGCTTCATTTTATTTGTTGTCGAGCTTTGAGAGCGCCTTTGCCATGAAACGCTCGGAATTTATTATGCAGCGCTTATGAACGCCCTTTCCGATAAGCTCGCCGCCGGCGTAGGAGCGGACGGAGAAGGTGAGGACACGCCCGTCTATTTCCATAAGCTCGCTCTCGGTGCGCACGTGCATCCCGATGGGCGAGGCGGCGAGATGCTCCGCGTTCAGCAGGATGCCGACCGTGCCGCAGCCCTCGTCAAGATAGGGCTGCACCGATGTATACGCGGCCTTTTCCATCGACGCGAGCATAGCGGGCGTCGCGAACACGGGGAGCGTCCCGCTGCCGACGGCCTCGGCGGTATTTGCCTGCGTGACTTCTGTCTCGTCAACGCCTGTTATTCCGGTCTGAAGTTCCATAATAGAATACTCCTTCGTGATGGTACATATTTTCGTGGCCGTGTCAGCCCGGCAGCCTGCGCATGAAGAAACATATATCGTCCTCCTCAAAGCTGAAGCCATGCTCCGCTGACCAGTCTGCCGCGGTATCACTTTCCAGCTCCGGCAGGATCGACTTCTCGATCACTATCGTGTCGGGACGTTTATCCGGATCAAGACCGTAATAAGCCTCAAGGCGCACGGGGGTGGAATCGATATTGAATGACAGCCACGCGGAATACTGCGCAAGGCCTGTGTCCGTACAGAGATAGAATTGCGGATCGGTTGCCAGGAACAGAGCGTTTCCGTTTGCGTCAAAGCTCTTGCTCTTCATGGATAAAGCGACCGAATCACAGCGCGCGGCCTCTTCCTCAACGGCGTAAATACCGGCTGACGGGCCTGAAACGCACTGCGTGTCAAGCTGGCTCACGGGCGGCGACATAAAGCAATAGCCCGCACGGACATACAGGAGAAGCACAGCGCTGACGGCCGTGCATATAAACACCGGCGCTCCCTTGGCGCGGCCAAGGGATGAGCAGTATTTTGTGCTGAGCATTATTGAGGCGAGACAGGCAGGCAGCAGCGCGATGGAGAAAACATTGCCGCCCTGGTTCGAGGTCAGGAATGACAGCGCATGCAGGAAGCCAAGTGCGTAGAACAGCGAGAGCTGCTCCCGCTCGCTCTTCGTCAGAAGCGGCGTCAGGCACACCCCGTGAAGCAGCCACGGGAACAGCAGGTGATTTACATATGATATGTATGTTGATTTATACGGGTACAGCAGCGTGTACGCCGCCCCGATCAAGGCGCAGAGAAGCGCGGATAAGGAAAGGTACAGCGCCGCGCGCCTGCTGCGGCCGCGGTCTAAGAGGACTGCCGCCCATATCGGGACAAAACCCAGATAGAGCACCTTGAGCGCTGAGCGGGAGA
Organism: uncultured Oscillospiraceae bacterium; assembly: GCA_934565615.1. Classification (GTDB taxonomy): domain Bacteria; phylum Bacillota; class Clostridia; order Oscillospirales; family Oscillospiraceae; genus Limivicinus. Next base: position 10,443 of record CAKTIH010000019.1, on the reverse strand, counting down.
CAAACTTAAGCCCTGCCGGCATCTCCGGCAGGTAGTAGTCAACTACCGATCTATAGATAAAGGACACTGACAGCAGCTCTCCCATGTCGTGCTCGGGATCGCTCATCATCAGCGGGAGCGCGGCGAGGATATTTGAGATGCCGACGGAGAAAACAAAATAAACAAGAACCGGGATCGCCAATATCACGCAGCCGAGGAGGAACCACAGCAGCCCACGCAGCAGCTCGCGCCGCTTGGAAATGAGCGAGACGCAGATAAGCACCGGATACACGACGGCAAACTCCGCCAGCATGAGCGGCTGACACAGAACAAGCCCCGCGAAGAACAGCCCGGCGACGGCATAGTCGGTCTTCCTTGCGGCAGTCGCAAGAAAGACGGCGCACAAAAAGCCGCAGAGCAGACCCATGGAGTTATACGACAGCGCCATTATGTTATACGGCGCATAGAGCAGATACAGAAGCACCGCGGCCGCCGCGCCGACGCCGTACTTTTTCAGCCTGCGGTACGCGAGGAGACCGGCGGCGAAATTGACTGCGACGTAAATGCGTCGGAAATCGAGAACGATGCCATCAGTGCCGGGATGTATCAGCAGATAGAGCTTCATCAGCGGGTACTGGAGCAGCGCGGACAGCTGGGACACGTGCCATTCGCTAAGGAAAAGCTTGTCTCCGTGACACATGCGGTACGGGATCGTCAAATAGAACGACTCATCATAAACGCCGAGGCCGTATCGAACTTTCCACAGGGAGAAGATCAGCAGCAGGACCATGCCGATAATGAAGAAGCCGTCCTGAAGCGCTGACCGTTTTTTAAGTTTGGAATCCATCTGGATCCTCCTGATTTTTATTGTGCTTGGCAGTCTGTCAGCCCGGCAGCTTGCGCATGAAGAAGCATATATCGTCCTCCTCAAAGCTGAAGCCGTGTTCTTCTGCCCAATTTGATATTGTGTCATCGTCGAGGCCCTCGATAGGATTGCCGAAATACATAGGGTTCTTTTCAATAAGTATCACATCGGGGCGCTTATCAGGGTTAAGAGCGTAATAAGCCTCAAGGCGCTGCGGCGATGACTCCAAATTGAAGGACAGCCATGAGGAAAACTGCGCAAGGCCGGTGTCCGCACTGAGGTAAAATTGCTGATCGGAGGTCAGGAACAGAGTGTTTTCATCCGGGTGGAGCTGCTTTTCACTGACGCAGTCGGCAACGGCCTCCGCATACTCCGCTGCCTCATGACCGAGTATGATACCGGCGGCGGGGCCGGAAGAGCACCGCGTGTCGAGCGAGGTCACGGGGAGCGATGTAAAGCAGTAGAGCGCACGGGTGTACATGAGAAGTGCTGCGCTGACGGCCACGCATATAAACACCGGCAGCCCCTTGACCCAGCTTGTGGACGAGAAATATTTTATGCTGAGCATTATCGAAGCGAGACAGGAAGGCAGCAGCGCCATGTTGAGAACATTGCCGCCCGTGTTCGAGGTCAGGAAAGACAGCGCATGCAGGATGCCGAGCGCATAGAACAGCAAGAGAAGCCGGCGGTCGGACTTCGTCAGAAACGGCAGCAGGCAAATTCCGTGGAGCAGCCACGGGAACATCAGGTAATTTATATACGACATGTATGGTGATTTGTACGAGTACAGCCATGTATATACTGTTCCGATGCCGATGCAGAGGAGAGCGGACAGGGAGAGATACAAGGCCGCGCGCCTGCCGCGGCCGCGGTCGAAGAGGACTGCCGCCCATACCGGAATAAAGCTCAGATATAACACCTTGAGCATGGGACGGGTGACAAATTCAAGACCTATCGGCACTTCCAGAAAATGATCCGGCAGGTAGCCGTAAACTATCGCGCTATAGATATAGTGCAATGACAGCAGCTCGCTCGTGTTGTGCTCCGGGTCATCCATTATCTGCGGCAGTGCGGCGATGACATTTGAAATACCGACAGAGAAAATGAAATAAATAAGGACCGGGACTGCCAATATCACGCAGCCGGAGAGGAACCACAGCAGCCCGCGCAGCAGCTCGCGCCGCTTGGAAATGAGCGAGACACATATAAGCACCGGATACACGACGATGAACTCCGCCAGCAAGAGCGGCTGACACAGCACAATGCCAGCGAAGAACAGGCCGGAGACGGCATAGTCGGAGCCCTTCACGGCGGTCGCGAGAAAGGCGGCGCATAAAAAGCCGCAGAGCAGACCTATTGAGTTATACGATAGAGCCATTATGTTGCTCGGCGCATAGAGCAGATATAAAAGCACCGCAGCCACCGCACCGGCACCGTACTTTTTCAGCCTGTGGTACGCGAGGAGACCGGCAGCGAAATTGACAGCGACGTAAATGCGTCGGAAAGCGAGAATGATACCATCAGTGCCGGGGGGGTGCAGCATCAGATAGAGCTTCATCAGCGGATATTGGAGCAGCGCGGACAGCTGGGACACGTGCCATTCGTTAAGGAACAGCTTGTCTCCGTGGCACATGCGGTACGGGATCGTCAGATAGAACGATTCATCATAAACGCCGAGGCCGTATCGAACTTTCCACAGGGAAAAGAACAGCAGCAGAACAGTACCGGCAACGAAAAAGCTGTCACGGAGCGCTGGAGGTTTTTTGATTTTGGAATCCATCTGGACCCTCCTGATTTTTATTGTGTGCATCGGCTTGAGTAATCGCCTGCTGCGGTGTTATAATACATAAAAACAAACTGGAGGCTGCGGCATGAGCAACGCTTTGATAAATGAAAGATCCCCGTATCTGAGGCAGCACGCCCAAAACCCGGTGGACTGGCTGCCGTGGGGCGCGGCGGCGTTTGAGAAAGCGCGCCGCGAGGACAAGCCCGTGTTTCTCAGCATAGGCTACTCCACCTGTCACTGGTGCCATGTGATGGCGCGGGAGTCATTTGATGACAAGGCACTTGCCGAAATTCTAAACCATTATTATGTCTCTGTCAAGGTCGACCGCGAGGAGCGGCCGGATATCGACAGCGTGTATATGAAGGTCTGCACCGCGCTCAACGGCAGCGGCGGCTGGCCATTGACCGTTATAATGACGCCGGAGCAGCAGCCGTTTTTCGTCGGGACCTATCTCCCGCGCGAGAGCAGCGGCGGGCGCATGGGGCTGCGCGAGCTGCTGCTGACCGTTGCGGACAAGTGGCGCGGCAGCAGAGGAGAGCTGACAAAGACCGCCGGGGAACTCACCGCGTGGCTGCGGCAGAGGACCGCGCCGACGGCAGCGGTGGAGTTCTCCGCGCTCACAAAGGCGGCGGAGGCGCAGCTTGAGGAGTCCTACGACGAGGAGTACGGCGGCTTCGGCACAGCGCCGAAGTTTCCGTCTGCGCATAACCTCATTTTCCTCATGGAGTATGCGCAGCTTAAAAATGAGAAAAAGCCGCGGCAGATGGTCGAGAACACTCTGCGGCAGATGTACAAGGGCGGCATTTATGACCATATCGGCGGAGGCTTTGCCCGCTATTCCACCGACCGCGAGTGGCTCGCGCCGCATTTTGAAAAGACGCTCTATGACAACGCCCTGCTTGCGCTGGCCTACACCGAGGCATGGCAGGACGGGCACTTGGCGCTCTGGCGCACCGTTGCCGAGGACACGCTCGATTACTGTCTGCGCGAGCTCAAGGCTCCGGGCGGCGGCTTCTTCTGCGGGCAGGATGCCGACAGCGGCGGGGACGAGGGCGCGTACTATCTCTTCACGCCCGACGATGTGAAGCAGGTTCTCGGCAATGAGGGCGGGCACTTCTGCGAGTGCTATGATATCACGCCCGAGGGAAATTTCCGCGGGAAGAGCATTCCGAACCTGCTGCTGAACACCCGCTGGGCCTTCCTCCCGGAGGGCTACGACGGCTTCTGCGAGCGCCTGCGGATCTACCGCGAGGAGCGCATGACGCTCGGCACTGACATGAAGATACTCACCGCATGGAACGGCCTTATGCTCATGGCGCTCTCCCGCGCGGCGAGGGCGTTTTCCGACCGACGCTATCTCATGGAGGCGGAGGAGCTGGCGGGATTCATGGCGGAGTCCCTGCATGAGGGCGGCGCGCTCATGGCGCGCTTATGCGAGGACGAGCTCAAATACGCCGCGCAGCTTGACGACTATGCCTTCTATGCCCTCGGCCTGCTTGAACAGTATTCGGCGGACTTTGACCCCGCGCATATCCTGAAGGCGGAGGAGCTTGCGGAAAATATCCGCCGCCGTTTTGCCGATGAAGAGGGCGGATATTTCCGCACGGCCATCGATGCGGAAAAGCTCTTGATCCGCCCGAAGGAGATATTCGACGGAGCCATGCCGTCAGGCAACAGTGCTGCGGCGGTGCTCTTTGACCGGCTTTTCAGGCTGACAGGCAAGGAGCCGTGGCGCGCTGCCGCCGAGGAGCAGAGGGGCTTTATCTCCCGCAGCGCGGGGCAGTACCCCGCGGGCTGCTGCTATGCGCTCACGGCCATGCTTACGGATGGCGCGGCGCGCGAGCTTGTCTGCGTGACGCCGGATGAAGCACTGCCGGAGGCGCTCCGTGCGGTACTCTCGCGCTACGCACCGGAGCTGACGGTGCTGGTAAAGACGCCGGGAAACGCCGAAGCTCTCAAGGCTGCCGCGCCCTACACCGCGGATATGCAGCCAAAGGACGGTAAGGCTGCGTACTATGTCTGCACCGGCGGAAGCTGCGCGCTGCCGGTGGACATGGGGGAGAATAAATAAATCCGCCCGTAGGGCGGATGAAATCGCCTGTTTCACAGGCGGATATGGTGTCCCTTCGGGACGGATAAGAATTCAGGAGCCTTGCGGCATGCCGCAAGGCTCCTGTTTATAGCTTTTCTGCTTTCAGTTTACAACGTGGATGACGCCGAAGGTCAGCGCGGTCATTATCGCGGCAGCAAGCAGCACACCGAGGAAAATGCACGGGATCGCAGACTTGGGTTTGAGCTCAAGCAGCGCCGCGATGAGCGAGCCTGTCCATGCGCCGGTGCCGGGGAGCGGGATGCCGACGAAAAGCAGCAGCGCAATGGGGCCGTACATCTGCACCTTCTCACCCTTGAGGTGCGCCTTGGTTTCGAGCTTTGTGATGAAGCTGTCCATCTTCGGCCAGTGCTTGCGCAGCCAGATAAACACGCGCTGGATGAAAATGATTATAAACGGCACGGGAACCATGTTCCCAATGACCGCCGCTGTCAGCGCCAGCGGATAATCAAGGCCGAGAGCGATGCCGTAGGGCAGCCCCGCGCGCAGCTCCACGATAGGGAGCATGGATATGAAAAAGGTCGATATAAATTTCCCGGCGGTAGTGCCGGCGATCCACTCAAACATAGGTTATCTCCGTGCATGAATATATCAAAATAATGCTATAAATAATGCTTTGCTATTATAACAGGTGCTGGAGCGCCGCGCAAGACGGCTTAAGAAAATTTAACGCAGAATTAAACTAATTTATAAGCGCGGCAGCGGCAGCGCCGGGAAGCGTCGTCTCCTGCCCGACCTTCAGAATAAAATGGACTCCCGCTTCTCTGCCGTACTCCTCAAGCAGACGCTCAAGCTCCGGACGGTAGACGCGGCTCTTCTGCACGAGTGAGCCCTCCGCCAGCACGCACAGCGGCTTATCCGCGCTCTTCCCCGCGCCGGTGAGCATCGCGAGCGCGAGAAGGTCAGCACACATGCAGCGCGCCGAGCGCTTAAACAGGGCGCGGCTGAGACGGGAAGCGAAGGCGAGGTCGGCTTCCGCGCCGCCTAAAAGCTCTCCGCGCTCCATGCACGCCCATGCGTCGATAACGGCGGAATCGATATTCTCAAGCTGCCGCGCGCCCTCGCCCGCCGCGCGGGAGATAAGTCCCTCATCCGCCGCGGCGATGAGCATCAGGCGGCAAAGCTCGCCGAGATAGACCCCGGCGGTGAGCTTTTCAAAGGCCTTGAGACCGGGATTGTTGCTTGCGGAGTCGAGCATGAGGTCGAAGCTGCCGCGCGGGATGCCGGTATAAAGCCCGGCCTCCATGTTGATTATCATGCCGCGCTCTTCACTGCTTCCGAGCTTGCCGATAAGGCGCTCCGGCAGGGAGACGCAGGTGTTCGTGCCGGTGCCGCTGACCTGACCGATGAAGCCGCTGTATGCGCGCTTATCCAGCCCCGCCCCGCCGCCGAGAAGAACGGCGACAGTGTCGTTAAGAATAACGACGCGCTTGCCAGTGATGCCGCGTTTCTCAAGCTCCGCCTTAAGAGACACGCCTATAAGCTTACCCTCGGAGCCTGTGACCACGACCTCCTTATCGATGCGGATGACGCGGCCGTCCATATCCGAGGTAATGTCCGCAGAGTAGGAAAAGCAGAAGCCGATGCTCTCCGCCCTGTCCATCAGCGGCTCTATCCTGTCGGCAACGAAGGAAATGAATTCCTCCCATGTGCAGGGTTCGCCGACGCCGGGCATTCTGCATTTATTGAGCTCGGATACACGGCAGCCGTCCTCCTCAAAGCGCACAAGCGCTGAGCGGAAATTCGTCCCGCCGGCGTCGATGACCGCGACGCTGCGGCCAAGAGGGAGCTGGGCGTCGTTACTGAGATATGTAGGGATCATGGGCATGTCGCTCTTCACCCCGGCAAGGCCGCGGCGCATATCCTCAAGCATCAGCGCGGCTTCGCGCTTTGGGTCGACGCGCTCCGGCTCCATGCCGTGCGCCTCAAGAAAATCCTGCACTCTGTCGTAGTCCATCATTGTTGTGTTCCCTTCATATAAATCATACAAACAGACCGGCGATATGAAATTCATACGCCGGTCCGGGTAAAATTAGATTTTGCTGTTTACTCCTCGGCCTTTACATCGCCCTTGACGGCTTCGACAAGACCGCTGGCAAGACCTGCCACGCCCTGTATCTCGCTGGGGATAATGATCTTCGTGGCCTTGCCGTTTGCCGCTGCGCTGAAGGCTTCCATCGCCTTGATCTTGATGACGGCTTCGGAGGGAGCGGCCTCGTTGATGAGCCTGATGCCCTCGGCAGTGGCCTTCTGGACCTTGAGGATAGCCTCGGCTTCGCCCTCGGCCTCAAGGATCTGCTGCTGCTTCTTCGCGTCCGCACGGAGAATGGCGGATTCCTTCTCGCCCTCGGCTTCGAGGATCGCGGCGCGCTTCTCGCCCTCGGCGCGCAGGATGGCTTCGCGGCGTTCGCGCTCGGCCTTCATCTGCTTCTCCATCGCGTTCTGGATCTCCTTGGGAGGCAGGATGTTCTTGAGCTCGACGCGGTTGACCTTGATGCCCCAAGGATCGGTGGCTTCGTCAAGGATGGTGCGCATCTTTGTGTTGATGATGTCGCGGCTGGTGAGGCACTGGTCGAGTTCGAGATCGCCGATGATGTTTCTCAGCGTGGTGGCGGAGAGATTCTCGATGGCGACCATAGGCTGCTCAATGCCATAGGTGTAGAGCTTGGGGTCGGTGATCTGAAAATAGACGACGGTGTCGATCTGCATGGTGACGTTATCCTTGGTGATAACGGGCTGGGGCGGGAAGTCCGCGACCTGCTCCTTGAGCGTGACCACCTTGGCGACCTTCTCGACAAAGGGAATCTTGAAGTGCAGGCCGACGTTCCAGGTCGTCTTATACGCGCCGAGGAACTCAATGACGTAGGCCTTTGCCTGCTGCACGATACGGATGCAGCGGACAAGGATAAAGATAACGACGAGCAGCAGAATCGCAACGGAAATGATCTCGGGCATGGTTTCTCCTCCTGAATTTGATAATAAAAATTTTTTACTTTACTATGAGCTTGACGCCCTCTATTTTCACAACGGTCATGATTTTGCCGGCCTCGGCCTTGCCGTCCGGCTCCTCAGTGCGGGCGGTCCACACCTTGCCGCCGACGGTCACAGCGCCGGTGCCGAGGACATTGTCTATCTCCTCAGTGACGACGCACTCCTTGCCGATGAGCATATCCGCATTCGTCGGCGTGGCGCGGGAATTGACGTATTTCTTCGCAAACGGCCTTGTCAGGCACAGCGTCAGGATCGACACCGCGAAGAACCAGAGCACCTGGAGCCAGAGCGGCGCGCCGAGGATCGCGGAGATCATGGCGGCAAACGCGCCTATCGCGAACCATATCGACACAAGCCCCGGTACGATGCCCTCGATTATCAGCAGAACTATCATCGCGACCAGCCACACGGCCGTCATACTAAACCCGCCGGGATAAAACAGCATACAGCGTCTCCGATCCGCCGCCGCGACATACACGCCCGACGGCTGCTTTTATTGCTTATATTATATATTGTCCGCAAATTTTACGCAAGAGCCATTATCAGGCATATGTTAAATTTTGTGTAAACAGCCCCGCCGCTATTTACTTTTTCCCTTTTATGATGTAAAGTACGAATCAGATAAAGCGTGAAATAACATGGTTTGACCGGGGAGGTAAAAATGAATAATACTCGGAAAAAAGAGCGCAATGAGGATCTGTATAAGGCGATACTGTCCCTGAGGACGCTCGATGAGTGCATGCGCTTCTTTGACGATCTGTGCACCGCGCCGGAGCTTATCGCAATGGAGCAGCGCTTCCGGGTCGCAGACTGCCTGAATAACGGCATGATCTATAACGATATCCTCGCCGAGACCGGCGCGTCGAGCGCGACCATCAGCCGCGTCAACCGCTCCCTCCAGTACGGCGCGGGCGGCTATGAACTCGCCTTTGAGCGCCTGAAGGAGAGCGAAAAGTGAGCTGTTATAACGGCCTTGCCCCGTGGTACGATAAGCTGACAGGGGATGTTCCATACGGGAGCTTTGCTGATTTCTACGAGCGGGAGTTCCGCGCCGACGGCGGGGAGTTCTCGCTGCTGCTCGATCTCTGCTGCGGCACAGGCACACTCACATGGGAGCTTGCGCGGCGCGGCTATGAGATGATCGCGGCGGATCAGTCCCCGGATATGCTGATGCAGGCGCAGGCCAAGGCGGTGCCCGGCGTCACGCCCCCGCTGTTTATCTGTCAGGAGGCCGGGGAGCTGGATCTTTACGGTACGGTAGACGCGGCGGTCTGCTCGCTCGACGGGATGAATTATATCCCCGCGGAGGAGTTGCCGGATCTTTTCCGCCGACTGCACCTGTTCATCCGCCCGGAGGGCCTGCTGATCTTCGATATCCGCTCGCCTGAGTTCCTGCGTTCGCTCGACGGGGATATATTCGTCGATGAGAAGGACGACGTGCTCTGCCTCTGGCGGGCGGATTTTGACGAGGAGCTTTCTGCTATCGTCTACGGCATGGATATCTTCTCACTCGAAAGACGCGGTCTGTGGTCGCGGGAGAGCGAGGAGCATATCGAATACGCGCACACACCGGAGAAGCTGCGCGCACTGCTTGAGGCGGCGGGCTTCGGCGATGTCGCCGTAAGGCATGACTGCCCGCAGGGCGACGCGGGAAGAATATTCATCACTGCAAAAAGGAAGTAAACGGAGATTTTATGGATAGAATAATCAGAGCGACCGCCGGTGACGGCGCGATAAAGATGGCGGTAATAAACGCGCGTGACACTGTAGAGCGCGCACGGCAGATACACGGCTGCGCGCCGACGGCCTGCGCCGCGCTCGGCCGTACGCTGTGTGCGGCCTCACTCATGGGGCAGGATATGAAGGAAGAGAATGCCGCGCTCACGATACGCGTGAACGGCAACGGCCCGCTGGGCGGCATTGTCGCCGTGTCCGACTGCGAGGGCAATGTGCGCGGCTATGTAGGCAACCCCGCGACTGAGCTTCCGCTGCGCAGCGACGGCAAGCTCAATGTCGGCGCCGCCGTCGGACGTGACGGCATGTTCACCGTCAGCCGCGACATCGGCCTGAGAGAGCCGTATATCGGTTCTGTCGAGCTTGTCAGCGGCGAGATAGCCGAGGATCTGACGGCGTATCTGATCGAGAGTGAGCAGGTGCCGTCCGCGTGTGCACTCGGCGTGCTCGTGGATACCGACTGCACGGTCAAGGCGGCGGGCGGTTTCATCGTCCAGCTCATGCCCGGCGCGGAGGAGGAGATCATCTCCCGGCTCGAGGACAACATTTTCATGATGGATCAGCTGACCACCATACTCAGCGAGGACGGCGAGGAGGAGCTTTTCCGTCAGGTGCTCAAGGGCTTTGACTACCACACCGTGGGCGAGCACCCGATCGAGTACCGCTGCTATTGCAGCCGTGAGCGCGTGCTTGACGCGCTGCGCTGCGTAAGCGCGGAGGAGATAGAGGAGATCGCTGCCGAGGGGAAGGACGTTTCCGTAAGCTGCCAGTTCTGCGATAAGGTCTATGACTTCACTCCCGACGAGCTGAGAGAGATAAGCACTAAGGAAAAAAGTTGAAGAAATTTGAAATAGGATATTGACAACTCGGCATTTTTTTAGTATTATGGCTTAGCTGTCACGCGGGAGCATAGCTCAGCTGGTTAGAGCACCTGCCTTACAAGCAGGGGGTCACTGGTTCGAGTCCAGTTGTTCCCAC
>CAKTIH010000018.1 GCA_934565615.1 uncultured Oscillospiraceae bacterium | reverse complement strand
GAACTTATCGGTATGGTCGCCGATGATCTTGATGGAGTTCTTGTTCGCACCGACAGTGCCGTCGCCGCCGAGGCCCCAGAACTTGCACTCGATGGTGCCTTCTGCCGCAGTGTTGGGTGCGGGCTCTTCGGTGAGGGACATGTTGGTGACATCGTCGATGATGCCGATGGTGAACTGACGCTTCATCTCCGCCTTCTTCAGCTCGTTGTAGACAGCGAACACGGAAGCGGGAGGAGTATCCTTGGAGCCGAGACCGTAGCGGCCGCCGATAACGGTGACATCGGTCTTGCCGGCGTTTGCCAGAGCGGTGACGACATCGAGGTAGAGAGGCTCGCCCTGTGCGCCGGGTTCCTTGGTGCGGTCGAGGACTGCGATCTTCTTCGCGGTCGCGGGGATGGCGGCAAGGAGCTTATCCGGGCAGAACGGACGGAACAGGCGGCACTTGACAAGGCCGACCTTCTCGCCCTGAGCGGTCAGGTAGTCGATGACTTCCTCTGCGACGTCGCAGATGGAGCCCATAGCGATGATGACGCGGTCAGCATCGGGAGCGCCGTAGTAGTTGAAGAGCTGGTAATCGGTGCCGAGCTTGGCATTGATCTTGCCCATGTACTCCTCGACGATTGCGGGGACTGCCTCGTAGTACTTGTTGGAAGCTTCACGGTTCTGGAAGAAGATATCGCCGTTCTCATGGGAGCCGCGCATTACGGGGTGCTCGGAGTTGAGCGCTCTGTCTCTGAAAGCCTTGACGGCGTCCATATCGACCATGTCCTTGAGATCGTCATAATCCCAGACCTGGATCTTCTGCAGCTCGTGAGAGGTGCGGAATCCGTCGAAGAAGTTGAGGAAAGGAACTCTGCCCTTGATAGCCGCGAGGTGTGCGACCGGGGACAGGTCCATGACTTCCTGAACGTTGGACTCGGCCAGCATCGCGAAACCGGTCTGGCGGCAAGCCATAACGTCGCTGTGGTCACCGAAGATGTTCAGGGTGTGGCTTGCGAGGGTACGTGCGCTGACGTGGAACACGCCGGGCAGCAGCTCGCCTGCGATCTTGTACATGTTGGGGATCATCAGGAGCAGGCCCTGGGACGCAGTGTAAGTGGTGGTCAGAGCGCCTGCGTTCAGAGAACCGTGGACCGCACCAGCGGCGCCGGACTCTGCCTGCATTTCCTGAACCTTTACAGTCGAGCCGAATATATTTTTACGGCCTGCCGCACTCCACTGGTCCACGAAATCTGCCATAGGGCTGGACGGTGTAATGGGGTAGATTGCTGCAACTTCAGTAAACGCGTAGGATACATGGGCGGCTGCGTTGTTGCCGTCCATTGTCTTGAAGTGTCTCTCCATTAGTTTCATCTCCATTTTCAGTTTTTGCTTTTTTCTTTGCTCATCTATTGAATGGACACATTGTATTTTAACATCATCGCAGCGAAATGTAAACCGATTACCGCAATTTTTATGTCAAAAATATAGCTAATTTTGTCCAGCCTGTCACGAGACCGGCAGCGGCGGCAGCTCGTCGAATGTGCCGGTGCTCTCGCTGCCGGCGGAAATGGAATACTTATTCAGAAATCCGCTGAAGTCGAAGCTGTTCTTGCTGGTAATAAATACCTCAAGATTGCTGTTGTACAGCTCCGGGTCTATCACGAAGCCGAGGTTGCTGCGGGCAATGTAATATTTCACCGAGTACGCGGACTCCTCTGTAAGCGTGTTTTCGAGGAACATCGCGTAGTTCTTTGCAGCGCCGGGTATGCTGACCTCTGCGAGGACACCTGTGTTCAGGCTGTTCTCGCCGACGTAGTTCTCTATCACGTTCTGCACGGAATAGTTCTTGAACTTTATCATGTCAAGCCCGCCTTCTGCATCGAGCATTGTGTATACGGAGCCCCACTGGCGCAGAACGCTCTCGGCGTTCAGCCCGTCCGTGAGTACAGGCGACCATTCAAACACACTGGGCAGATACGGCGTCAGCGCCTTTTTCGACTCTACGTCCGCAAAAAACGGCTCCAGCCCCTGAACGTAGAAAATTATATTATTGGGGTCCTCCGGGTCGCTGATAAACACCGTGAGGCGCATCACCCCGCCGCCCGCATCAAAGGTGTTCCATACAACATCCCAGCCCTCGGGAGCCGAGCAGGAGAACATTTCGCAGCTGTATGTGCCGAGGCTCAGCGCCGCGGGCTCCTCGGTCGGCACAGGCGTCGGCTCCGCCGGCGCGGTCTGATCTGCCGGGGCATTGTCGGAGCTCGGCTGGCCGAGCGTCCCTATCCCGTCGGACGCTGCGGGCGCATCCATGTCCAGAGTCCCGAGCCCGCTCACATCCTTCTTACCGCAGGCCGAAAGGGAGAGAAGCATGACGAGCGCCAAAAGAAGTGCCATCGTCTTTTTCATGTTTTTCATAGTCGTTACCTCCGTATTTGAATCAGTCAAAACTGATGCTTTCAAGCGACGCTTGGCAGAGCTGTGTGAGCTCTGCCTCGGCGGGGCTGCCGTCGCGCACTCCGTAGCACAGCAGATAGACGCCCGTCTCATCCGCGTTTGCAAGGCAGACCTGACCGGAAAACTCCCTGCCGCCCGCAGTCATCGTCATGGGGTAGCAGTAGAAGCTGCGCCCGGCGAGCTGCGTCTCCCGTCCCTCGGAGAACACCGCGCTCTCCGCGCCGAGATAGCCCGCCACGAAATCCGGGTTCTCGGCGGCTCTGTCGATGAAATCCTGCCGGTTATATATCGCGTTACCGTTGTCGTCCCTGTCGCAGAACACGGCGAGAATGACGCAGTTTTCCCCGCGGCTGATAAAGCCGACGGTAAGCTCCTCGGTCGTCAGCATCGAGGGCAGGCGCAGAGAAATGCCCGCTTCCTCGTTCTTGTGCAGCTCCGTTTTCTCCGAGAACGCCCCGCGGTACGCCCCGTCCGACACACGCAGCGTATCGATGGCGTAGTAGACCGGTGTGTTCAGCGCGCCCGCCTCGGGCGACATAGCCGTATATTGCACATAAAAGCTCCGGTACAGCTCAAGATACCGGTCTATTATCAGTGTCCCCTCCCCGGTGCCGACCTTGTAGCGCGTGAGGTACAGGGTCTTGCCGCCGACGGGGACCTCCTGGATCGGTGTGGACTCCACTGATTGGAAGGTGGAGAGCATGAGCTTATCGCAGCTCTTAAAATACTTCTCCGGGCTCATGCCCTTTTTGTCGGTGCGGGAGACCAGAAGCTTACCATCGCCGTAATATACGCAGGCGGAGTCGTCCTCCCAGCCGGCGCGGCACTCTTCGGGGTACAGGAAGCTGAAGCCGATATCCTTCCCGCTGTAGAGCGCGAGGGGTGCGGGAACCGCAAGCTCGGACGCCTTATCGGCCTTGTTGACCGTATAGCCGCGCAGTGCCGATGGGAGAATTATAAGCGCGGCAATTATAAGCAGGGCGCATATCGCGATAAGAAGCGTTTTCTTTTTCATGTTCCCCGCCTCCTCATATCATGTCCGCGGCGCGGAAGGCCTCCGTGAGGACGTCCTTATAGCGCGCGTCGAAGCCGTTTATGTCTATGCTCATCAAAAGCGCGGCGTGTACCTCCTTATAGCCGACCGTCGGGGTCAAAAGCTCGATCGACGTGAGCCAGAGCGAGCGCTCCTCGTCGAGGGACATGCCCGCCTTATAGAGGATGTACGCCATCTGCGCAAGCAGGGAGCTGTTCTGGTGTACTCCGCCGAGGTCGTTTTCCTCGGGCGACGGCGTGTCCGTCGGCGGCATGTAGTATGTCCCGCCGAGCTTGACCGGCTGCTTATAGTCCATCGGGGAGCTCATCGAGCGGAAGATATAGCCGCTGGTTTCCCCGACCAGCCACTCGGTGTCCCTCGTGTAGCCGCCCATCATCTCGCAGAGATTGCCCATAATGTCGCTGTAGGCTTCGTTTATCGCACCGGAGGCGTTGGCATAGTAATTCCCGACAGCGGAGCTGCTCGTCACCCCGTGGGTAAACTCATGGCCGACGACGTCCACGGCCTCGCTGAAGTAATTCACATCGCTTGCGCCGAATATCGCCCAGCCGTATTTAATGCCGCAGTAGCCCGCATTGTTCACGGGCAGTCCGTTAAAGTCGCAGTAGCCGACGCATACCATTATCGGCAGCCCCGAGCCGTCCACGGAGTACAGCCCCATCCCCGCATAGAAATCGTAGGCTTTTATGTACCGGTCATAAGCCAGCACATCGCCGTTGCGCCAAACTGTGGGATCGTCGCTGCTGATAAAGTCCATGTCCCCGCCGTAGACCACGTTATAGAAATCGCCCACGGCGATCAGGCGCTCCGGATCCATGAGGTAGTAGCGCCCGGTGGCGGGGTTATAGGAGACCGGCACGGTGAGGAGTTCGGTGCTGCCGTCGTACCTGACGGCCTCATAGCTCACCATCTGCCGCTCAAGCTTGTCGAAATATTTCTGCGGCTGGAAGGCGTCAGTGTTGCTGCTTTCAAAGGACGCGACAGGCAGGCGGTACAGATACGTTCCGTCGACCGCCACGAAGTGCTCAAAGTACTGCATCCCCCAGTCGCCCGCCGTGGTGTTGGGGTTACTTGTGTACACCACCCACGCCCGGTAGGACACACCCTCTATCGTCACGGCGACCTTGTGCGTCTGCTCCGTGTAATATTCCAGCTCGATATCCGGGAACTGCTGCCTGACTATCTCCTCGGCCTGTTCCTTTTCAATGCTCTCGGAAACCGGAGCGATACCGAGGTTCGGCACAAAGGAGCTTGATAGCCCCGCGGTGTAGCCGTCGGGGTCGACCACCACGCGCAGCGTCGCGTACATGACGGTGACGTCGCCGTAGCGCTGCTGGAAAGTATAATAGGTATACCCGTCGTCATCCTGACTGCCGGAGACGCAGAAGAACTCCGACCCTGCGCCGAGGCCGATAAGCCCGGACACAGACTGTAAGGCGGCCACGGCCTGTTCGTAGTCCTCCACCTTATCCTCGCAGAACCTGCCCTGAAGGAAGGTGACATAGCCCTCGTCTCCATAGACAAAGCGCGCCTTTCCGCCGTTCATGTCCTGAATATCCTCCTCCGAAAGCTGCGGATATTCATCCCCGGTGCTGCCGCGGGCGATGACCTCCCCGGAATCAGACACGCTCTCGCCCAGCAGGAACTCATTGGGGTAGAGCCTGTATGTATCGTATCCGCTGCCGCAGCCGGTCAGGGTCAGCACCGCCGCAGTGAGGATCATGCAGATCGTTCTCCTCATGCCAATCCACTTCCTTGTTGTTTTGGTATACGTATTATATCATAGCATTTCACTGCTGAACAGACAAAACTTGTTTCTTTAACGGTATTCAAGCCCTTGCGGGGCTTGACGTGCGGTGGTATAATAATATAATTGACCGGTGGGAGGAGTTGCCTTTCCACGCGGCCAATAAAAGTATATCACATGGAGGGATTTACCATGACAAGAATAGACATTTTTTCCGGCTTCCTCGGTGCGGGCAAGACCACTCTTATCCGCAAGCTCATCAACGAGGGCTACAAGGGACAGAAGCTCGTGCTCATTGAGAACGAGTTCGGCGAGATCGCCATTGACGGCGGCTTTCTGAAGGACGCGGGCGTCCAGATCACCGAGATGAACTCCGGCTGCATCTGCTGCACGCTGGTCGGCGACTTCACCAAGGCGCTCAAGAAGGTCATGGACGATTACGCGCCCGACCGCATCATCATCGAGCCGTCAGGCGTCGGCAAGCTGTCCGACGTTGCGAAGGCCGTTGAGCACGTCGAGGGCGCACACATCGGCGCGAAGGTCACCGTCGTCGACGCCGGCAAGTGCCGCATGTATATGCGCAACTTCGGCGAGTTCTTCAACGACCAGGTCGAGAACGCCGACCTTATCGTCATGAGCCGTACCGACATCACCCCCGAAGCCAAGGTGCAGACCGCGGCGGACATGCTCCGTACCCTGAACCATGACGCGGGTCTCATCACCACCCCGCTCGATAAGATCAGCGGCGAGCAGATCCTTGAAGCGATGGACAAGAACGGCCTGCGCGCGCAGATGGAGGAGCTCGAGCATGAGCACGAGCATCACCACCATGACCATGATGACGACGATGACGATGATTGCTGCTGCGGCCATGACCATGAGCACCACCATCATCACGACCACGACGACGATGATGACGATTGCTGCTGCGGTCACGATCATGACCACGAGCACGAGGAGCACGAGCATCATCACCACGATCATAACCATGACCACAGCGACGAGTGCTCCTGCGGCTGCCACGATCACGACCATGAACATCACCACCATCACCATGCCGACGAAGTCTTCACCAGCTGGGGCATGGAGACGCCGCGCAAGTTCACCGAGGAGAGCCTCAAGAAGATACTCGAAGCTCTCGACGAGAGCGCCGTCTACGGCACTATCCTGCGTGCCAAGGGCATAGTCGACGCAAGCGACGGCGATTGGCTCTACTTTGATTACACCCCCGGCGAATACGACGTGCGCCGCGGCAGCGCCGCCGTCACCGGCCGCCTGTGCGTGATAGGTTCAAAGCTCAATGAGCAGGCGCTGAAGGAGCTGTTTGAAGTTGAATAAAAAGCCGAAGGAGATGCCGGTATATCTCTTCACGGGTTTCCTGGAGAGCGGCAAGACCAAGTTCATACAGGAGACGCTTGAGGACAAGCGCTTCTGCAATAAGGAAAAGACCCTGCTGCTCGTCTGCGAGGAGGGCGAGGAGGAGTACGCGCCCGAGCAGTTCGCGACTGACACCGTCGTCATCCGCGTGCTCGAGGGTCAGGAGCAGCTGACGAACGAGAACCTCACCAAGTGGGCGCAGGAGACAAAGGCCGACCGCGTCGTTATCGAGTATAACGGCATGTGGCTGCTCGATGCGCTCTATGCCGCGATGCCCGAGGGCTGGGTCGTCTATCAGGAGTTCATGTTTGCCGACGCCGGGACTTTTCTGAGCTACAACGGCAATATGCGCCAGCTCGTCTATGATAAGCTCAAGAGCTGTGAGCTCGTTGTCTTCAACCGCTTTAAGCCCGATATGGACAAGATGGAGTTCCACAAGGTCGTGCGCGCTGCGTCCCGCCGCGCCGATATCGCCTATGAATCCACCGACGGCAAGGTCGTCTATGACGATATTGAGGACCCCCTGCCCTTCGATCTGAACGCGCCGGTAATCGAGATAGGCGATGCGGACTTTGCCGAGTGGTACCGCGACCTCGGCGAGACCCCGGCAAACTACGAGGGCAAGACCGTGCGCTTCAAGTGCCGCGCGCTCAAGCGCAGCAAGATGCCGGCAAACACCTTCATCGTCGGCAGGCACGTCATGACCTGCTGCGTCGAGGATATCCAGTTCGCCGCGCTGGTCTGCCAGTGGGACAAGGCCGACTCTGTGCAGGACGACAGCTGGATGATCCTCACGGCGAAGCTGAACTTCAAGTTCAACAAGGCCTACGGGCGCAAGGGTCCCGTGCTCAGCTATGTTTCGCACGAGCTGTGCGAGGCGCCGGAGCAGCCCGTCGCAACGTTCTATTGATCCTTATAAGATACAAAACCGCCGGGGACTTTACCCCGGCGGTTCATTTTATACTATTCAAACCGTTCCGGTCATGGTAGAATAGTCCAAAACTCAAAAACGAGAGGTCACACATGAAATACAAATGCCTTGTCTTTGACCATGACGACACCGTCGTCAACAGCACCGCGACGATACACCACCCCTGCTTCCAAGAATACCTCAACTCGCGCTACCCCGGGCGTACCTGCTCGCTTGAGGATTATTTCAAGAAGAACTTCGCCCCCGGCTTTGTCGAGATGTGCCGTGAGGAATACGGCATGGACGATGCCGCATTGAAGGACGAGCTTGAATACTGGCGCGCCTACGTGGGAAACCATATCCCGCTCGCATACCCCGGCATCCGTGAGATAATGGAGCGCCAGAAGGCCGAGGGCGGGCTTATCTGCGTCGTGTCCCATTCGCTTGAGCACAACATCCGGCGCGACTATAAAGCCAATTCCCTGCCCGAGCCCGACGCCGTCTACGGCTGGGATTACCCGCCCGAGCAGCGCAAGCCCGCGCCGTTCCCGCTCGAGGATATAATGAAGCGCTTCGGCCTTACCGCGGAGGACCTGCTCATGATAGACGACCTCAAGCCCGGCTATGACATGGCGCTGCGCTGCGGGGTCGATTTCGCCGCCGTCGGCTGGGCAAACAATATCAAGTCCATTGAGGACTTCATGCGCGCCAACTGCCGCTGGTACTTCAAGTCCGTCCCGGAACTCGCGGAATTCCTTAGTGCGCGATACGTATACCATATTTAATATGCTCAATTTGTTAGATGCGCTTGACTTTTTTATCCCGCATGGTATAGTAGTTTTATATTATGTTCTGATATGAAATCAAAAAGGAGCAAACATATGGAAACTAAGCTTGAGAAAAAGTTTGGCCTGTTCACAGCGATATGCATGGTCGTCGGGATCGTCATCGGCTCCGGCGTGTTCTTCAAGGCGCAGACCGTTCTGCAAAAGACCGAGGGCAACATGCCGCTCGGCATCCTCGCGTGGATCATCGGCGGCACGATAATGATAATCTGCATCCTGGCCTTTGCCGCCATGGCGCAGCGCTATGAAAAGGTCAACGGCATCGTCGACTATGCCGAGGCCACCGTCGGCAAGAAGTACGGGTATTACATCGGCTGGTTTCTGACCACGACCTATTACCCCACGCTCACCTCCGTGCTCTCGTGGCTCTCCGCGCGCTACACTCTCGTGTTTATCACCTCCTGCTGGCCGGATTTCCCGCTGATAATCCCGGCCTCTGAGGGCGGCTGCATCATCGGGCCCGAGTGCCTTGCGCTGATGCTGTTCTATCTTGTCTGCGCGTATGTCGTGAACGCGCTCTCCCCCAAGCTCGCCGGCAAGCTCCAGACCTCGACCACCGTTATAAAGCTTATCCCGCTGTTTCTGATGGCCGTCGTCGGCATCATCGTCGGCCTTGTCAGCCCGGCGCACATGCTCCAGAGCAACTTTGCCACCGGCGCTGTCTCCGGAAGTGTCGGCGCGCCGCTGCTGGCCGCCGTATGCGCGACGTCCTTTGCCTATGAGGGCTGGATAATCGCGACCTCCATCAATGCAGAGCTCAAGGACGCAAAGCGCAACCTGCCCAAGGCGCTGATAATCGGCGGCGTAATCATCATCGTCACCTATATCGCCTACTATGTCGGCGTTGCCGGCGGCGCAACTGTCGACGTGCTGATGAACGACGGCGCGACCACCGCATTCACGAACATCTTCGGCGGTGTGCTCGGCAATATTCTCAATCTCTTCATCGCCATCTCCTGCATCGGCACGATGAACGGCCTGATGCTCGGCTGCTGCCGCGGCATGTACTCCCTTGCCGCCCGCAACGAAGGACCGAAGCCCGAGCTCTTCAGCCAGATAGACAAGGTCTCCAACATGCCGACGAACTCCGCCATTATCGGCCTGCTGTTCTGCGCGATATGGGGTACGTACTTCTATCTGTCGAACCTCGCCGGGACATGGAGCGGAGCCGTCGCCTTTGAGGGCACCGCGCTTGAGAGCGTCCCCTTCCTGTTCGACTCCTCCGAGCTTCCCATCATCACCATCTACGCAATGTATATCCCCATCTTCATCCAGTGGATGCGCAAGGCCACTGATGAAACTGCCATGCGCCGCTTCGTCATCCCCGCGCTCGCAATAGTCGGCTCGCTGTTCATGGTGTACGCCTGCATCGTCGGCCATAAGCTTGCAAACCTCTGGTACCTGATAGTCTTCGCCGTGATAATGTTCATCGGCTATCTGTTCAGGAACAAGAGCCTGAAGTAATTTAATACATAAATGTCGGCCAGCCCGGACGGTTCTCACTGCCCGGGCTGGCTATTTTATCCATATCCGGAACATTATTCCTCCATCGTCCGTCTAAAGCATAGAGGTACATATACCAAAGGAGGCCTGCCACATGCGATCATTGCTCAGCTATTTCTCCACGGGCTTGGGGCTGCTCATCACCGCTCTTGCCATTACGCTGCTGGCGTTCGCGGTCATGCGCGCCATTCCCGGTTTTTCTGCGAAGCTCATACAGAAAAACACCCTCAAGCTGTTCATCGTGGTCTGGTACTGCGTCTCGCTGGAGCTCGTGTCGCTCTGCAAGAATCCGGATTTTTTGGTTGCGGCACCGTCCGTCCACGTATATAACTTTCATGCCTTCTCTTGGATCGGCAACTGCATAACGGACGGTTGGGAAGCTCTGTGGCAGATACTGCTGAACTTTGCGGCCTATGTCCCTCTGGGCTTCATCCTTGCTGACGCCAACAAAAACAGGAGCCGGCCTTATCTGCACGTCCTGCTGCAATTGGTTTTAGTGTCAGTCTTTAATGAGGCTGTCCAGTATATATGCTCCATCGGCATTGCCGATATAGACGATCTGCTCGCTAACACTCTGGGCGGCCTGTGGGGTCTGTCCATATACATCTTGCGGCAAAGCCTGCGCCACCGCAAAGCCGTATATAAACCGGCCATAGCAGCAGCGCTGCCCATCTTTGCCGCATGCGCGGCGTTCGCTATATATGCCCTCAGACCCTACGGGTACATAAAAGAGGACTTCAATACCGACAGGCTGCGCGTCCGAAGCGTCGACTGTTCGGCGATCGAAGCTCAACTGCCCGGGCAGTTCACCGTCTATAAGACCCTGACGCTCGACCGGGACGCTCAGAACCAGCGCTGTCAGGCAGTGTTTGACGCGCTGCATGAGGAGATAAACTATTCCACTTATGATCCTTACGACACAGTCATTGTTTACCGCGGAACCGTTCATTCATATTACATCTGGTGCTGGGATTCCGGGCACTTCTTGTTCCATGCGATGGGGTGCGGGGTCGAGCTCGATAAAAGCGATTTCGCACCCGATCAGCGCATGCGGGAGCTGCTGCTCGATATGGGCATATCCATCCCAGCGGCTTCCGAGTATAGTACCGTAAGCTATAACAACTTCGATGAGCATACCATGAAATACGATTTCGTGGAAGCCGACGGTTATTCATATTGCGGCAGCGTCACGTGGAAGATCAAGGATGACACGCTCTATGAGCTGATATACGAAGTCAACGCTCTGCAAGCCGCAGGTCGGAAGCCCGGCAATTCATCTGACGATATCGCCAAAAACCTTTCCCTCGGCCGCATGAGCTCAAGCGACTTAACCGGCGGGACAGTGGACGAGCTTGTGTGTCTTAAGTGCGAAGTCCGGTACGACACCGACAGCAAGGGCTTTTACCGCCCAGTATACCTCATCGAATGCACCGCTGACGGCAACCCGGCGGAAATCAAAACCCCTGCGATATAAGTTGTACATACTGAACACTCAGAGCATGAAAGGAGCGCGACATGAAAAAGAGAACAATATGGCTTGCGGGCGTTTTCCTCTTAGCCACTGTGCTGCTGAACGGATGCGGGCTTAAAAGCGCGGACAACGCGGCTAGAACTGAGCCGGGCTATGGCTGCAACATGGTTTCCGCCGCAGCTCCGGCGGAGATGGCCGTCATAAACTCTCAGTGCACTGACGGGGAAAACATTTATATTTCCGGCATGAGCGGCGGCGGTCTGCCCCGGTGCTATAAGGTGCTTTCCGATGGCGGCGCTAAAAAGCTGAAAGTCCCCGGCACGGTCGGGTATATTTACGGCCTGTGTTATGACGGCGGGCTTTATATGCTGTGCGGAGACAAGCCGCGCAGTTGGGAGGACGCACAGGGTATTCAGCAGGTCAACGAGCAGGAGGAGTACAGCCTCAGTCTAATTCTCTTTGACTCTGACGGAAACCTGCTTGAAGAGACAGCGCTGGCGGGAACTGAGCTGCGGGACGGCGCGCGCTTCTTCGCGCTGGAAAAGGCCGGGGACAAATTCTTCGCCTTGTCGGGCCGCCGTCTGGTATGCTTTGACAAGAGCGGACAGGAGCTGGATAGTATAAACCTCGATAACAGCCAGTTTTTGGCGATGTGCCGCCGGGGTGATGCGCTTGTCGTATCGTGTTTCAATTTCGATCAGGAGGTCTTTGGCTGCGAGCTTTCGACCATTAAGGCGGACGACAAGCTGAGCCTTGCCGGCATATACCGCAGCACCGGCAGCATCGTGACCGGTCTCGGAGTTGCCGAGGATGGTGAAATTTTGCTTGCAAACGAAAAGGGCGTTTACTATTTGAGGGAGGAGAGCGGGCAGACAGAGCCGCTTGCAATGTGGTCGGAGATGGGCGCGCTGATGCCTGAATACAGCTCTGTTATTCCCTATAAGGACGCCTATATCGTCAGCGCCCCCGGTCAGAAAAGCATTGACAGCTTCAGCTACGGTCCATTGAAGGAGACCCGGCAGCGCCTTGTGCTGCTGGCAGATTCCGTGACGCCAGGCATGAAGCAGATGGTCGACCGCTTCAATCAAGAAAGCGCAGATTACTATGTCGTCACCGAGCTTTTTGACCACAGCGCGGAGGGCGCCGGTGACCTGCTGAGAGCAAGGATCGCCGCGGGAGCAGGCCCGGATATATTCGCACTCTATAACGACAGTGAGCTGGAAAGCCTGAATCCCGAAGTTGTGTACGAGGATCTGTACCCCTATCTGGATGCGGATAAGGACTATGGCAGGGAGGATATTTTCACTTCGCTGCTGAAGGCTATGGAACACAGGGGCAGGCTTTACAGTATGCCGTATGACTTCATGATCCATACCTTTTGCACCGCGGCAGGCCTTAGTCTTACCCCTCAGATGACCCTTGAGGATTTTGCCGGAGCCGCCGAAAATACGGGTCAGGCGCTGTTTCCGACATGGGCAAGCCGGGACGGCATATGGGAATGGCTCTCCGAGTGCAGTCTTGGAAGCTTTATAAACGAAAACGACTATACCTGTAATTTTGTCGATCCCGGCTTTATCTGCATTCTGGAGGTATGCAAAGGCATACCTGCTTCCGGGGCAGAGCCGAATGATGACGGCAGCCTGCTCCGGCCGGATCAGGTATCGAGCCTTATTCATATAGCCACGCTTGGAAAGATGTTCGGGGACGACTATGTGTTCTGCGGCTGCCCGGACGGAGCAGGCGGAGGGCATTACTTTGAAATAGGCGTGCGGTACTCGATGGCCGCCGGGAGCGAAAATAAAGAAGGCGCATGGCAGTTTATCCGCGAGGTGATGTCGCCCAGGAATGATATGTATTCTTTCGAATATCTCCCTGCCTCGATAGATATGTTTGACACTATGGTAAACTTAGCCTTGACCGAGGGGCTTAATTACCCGGATTATCTGAAGAACCCCGTTACCATAAGCGAGCATGACGCGCAGCGGCTCCGCGCCCTGATAGAAGAGACTCATTTCCTGCCCGGCAAATATCCCGAGATACCCCGGATAATGAATGAAGAGGTGCAGAAATTCTTTGCCGGGGAGCGCAGCGCCGAGGACACTGCCGCAATCATCCAGTCCCGCGTCAGTATTTTCCTCTCCGAGCAATACGGCTGAGCGGCAGCAAGAAAGAATGAGCGTATGCCTTATAAAACAATCAGACATTGAAAAAACAAACTAAAGGAGGTTCAATTCACATGAGCAAGAAGAAAACACTGACAGCCGTTTTTGTGATCCTGATCTGCATCCTTATCGGCGGCGTTGTGCTGCGGCAGTATAAGCGCGCCAACACCACGGAGTGCATCTTAAAGGGGACGATCACCAGCATTGAGGATAATGTTTTCACAGTCGTGCCCGACACTTCATATTTGGGCAACATGGGTCCGACATACCTCACGCATGCGGATTCTCTCTCGTTCCGTCCGAATGCCAAAACCAAAGTATATGGCAGGTATGGCATGACCGAGGTCGACATCAGCGAACTGCACGTCGGCGATTATGTCCAGGTCCGGTTCCACGCCCCGATCCACGGGGAATATGACGGCCACGCTATTACGATGGACGAGATCAAGTACCAGATCAAAAGCACATAAGCAAACAATGGTCGTGCCGCGAAACGCAGCACGACCGTTGTAATTTATCTATCCATTGGCCGGATCTAATTATTCCGTTCTCTCGTCGCCCCAGAAGAACAGCGCGACCGTGCCGGGGCCGGTATGCGCGCCGATCGTGGTGCCGACGTGGTTTATCTCCACCTTGCCATTGAGCTTCGGGAAGCGCGCCTCGACGAGGTCTGCAACCGCTCTCGCGTCGTCATAGCAGGCGGAGTTCGAGATATAGCACTTGCCGCTGTAGTCAAGGCCGTCCTGTGCATGCTCTTCCATGCGCGCGACGATCTCTTTGATGACCTTCTTCTTGGTGCGGATCTTGCTGCGCGGGATGAGGTGCCCGCCGTTATCCATGTTGAGCAGGGGGCAAATTTCAAGCAGGCCGCCGAACACAGCCGCCGCCTTGGAGATGCGCCCGCCGCGGACGTAGCTGGAAAGGTCTGTGGAGAAGAACCAGTGGTGCAGGTGCAGCCTGTTCTCCTCTATCCATGCGGCGAGCTCCTCTGCGGTGAGACCCTCGTCGCGCTTGGTCGCGGCGGTGTCCATCAGCAGGCCGTAACCGGAGGACGCGCCGAGAGAATCGACGATGTAGACCTTCCTGTCGGGGAAGCGCTCCTGCACGATGAGCGCGGCATTGCGCGCAGAGTTGATGGTGCCGGATATGCCGGAGGACAGGCAGACATGCACGATGTCCAGCCCCTTCTCAAGAAACTGCGTGAAGTAGCTCACGTACTCGGATATGTTGACCTGCGAGGTGCGCGTGTCCGCGCCCTTTGCCATTCTCGCGTAGAACTCCTCAAAGGACATGCTCACGCCGAGGTCGTCCATGTATTCCTGGCCGTCTATCGCGTAATGAAAGCAGACGTAGTGGATGTCGCGCTCCTCGAAATGCTCCTTCGTGAGGTCAGCCGTGGAGCAGCAGCTAAGAATATAATCAGCCATTGTTGTTCTCCTTCCTCTATACCGCCGTGCATGGCAGAACGGTATATCATTTTATTACATCATACCGCCAAAATGAAGGAGAACGCAAGCTACGCTTGCGTTCTCCTTCTCTACCTATCGTAGAATCATTCTTTTTTTCTGTGCAGCCTCGGCAGTGTGCCCGGTTTGATGCGGATATTGCAGCTGAGAAACACGATTATCAGCGCCGGGATCGCGATCAGGAACAGCTGCCACGGCTTCTGCGGCAGCAGCACGTACAGCAGGAAGAACACGCTCAGCACGAACACCGCTATCACGAACTGCAGGTACTTCGTCCGCTTGAACACGCACAGCAACACCATGTATGTCAGCAGCGACACCGTCAGCGCCACGGCGAACACCGGCCACCACAGCGTACCCAGCAGCCACAGCACCACGAACGCCGTCAGCGACATCGTCCATATCCCGAGTATCGTTATCGCGATGATTATATCCACGCTGTACTTCGGCGCTTCCTCCTCGGGCGGCTCCTCCTTCGGCGGCTCCCAGCCGTCGTGCGAGGACAAGAGATAATCCACCGTCACGCCGAACAGCTCCGCCATCTCGCTGAGCACGTATGCGTCCGGTATCGCCTCGCCGCGCTCCCATTTCGATACGGACTTATCGGAATAGTTGAGCTTCGCGCCGAGCTCGGCCTGGGTCATCCCCGCCTTTGTCCGCTGGTTTATGATATTGCTTGCGGTGACAAGCTTAAGTTCTGTAAGCTCTATCATTGCTTCTCCTGTTCCATGCTCCGGCCTGCCGCTGCGGTCGCGCTCTGGCAGCAGGAGCTTTCTTATTTATAACTGAGCTGGGGCTTATAAAACTCGAAGATAACGCCGTCGCGTCCCTTCTCGTTCTTGGGCTCGTGAGAGGTCCAGCCTATGTTCATCGCGCCGAGCGCCATTGACAGGCGCACCGGGAACGGCCTGCGGCCTATGCGGTAGGCGATGAACTGCGGGCGGGAGATGAAGTTCATCAGGCAGTTGCCGAGGATGAAGGCCGCGGGCTTGCTGACCTCGCCCTTGTAGTTCTTCGGCGGCTGCGCGAGCTGGCCGCGGACAAGGTCCTTTGCGTGGAAGCGGAACCAGCCCATTATCATCGGGTTAAAGCTCTCGACACACACCTCGCCTCTGTAATCCGACAGGAGCGCGTAGGTCTTTCTGCACAGCTCAAGGTTGCGCCGGCCGTTCTTCAGCTCGACTATCAGCGGGCCGCGCCCGTTTATCACGTCAAGCACCTCGGAGAACAGCGGGATGCGGTTGTTCGTGCCGCACAGCCCGAGCGCACGCAGCTCGTCATAGCTCTTCTCGTCGACACGGGCGTGTACCCCGCAGACGCGGTCGAGCGTATCGTCATGGAAAACGACGACCTGACCGTCGCGGCTCAGCTGCACATCAAGCTCGATGCCGTAGCCCGCCTTCGCTGCGAGCCTGAACGCTTCGAGCGAATTTTCCGGTACGCTCATGTCGCGGCTGTGCAGCCCGCGGTGTGCGAAGTTGCGTCCCATGAACGGGGCCTTCTGTCGCTTCGTCGCCCTGCCCGGTGCGAGCAGGAACAGCGGCACCGCCGCCGCGGCTGTAATGAGGCCGATCTTCCCCTTGTTTTCGGATAAGCATTTCTTCATAGCAATAAACACCTCGCTTGAATTATTTCGGTATTGTAGGTGCTCCGGATCAGTCTCCGGAATCCAGCGCCTCGATACCGACAACGTTTGCGACCTTCTTTGCCTTGATGTTCTTGACAAGGCTGATGAACACGACTGCGCTGAGCGTGGTCATGACACAGGCGTATATGGGCAGCGCTCTCCATGCGCCGGTCATGTCAAACAGGAAGCCGAGCAGAATAGGCGTCACGGTCTGGGCGGACATGCTCGCGGTGTAGTAGTAGCCGGTGAACTTGCCGATCTTCTTTGACGAGCACAGCTCGACGACCATCGGGAACGAGCAGTTGTGTACCAGCGCCATGCCGAAGCCCTTGATCGCCCACACCGCGTAGAGCGCCACAGGGAACGCATATTCGCCGTGCGCGCCGACAGCGACGCCGGTCGGCGTCACGAAGGACATGAACACCAGTGCGACGAAGGTGATGAGCAGGCCGCAGGATATCGTCCACTTGCGGCCTATCTTCTCGGCGATGCCGCCGGCTATCGCAAAGCCGATGACCGAAGCAAGGCCGCCGGCAATGGTGAGCACCATCGTGGCGCTCGATGCGGAGTTGAGGTAATAGATAACGTAGTTTCCGATATAGGTTCCTATCGCATTATCGGACATGAACCACAGGAATTCAGCGCCGAGGATGGCAAGCAGCATGCGCTTGTTAGCCTTGGACATGGGCTTGTCGTCGTCGATCGGGGTCTCGACCGCGGCGAGACGCTCGCCCTCGGCCATCTCGTCCTTCATTTCCTCGGCAATTTTATTTTCTTTTATCGTGAAGAACAGCACCAGCGCCGAAATGACCATCAGCACCGAGGCGATGATGAACGGCAGCTCGATTATCCAGACCTTTCTGGCCTCGTCAGCGGCGTTAATGTAGTCGCTGAGCTTGAGGAAGATGCCGAGCACCGTAGCGAACGCGCCGCCGAGGTAGCCCATGATGTTGATGATGCCGTTTGCTTTGGCGCGCAGGGGCTTTGGCGTGATATCCGGCATGAGCGCGACCGCGGGGTTGCGGTACATCATCATGAATATCAGCACTATCGCCATCATCGCGACCATACCGGCGATGTTGTTATAGTGGAAGAACAGCGGGATGAACGGGAAGGCCAGCGCCGCAACGGCAGTGCCGGTAAGGATATAGGGCATACGCTTGCCGATAGGCGTCTTTGTTCTGTCGGAGAGGTTGCCGAATATCGGCAGCAGAATGAGCGCGGCGAGGTTATCGCAGGCCATGATTATGCCGACCAGCCACTGGACGTTGAGAATTTTCGCGGGGTCGCCTGCTTTGAGCTCCGCCGAGGAGATGCCGTACATTCTTCTTGCGAAGATATCCGTCAAAAAGGTCGGGCACCAGGAGTCATACACCTGCCAGAGCAGCAGGATACCGAAAAAGGCGAAGCCTATCAGGAAGGTCCTCCTGTAATTGAGCTTCAGCGGGGATTCGCTAACAGTATTATTCATAACACACCTCAGGCAATTTTTTTATCGTGCACCCGTCCGGTCACTCACACTCGGGCATAAGCTCTTTGGATATTACGGAAAGCATATTGTCAAACTTTTCGACGTCCTCCGCGCTGAAGCGCTCCTTTATGCGCTCCATGACGGTCATCTCATAGCTGCTTAGCAGTCCCGCATAGTTATAAAACTTCTCCGAGAGCACAAGGTGATACTCGCGCCTGTCGACAGAAGAGTTCTGGCGTTCAAGATAGCCCTTGCGTATAAGGCTGTTGACCTTATATGTAGCGTTCGACTGCGAGATATTCAGAAAGTCCGCAAACTGGCCGACCGTCGGTTCATCCAGCATCTTTATGACCTCCAGCGAAAACGCCTCCATCGCGGAAAGCGAGCCTTCTCTCTCTCTCACAAGCTCGAAAATCCTGCGGTAGAAATTGAGCTTGAACTTATCATATACTTCAACGAAATTCTTTTCCAGCATAGCAGCGCCCTCCGAAATCTTAAATGTATTTTATACCAAATCGGCGCGTTTGTAAATTGAGATAATTAAAATTTTAGAACAAAAAGCACCCTGCCGCCGCGCGCAATGCACAGTGGCAGGGTGTTTGTCTGGTTTTTATTCGGCGGTGCTGTCATCACTCTCGGAGATATATTTTTCCTCGCAGTCTCTCTGCGCCTGTATCAGGATATTTATTGCCTTCTCCGCGGCGCTGCTCCATTCCGTTCCGCACCTCCCTGCAACCAAACATAACAAAACTCCGTAAAATCTGTTATCTGCAGTTGATTGAAATTTGCCGCGTTTGGTTGCATAATTCATATAAATAAAACTCTTGGGAGGGGAACAATATGAGCGTTGCAGAGGTACGTAACCTCAATAAGACCTATCCCGCCTTCGCGCTGAAAGACGCATCATTCAGCATCGAAGCGGGCAGAATAACCGGCTTCATCGGCAGAAACGGTGCCGGTAAAACCACAACGATAAAATCCATGCTGAATCTTGTCCACCCGGACATCGGCGAAATTTTCTATTTCGGCAAGCCCCTTGCGGAAAACGAAACCGAGATCAAAAAGCTCATCGGATATTCCACCGGTGCCGTCAACTGGTACCCGCGCAAAAAGCTCCGTGATGTCGTCGCGGTCGTGAAGCGCTGCTATGACACATGGGACGAGGACGCCTACCGCCGGTACCTCGCGCTCTTTGCGCTCGATGAAAACAAGACCGCGCTCGAAATGTCCGAGGGCATGCGCGTCAAGTATAATCTCCTCATTGCGCTCTCGCACAATGCCAAGGTGCTGATCCTCGACGAACCCACGAGCGGGCTTGACCCGTTTTCGAGAGACGAGCTGCTCGGACTGTTCGCGGAGCTCAAGAGCCACAGCGTCGCGGTTTTCTTCTCCACGCATATCATTTCCGATATCGAAAAGTGCGCAGACGATATCGTCTACATATCCAAGGGCGAGATAGTCGCGGCGCTTCCCAAAGCCGAATTTGTCAACCGTTTCTCCAAGAGCGGCGAAACTATCGAGGAGACCATACTGCGCATGGAAAGGAGCGGGAACAATGCGTGAAATTATGATAAAGGAGCTTCGGCTCAGCGCCTCCGCGCTCTCTTACTTGTTCATCGCCTTCGGGCTGATGTTCTTCGTGCCGGGCTATCCCATCCTGTGCGGCGTGTTCTTCGTCACGCTCGGCATATTCCAGAGCTTTCAGAGCGCGCGGGAAGCAAACGATATTCTCTTTTCCGCGCTGCTGCCATTTGCAAAGCGCGATGTCGTAAAGGGCAAGTATCTCTTTGTGTGCTTTATCGAGCTGTGCTCATTGCTTGTCATGGGCATTGCTGTTATAATAAGGATGACACTTCTCTCCGGCTCCGCGGTGTACCGGTCAAATGCTCTGATGAACGCGAATCCCTTCGCCCTCGGCATGGCGTTCTTCATCTTCGCGCTCTTCAACGCAATATTTGTCGGCGGCTTCTTCAAGACCGCGTATAAGTTCAGCCGCCCGTTCGTCGCGTATATCGTCGTGTCATTTATATGCGTCGGTCTCGGTGAGGCGCTCCATCACTTCCCCGGCCTTGAAGCGCTGAACGCATTCGGGACGGACTTCCTGCCGCTTCAGCTTACGCTGCTCGCGCTCGGTGTCATTGCCTACGCGCTCATTACGCGGCTCTCGTTCAAACGGGCCTGCAGGAGCTTTGAAAAAATCGATCTGTAAAGGACGGTAACACATGCTCAAGGAAAATCTTGTGATCCTCCGCAATATCCACGGCTATTCTCAGGAGGAGATCGCGGAAAAAATAAACATCTCCCGTCAGGCCTATGCCAAGTGGGAGACCGGCGCGACCGTGCCGGACATTGAAAAGTGCAGCCTGCTTGCCGCCGTCTACGGTGTGACGCTCGACAGCCTTATCAAGACCGAGACCGCCGACGGCATCGGTGCTATCCCGCCCGCGCCGAAGGGCAAGAATATCTGGGGCTCCGTCACAGTGAGCGACCGCGGTCAGATCGTCATCCCCAAGGACGCGCGGGATAAATTCGGTCTCACCGGCGGCACACGCCTTATCGTTCTCAGCGACGAGTCCGGCATCGCGCTCATCCCGGCGGAGCGCTTTGAGCGCAGCATGAAAATGGCGATGGAATTTGCCTCAATGCAGAATAAAGACGAATAACTGAGCCATATAACAACTCTCCCAGCTCAAAATCCGAGAGAGTTGTTTTTAGTTATATGTAACATATTTGCACAATATGTTTGGGCAAAAAGCATAAACAATATGGAAATTTGTTTTCTGCCGCCGCGCGCATTCTGTGATACTGCCAATTGAATCCGGCGTCATTTCTTGATATTATGTGCTCGCATAGGGCAGTTTACGTATCATCAGCGCGTTTCATGCTTCGGCCGCGGCAGGAGATGTATAATCGCCGTCCGCCGCCGAAAAATAATATGAAAAGATTTGCCCTCTGCGCACCGCTTCCCATAATTTTTAAGGAGGTACAGTAATGGACGAAAGAAAAACCGCCCCGGCAACCGAGCAGGAGCTCGCCACAATGGACGCGTATTGGCGCGCCGCGAACTACCTGTCCGCCTGCCAGCTCTATCTGCTGGATGATCCGCTTCTCCAGAAGCCGCTCACCGAGGAGAGCATCAAGAAAAAGATCGTCGGCCACTGGGGCACCGTTCCCGGCCAGAATTTCATTTACACTCACCTCAACCGCGTTATAAAGAAATACGACCTCGATATGATCTACGTCTCCGGCCCGGGTCACGGCGGCAACGCTATGGTCGCGCAGGACTGGCTCGACGGCAGCTATCAGGAGGTCTACCCCAACATCTCCCGCGACAAGGAGGGCATGCAGAAGCTCTTCAAGCAGTTCTCTTTCCCCGGCGGCATCCCGTCCCACGTCGCGCCCGAGACTCCCGGCTCCATCAACGAGGGCGGCGAGCTCGGCTATTCGCTCGCTCACTCCTTCGGCGCTGTCACCGATAACCCCGGCCTGATCGCCGCCTGCGTCGTGGGCGACGGCGAGGCTGAGACCGGTCCGCTCGCTACATCATGGCACCTCAACAAGTTCATCAACGCCAAGACCGACGGCGCAGTGCTCCCGATCCTGCACCTCAACGGCTACAAGATCGCGAACCCCACGCTCTTCGCCCGCATCTCCCACGAGGAGCTTGAGGACTTCTTCCGCGGCTGCGGCTGGGAACCTCACTTCGTCGAAGGCAAAGACCCCGCCGTCATGCACCGCCTCATGGCCGACACGCTCGATGAGTGCATCGAGGAGATCCTCGCCTTCCAGAAGGACGCGAGAGAGAATGGCAGCACCGTCCGCCCGCGCTGGCCGATGATCGTCCTGCGCAGCCCGAAGGGCTGGACCGGCCCGGCGTATGTCGACGGTCTCAAGGTCGAGGACTACTGGCGCGCGCATCAGGTGCCCATCCAGCCCGACTCCCCCGAGCATATCCGCCAGATTGAGGAGTGGCTGAAGTCCTACCGTCCCGAGGAGCTGTTCGATGAAAACGGCGTTCCCGTGCAGGCGCTGCTCGACTTCCCGCCCAAGGGCACGCGCCGCATGGGCGCAAACCCGCACGCCAACGGTGGTCTGCTCCTGAAGGATCTGCGCATGCCGGACTTCCGCGAGTACGGCGTGGATGTCACCTACCCCGGCGCAGTCGAGGCGCAGGACATGGCCGTCCTCGGCACCTTTGTGCGCGATATCTATAAGCTCAACGAAAAGGAGCGCAGCTTCCGCTCCTTCGGCCCGGATGAAACCAACTCCAACCGTCTCTCCGCCGTGTTCGACGCGACCGACAGAGCATGGGACGGCGAGGCCTACGACACCGACGACCATCTTGCTCCCGACGGCAGAGTCATGGACTCCATGCTCTCCGAGCATGTCTGCGAGGGTCTGCTTGAAGGCTACCTGCTGACCGGCCGCCACGGCTTCTTCAACAGCTACGAGGCCTTCATCCGCATCGTCGACTCCATGTTCTCCCAGCACGCCAAGTGGCTCAAGGTCTGCAACCAGCTGCCCTGGCGTCAGAAGATCGCGTCGCTCAACTATGTGCTTGCCTCGAACGTATGGCAGCAGGATCACAACGGCTTCACGCATCAGGACCCCGGCTTCCTCGACCATGTTGCGAACAAGAAGGCCGACGTCGTCCGCCTCTACCTGCCCCCGGATGCAAACTGCCTGCTCAGCTGCTTTGACCACTGCATCCGCTCCAGAAACTATGTCAACGTGATCGTCGCCTCCAAGCACCCGCGTCCCCAGTGGCTGACTATGGAGCAGGCCGTCAAGCACTGCACTCAGGGCATCGGCATATGGCAGTGGGCATCCACCGACAAGGGCGAGGAGCCTGACATCGTCATGGCTTGCTGCGGCGATACCCCGACGCTTGAGACTCTCGCCGCCGTCACCATCCTGCGCGAGGCCTTCCCGGAGCTGCGTATCCGCGTCGTCAACGTCGTTGACCTCATGCGTCTGCAGAGCAACGAGCAGCACCCGCACGGGCTGTCTCAGGTCGAATATGACTCGCTCTTCACCAAGGATAAGCCCATCATCTTCGCTTTCCACGGCTATCCCAGCCTGATCCACGAGATGACCTACAAGCGCCACAACAAGAACATCCATGTGCGCGGCTACATCGAAGAGGGCACGATCACCACGCCCTTTGACATGCGCGTGCTCAACCGCCTTGACCGCTTCGATCTGGTCATGTCCGCGGTGTATAATCTGCCGCAGCTCGGCAACCGCGGCGCGTACCTCATCCAGCAGATGAAGGATAAGCTCATTGAGCACAAGCAGTATATCGCAGAGTACGGTCTTGACCTGCCGGAAGTCGCCGAATGGAAATGGAGCGACTGATTTTGTCATTCTTTTAGGCTGTAAACTAAAAGTTGGGGTACCTGGGTAGCTCCGGGTGCTCCAACTTTTAGCATGTTGAAAAAATAAGAGTA
>CAKTIH010000017.1 GCA_934565615.1 uncultured Oscillospiraceae bacterium | reverse complement strand
GGATGGACGTGGATAGGTTCTTTGAAAACATCTTTTTCGCTCTCTTTCTATTCAAGATGCTTTCAGCTTAGGAGCAGTATGCTGCTGTCTCAAGGAACGATACTGCCTAATTTTTGCTTTTACTCCATTTTCTTACAAAAACTCTAAAATCTCAAGCGGCTATTTTATTATGCAGCAAAGGCGTGGGCACCACGCCGCCCACGCCTCCACTGCTATTTTTTGCTAAGCTCTACCCCAACTATTGACACAGAGCCGGAAAAATATCCCGGAGACCATCATTGACGGTTTCCGGGATATTGGTATGATCGGATAATTTTAAATATACAAAAAACGACGGAGCAAAGTAAACTTTGCTCCGTCGTGGCGCAGAAGGAGGGATTTGAACCCTCGCGTGCTTTTTAGACACCTACTCCCTTAGCAGGGGCGAGAAACCCCTTGATTTTTCAGGCGTTTGCGGGATTTTGTAGGCTATTTTGTAAGCTACGCGAATACGCTTTTCGACACTTTACAGGCCATATTGAAACCGAAATTCCCCTGAATTTGTTAGCTACGCGGGGAATTTTGACGGGCGATTACGGCGTCACTCAGCGCCTTTGTCGAGGACGTTGATAGCGTTGTGGGCGCTCTGCATGTCGGGATGGATATACCGCTGCGTCGTGGAGAACTTCGTGTGACGCATGATCTCCTGAATCAGGCTCGGCGCGGTCTTGGCCAGAGCAAGCGCTGTTGCTGTGGTATGCCGGCATGAATAAGGCGGCAGGTCACGCACCTTTGCCCGAGCGAGTGCGGCGTGATACTCGGTATAGAAATTATCCGCGTTCATGCCGACGATATAGCCTTTTTGGCTTTTGACGTTGGAGAGAATATCCAGCACGAGCGGGCCGAGCCAGTCAGGATAAATCAGCGGCGTTTCTTTTCGCTTTTTGGTTTTCAGACCGCAGCCGATGATTTCATGCGTATCGGTGTGGATCATGTCGGAGGTACAGCGCAGCAGCTCTCCGGGCATCATGCCGCTATAGATCATCAGGAGCGGGAAGGCAAGAAACTTATCACCACCATCATAAGCTTTCCACAGGGATTTTATCTCATCTTCGGTGAACGGCTTTTGCTCGGTTTCTTCCAACGGCGGCAGCTCGATAAACTCGGCGAGATTCGTCCGCGCCTGCCCCTCAGCGACGGCACGTTTATACAGCTGCGAGAAAAGCGTTTTCATATCCCGCGCAGGGTAAAACGTTTCGACTTGAGAATCGACGCAGCTTTGCAGATTGTTAATTGTCAAATCGAGCATGGGGACATTCTTCAGCGCCTCCATGCGTTTCCAAGCAATATCATACGCGCATTGCTTCGACTTCGACAGCGCATTGTAAGCGCTGGTAGACCACCCCTTATAATAGTCGTTGAGCGTGGGGCGGTAAGCATCTTTTGCCTGAACCTCGACCGGATTCGCGGCAAAGGCCAGCGCCGCTGTCTTGGACGGGAAGCCGCCTTTTGTGCTGCGCCGCTGGTGCAGATTCCCGGAGGCGTCCACGAACGTCTCACACGTCCACATGGCCGTCCACGTGCGCCCGCGTTTATATGCTGTCCCTTGGCCGTTGCCGCGCCCTCTGCGCGTTTGAGCGATCTCCTGCTTTGCACCGCAATATAGGCAGTACGCGCTGATGTCAGGAATCTCCTTTTTACATTTCCGGCATTTCATAGCATCACCCTATAACTATGCCCCCGGTCTGGAGACTGGGGGCTGTTTTTATTTTTCCTTACGATTCCAGCTGAGATCACTCTTCACGGCGAGGAAAATGACAATCAGCGAGAGCAGGACGATGATTATAAGTAAGATTGCAAAAGTGCTCGTTCTGGCACTCTTAAACAGACCGGCGGTTGTGACCGATGCATCGAATATCATGTAGCCGATCAGCGCCATCGTCAGAATCACACACATGGCGATAAGCGTATATAGCATCGGCCGGTGCGAATAGAGCCGTTTGTCCTTCTCAACGTTTACCTCCGTCAGGCGGCGAACGTCACCGGCCTGCTGGACATTTTCGAGTTCAAGCTCATGGATCTGCTCCGTCAGCTCCGCAACATCGGTGGAGCCTTTAATGCCAAACAGTTCATCCATTGATATACCCAGCACGCGGCAGACCGCCGCGAAGTTTAATAGCGCGTCCTGATTGTTGACATTCAGCTTCGTAATGAACGAGAGCGGGACGCCGGCCTTTTCAGCAAGTTCCTTTTGCGTCAGCCCCTTGGCGACGCGGGCGGCTTTGATTTTATATGGGTACTCCTTGATATACGATTCCAGTTCTTGAATAGCGGACACAAATGAACGCCTCCAAAAAATAATTTACCGAAAAAGAAAGTAAACAAACTATGGTATTTGCTGCATGGGAAAGCGATTTTCCGATTCGGCGCTGGACATTATGGAGATTACCTGATACCCTGTAACCGTAGCAGATAGTCGGTTTACAAGGGAATATCTGTTACAAGTCCCGCCTCTGATTGCAGCAGGGGCGGGACACTCTCAAACAACAAAAGCGCTGCGCTAAGGATTGTGAGATGCATCAGAATCGTCAAGCCGGTTCTGTGAGTCAAGTGAGAGGTCATGCGACACCGGCCTCAAAAATGAATACGTACGGTACCCCATGCAGAAAGCGATGACAAAGCAAAGAATAGCCGTGCCGGCGCTTTGAGAAAATCCCTGAATACCAGCAAAGAAGAATAAAACAGCGAGCGTGATATACCACCACCTGACGCAAACGGGCTTAGAAGAACCGACAGATGTCCGGCGGCTTGAATGCTTGTGCCCACCGCCTATTTTGGCGGAATAAGAAAGCCCTGTGCCGGGAGCTGAAGCCCGGACACGAGTGCCACTGCGAGTGTTAAAAGACATCCCGCCATATTTGCCGCCGACGCTCAATCCGACACTGCGCTTACCGAGATTAAGCTTAACGCCGGGGGCAAGCTTAAAGCTTCTACGAAAACGAAGCCCCATAGTTTACACCTCCCTCCTGAGCAAGATTCCATCCTTAAATGTTAATAAAATATTAACACCGACAGCACTCAAAAGTCAAGTGCATTATAGTGCCTATATTGCACTTTATATCATTTTTCGTCATATTTAAGAATTTTGACATAAAAAGGAGAGGAGATCGACTTGAACGAGACTGAAAAAGAGCGGGAGATAGAGAAGATCGTCCGGCTGCTGCGAATGCTGGACATAAAAAAATTACAGAACCTGTATTACCTGGTTCTGTACATGTGAGGTAAGGCAAAAGCCCCGATGCGGTTTAATCCGCGTCGGGGCTTTTGCCGTTTTTGAGGTTCTCCTGATAGGCCTCGTAGGTGCGGCCGATGAAAGCGATGACGGTTTTCAGATCGTCGTTCGGCGTGGCTTTCAGCGCATCAATGAAAGCGTTGACCTCCGGGCTTGACTCCCCAGCTGTGACGCTGGCCAGAAACACGGCGCGTTCCTGATCGGGCGTGAGCTGCATATACATCGAGCCCTCGCCGCTGCGCAGCCACTCTTCACGGACGC
This sequence comes from uncultured Oscillospiraceae bacterium, assembly GCA_934565615.1. Classification (GTDB taxonomy): domain Bacteria; phylum Bacillota; class Clostridia; order Oscillospirales; family Oscillospiraceae; genus Limivicinus. Next base: position 20,437 of record CAKTIH010000017.1, on the reverse strand, counting down.
GGAACTCGCGGCAGATTGAGCGGATGGTCTGATCACTTGGATTAGTTTTCCCGTTTTCAATATTGCTGAGAGACGCTGTAGTAATGCCGATGCGCTCGCCGAACTTCTCCATTGTCAGACTTAAAGCGTCCTTTCGGAGAAGTCTTATTCTTCCACCGATAGTGTCCATCGGAATCACCCCCCTTTCAGCATGAAGTATAAGGGCAAGAATAAAAAATGTCAAGAAAAAGTTAGTTAAGCTAAAAAAAGAAGCTTGACTTTCTAGCCTAACTATGCTACAGTATAGCCAAGCTAGAAAAACAAATTAGCTGCGAACACGAAAAGGAGACAAAAACAATGTGGTGTGAAGAAACTATCGTAGAATCTGGCGTCAAGTGTGAATGCTGGGTGAAGCACTACGAAGAGAAGAGCGAGGACTTCGGCTTGAACGGCGGCAGGATCAGCAAGCTGTCAGTCCGAATAGGCAACACCTTCACTGCAAATTATGATCGCGGCTGGGACGTGTACCCCGAGGATGAAATCAGCAAGAAGGTCGTGGCGCAGCTCATAGCACGCTACAACTGAGCGGGAACGGCTTGAAAGGAGACGGGGAAAATGAAAATGCTTTATACAGTGCACACATCATTCAGCGCACGCGATCCCGAGACCGGATATATGCGGGGATATAGCGTTACGGAGAAGATCGAAGCTCCGGACAAGCTCACCGCAAAGACCATTGCGTGGCGGCGCATCTCTGACAGCGACGAATACAGTTTTATAACGTTCAAAGCGCAGAACGCCAGAGTGACAAGCAGAAAGAGTGAGCTGGGACGGTGCATGAAAGAAAAGCTGCTCGATGAAATCGAGAGCGAGCTCGGCGAAGAGGAAGCGAGAAGAATCGTTGAGGACATTGCCCAGCTGCTGGCACGGCATGAGCTTACCCGGAACCCCGCACTGTGTGACAAGTTGTTCCGCTACATGTCGGCTGTGGTTTCGGGCTGGAACTCTTTGTAGAGCGGGCAGGTACGCCACTCCCGACAGAACATTGCCAGATATTTCTCGGTTTGTTTGTGAAGAGGCAGCTTTGAATTTTCGATAATGGGGCACTCGGCGCGTAGGAAACGGTAATGCCCATCATTATCGAGCCTGTACCACCCTCGCACAGAAACCGGAACGCGCCACACTGGGCATGAGCCATTATTGGCGGACAGCACAGAAACAAACATACAATCACCTCCTTTCGCCGCTACTATATCACGCGGCGAAGGCGAGGGCAACCAGAAGGGGAGAAAAAGCGATGAACAGCATCCCGGAGAGTGAGGACCTAGCTCCGTATCTTCGGCAGAAGCTGGAGCGGGACAAGGAATACACATGGCAGACGGCACCGTACATACACGAGGAAGTCCGAGAGGCACTGCGCGAAGTGGAATATTCTGTGAGATCACTGTCATACACGCCGGTGCGCCGGCACGGCTACTCGGATTTGCTGAATATATACGACTACAACGCCAACGGCTACAACAGCTCTGCGTATCTTCAGATGGAAATGCAGAGACAAATAGACGCTGCACAGATGCAGATCAACCAAAACACGATAGATATGCTGAGAAACAGCGCACAGCAAATTATTCACAGGTGGTAATTTCAACCAGCATTAAGGAGGTAAACGACAATGAGTGAAGAGATGAAGAAAGAGCTTGAAGAGGCGATAGAGCAGCTCAGACAGCTGCCGCCGGAGAAGCAGAACATGTGTACGGGCTTCGTGCTCGGCGTCAACGCTATGGCGGCACTCAAGGCCACCCAGCCCGCGCCGCAGGACAAGTGAGGAGGCAGAATGTGACATCCTCAGAAGCTCGCGATTGGCTTGAATCGCTGGACTGTATCGATCTCACACCGGAGCAGGCCGCGAAGGCGCTCAACTGCAACCCGCACGCAATCAGGCTGCAGGCACATGACGCTCCGGAGAAGCTCGGGTATCGCGTTTCAGTTACAAACCGCACCGTCAGGATTCCTCGCCGGCCTTTTATAGAGTTCTGGTGGGGGTCTGCGGAGAATAAGCCGTCGGCATAACCGCGGCAGAAATCAAGGGGGAGAGAAAACAATGGACAAGCTTACAGCTGCAGAGACACAGTTCCGACAGATGGGACTGCGCGATCTGGAGAAGTGCGCGGCAGAAGCCGAACACCTCATAACCAAGCGCACGGAGGAGATGTTTGAGCTTGCGAACGAGATTCGCCAGCTCGACTATGAAGCTTTCCAGAGGATCAGCACCGCTGTCAAGGCGGAGTTGGCCGGGAGGAAAGGAGACGCGAGCGATGGATAACCCGTTGTCATGGCTGACCGTGACGGCAGCGGTCGCGTACCTGATCGGATGCCTGCTCAGACAGGCAGTGTATGAAATCGAAGAACGTCACGCGGCGAGTGAGCACGCGTGGAAGGAGGAAGGACTATGAGCGAGACTGAGCGCAGCCCGTTTGAATACTTCGACTTGACCCCAGAGCAGATAGAGAGATTCCGAGAGGACATTCCAGACATTGGAGACAAGGCGACCCTGTTGGCCGAGCGCTCCAGCGGTTGGTTTCTGATCGAGTGGGAGGACGGGGCTACAAAACATCAGTACGATCCAACTGACGATACTCGCCGCCACACGTACACGGACGGCACATGGTCAGAATGGAACTGGTAATAGGAGGACAACAGCAATGAGCACAGGGACAATATGCCTGCTGATCTCGGCGGGCATCATGATCATCGTAACGATCTACTTGGATATCGTCGGCGAGCAGGTGGCGGAGATCAAGGAGATCGCGGAGGGGCAGGGCTGGGCAGACCCAACCAAGGTACAGGAGATGGGCGAGCGCCCGCGCAATCGCGCCGCGCACCGCCGCCACAGACCGGCGCCGGCACCGGCAGTGATGGATGCAGAGTATTTCACCATGCCGGACGGCGAGAAAGTGAGGCGCAGATGAGCAAGCCCATTTACACCATGACAGACGCAGAGCTTCAGGCCGAGAACGACCGTCTGCACCGCAAGATCGACGAGCTCGAAATGGCACTTATCGACATTGCCGGAGAGAAAGACGAACTGAAAGCGATGTATGAAGGCCTTAAAAACAACATCAAGAAGCTCGCTAATAGCTTGAGAGAGGAGGAGAAGAGGCATGCCGGAGGAAGAAAGCGCGGCGGCGCAGGAAGCATTTAAGCTACGCCGCTGCAAACACCCAGACTGCATATTCCGAACGACGGCGCAGGGCTTGAAAGACTTATACAATTGCAGCTATGCCGAGATCACCAGAAGCACACGGCTGGCGAAGCATCCACCGGACAAGAGACAACCGGCGGACTGCGAGGAGTACAAGCCCCGAACCTTGGGAGAACCCAAACGCAAGCCCCGCCGCAAGCCTTTTGAACAGATATGAGCACCAAGAAGAAGGATGTGTTCCGGCAGTACATAAGCCTCTGCCCCGATCACTACCGGCGGTTCGACACCAAGCATTACATACTTACCCACATCGCAGATAACAGCCCCTGCTTTCATTGCGGAAGAGCGGGAGCACAGTACAGTTTCATGCCCAAGTATATGCTCACGCGTCAGCGGCAGCGCAGCGCTCCAGTGCGCAGCCGCGACACGCGGGCACAGTACCGGGGCGACTGGAGGGAACAGATATATGGAAACAACAATGACAGCAGCGAGCGCCCGGAACCGGAAGAAGATGCCCTGCCCTACTGAAAGCGATGAGCAGAAGACACTTTTCTCTTGGGCGTCAATGCGCACTTACTGGTACCCGGAGCTGACCTTAATGTTCCACATCCCGAACGGCGGGAAGCGGAACAAGGCCGAGGCCGGGCGCTTCCGCGCCGAGGGCGTGAAGTCCGGCGTGCCGGACATCTGCCTGCCGGTAGCCCGCTGCGGCTATCACGGGCTGTTCATAGAGCTGAAGCGTCAGCACGGGAACACCACCTCGAAGAACCAGGACACATGGCTTGCCGACCTGCGCGAACAGGGCTACGCGACTGCCGTGGCCTACGGCTGGGAGCAGGCGGCGAAGATCATCACAGACTATATGGAGGAACGTTATGAAGCTTAAAGACATAGCTAAGCTGTGCAAGGCACGCGGGATAATAACGCTGACGCAGGTGGGCGGCACGCAATGGATCGGAGACTTCGGCGCGACTTTCCCCGCACTCGGTATGCCATTCATGGATGAAGAGACCGTAGGCGTGTGCCTTGACTTTGATGAAAAGACCAGAGAGAAAGTCAAGGTCTGCAACGTCATCCTGACGGACTATGAGCTCGACGAATATGTAGAGGGCGACAAAGAGCTTACGAGCGTGCTGCTCAGATTCCTTCACTACGGCAAGACAGTAGACGCATGGAGCACGGCGGACGGAGATATAGTATTCCTCGATGCTGCGTACACAAAGCCGCTGCTCGCGGACGACGACAGGACGCGGCTGTTTGTCCGGCGTAAAGTCGGGCGGAACTTCGGATATGTGATCGGAAAATCCGGAATGTTTGTCACGGCAATCATAGAGCCCATGAGATTCTGGAACGACGACACCGGACGTGGCCTGTCCCTTTCACGCGCGCTGGTGCAGGTGCTGAACGAGGTGGACGAGCAGGTGAACTACGAGCCCGACACAGACCCGGAGACGGGCGAGATCGTATGAGTGAGAGGCTCACACACTTGTCCTTATTCACCGGCATCGGTGGGCTTGACCTCGCTGCCGAGTGGGCAGGATTCACCACTGTGGGGCAGTGCGAATGGGCGGACTACCAGACCAAGGTACTTGAAAAGCACTGGCCGGATGTGCCGCGGTGGAGAGATATCAGAACCCTGACAAAGGAGAGTTTCTATGAGCGGACAGGATTACACACAGTTGACGTTATTTCTGGAGGATTCCCCTGTCAGCCCTTCAGTGTGGCTGGAAAGCAAAAAGGTAAAGGGGACGACCGTTACCTATGGCCTGAAATGCTCCGAGTTATCCGAGAGCTGCGCCCGCATTGCGTCGTCGGTGAGAACGTACCTGGAATCATCAAGATTGCCGCCGGGCAGGTGGTCAAGGATCTGGAGCACGCTGGCTATAACGTCGTCGTGTTCAATTATGAAGCTGCGGCTGTCGGAGCTTGGCACAGACGAAGCAGGGTCTTCTTTGTGGGCTACGCCGAACACGATGGACAGCATGAACTGCCGCAGCTACGAGGCAATGAAGAGGCAGGCGACGAACGGCGGCAGGAAGAACCGGCGCCGGCCCAGCAATTTGAGGGAGCAGGTAGACCCGCTTATGTGCCAAGCATACAAGGATGCGAGCACGGAAGCGAAAGCAAAGTTATTTCCCACACCGAGGGCAAACGAGTACAAGGACACGCTGCAATCCGTCCTGCCATCAAGGCAGAAAGAGCCGGGCAAGTGCAACCTGACTCAGGCGATAGCACTGGAGAAGTTATACACCACCCCATGTGCCGCGGACAGTCAGGGCAGCACGGGCGGGAACAATCACAGGAGCTTGCGGACGGACGTTGCTGGGCAGCTGAACCCAGCGTGGGTAGAGTGGTTAATGGGCTTCCCAATCGGGTGGACAGACTTAAATGTTTAGGCAACGCTGTTGTGCCGCAGCAGGCGTACCCGATATTTAAAGCACTAAAGGAGGAACTGAACCGTGACATACGAAGAGATCATTAAAACCCTGCGCACTTACGCAACCGAAACCGTCGGGGACTGCCCCGAAGACTGCCCAGTTAAGCAGAGACAGGAGGCGACCTGCCGCGAGGTATTCAGCACGGCCGCCGACGTACTTGAAACGTCGTCGGCGATACGCAAAGACACCTTAGCGGCGGCGCTCAGAATGCAACACGAGGCAGCAGCGGCAAAAAACGAGCTTGAACGAGAGAAGAGAGCGAATGAGATTCTGCATTTAGAACTTCGCCGTATGATCCGACTCTATGTGACTGCTGCCGCGCAGGCAGGCACAGGCGTGAGTACGGAGGAGCGGGATGACGACTGACAAAAAAATCCTTGATGCGACCTGTGGATCTCGGACGATCTGGTTTAACAAGAACCACCCGGCGGCAGTGTACTGTGACAAGCGGGCGGAAGCGATAAGCGGAGTGTGGAAAAGCACCAACGGGCAAAGTGAGAGGCAGTGCGTGATCGCCCCGGATATACAGTGCGACTTCACAGAACTTCCTTTTGAGGACAATACATTTGCGCTGATTGTGTTCGACCCGCCTCACCTTAAAAGCGTAGGGGAAAATGCGTGGATGGCTAAGAAGTACGGTAAGCTTGATGAGAACTGGCCACAAATGATTCACGACGGCTTTAAAGAATGCATGAGGGTACTCAAGCCTGACGGCGTGCTCATATTCAAATGGTCGGAAACGCAGATACCCGCCGCAGATGTCTGGAAAGCGATAGGAGAAAAACCGCTATTCGGGCATCACAGCGGAAAGAAGATGCAAACATTCTGGGGATGCTTTATGAAACTGGAGGATTGACCATGCCTATATACTACGAAGCTAAAGCATTAGAGCGGGCGATAGACACCGCGCCGAGGATAACCCCAAGCACGAAGAGTGTGCTGAAGAAGATCATACGCAGTGCGCCGGTGGCGGAGGTTGAACCGGTGACGCACGGGCGCTGGGTTCCGTTCCACAGTCAGGCCGCGGGGGATATTCAGTACTGCTCTGCTTGCGAAATTGGATTTGCTGCACGGATGAAATACTGCCCCAACTGCGGAGCGAGAATGGATTTGGAGGTGACTGATAATGGATGAATATATCAGAAAAGAAGACGCACTTCGCGTTATAAGCGACGTCCTGTTTGAGACGCCCCTGACCGGCAAGGAGCAGATTGCCGTCCTCAAATGTTCACACTCTGTTCGAGAGCTTCCTGCGGCGGATGTAGTACCGGAGATTCATGGAAGCTGGAGAAGCAGCGGCGTTCCGGGTTCTATGCTGTGCGTCTGCTCAAGATGCGGTTTTGATACCGGGGCATATTCTTTCCGATATTGTCCTCACTGCGGCGCAAGGATGGATGCACCGAGTAATCTCGCAGACCTCGAAACCTCTGAGCGCAGGAGAAGAATAAAGGCTCTCCACGTAAAAGGAGTGACAGGCGGATGACCAAACATAAAAAGTGCTACGGCAAATGTGACCGCTGCGTATGGAAAAACAACGGCGGATGTTCAGAATGGAGGAGAAGAAAATGATGAGTTACGAAGACAACAGAAATTGCGTTGGCGCCCCGGAGGCAGGGATGCTTCAGGGGAGTGCAGCCCCGCTTTCGAGCATGATGGATCAGGCAAATAACATGGCACAAGAAATTCTGATCATGGCACAAAAGATAAATGTTCACATGTTTGGTGTAAGCATCACCGACAGAGATGAGGCAGAGCCTCCGACGTGTTTCCGAGATGTTCTTGCTAATCAGCTCAAGACGCTTAACGAAGCGACGTGCGAGCTTGCGGCGATAATGGATAAGCTGGGGGTATGATGAATGCCTGAATTAAAACCCTGCCCGTTCTGCGGGGAGAGCGGGTGCGCTGTCCACCTGCAAAAGATCATCTATGCCAATGAAGATTACAAACGATGGGAAGTAATTTGCGAGACATGCGGTGCCGAGATGGCGGAATTTGTCACACCGGAGCGGGCAATCGAGGCATGGAACAGGAGGGCAACTAATGAGCTCGGAAATAAAAATTGACACCGATGTTTTCGAAAAGCTGGTAAAGGGGCAGGAACTCGGCAAACTCTTTAAGGAGCCTAAACAAGCGGCGCGCATACTTCGCGCTGTACAGACGGGCAGCACAGGAATAAAAGGCATCCACAGTATCGCCTCGGCACTGAACGCAGACATATCCGAAGTGCTGGGATATCACGGACCACTGAACACCTTTCAGTCCCTGCGGCTGACACGCATAGAAGCGGGAATGACAAGCACAGAGTTGAGCCGGAAAACGGGAATACATATAAACACTGTAGGCCGATACGAGATTGATATAATCCCCGGTATGTTGAATGCACGTGCGATAGCGCAGGCATTAGACAAATCCATCGAAGAAGTATTCTTCAGAACAGTTAATTAACCAAAGTAGATTGTAAGGTGCTGCCGCCAACCGGCAGCACCTTAGAGCCCACTTTGAATGAACGACAAAAAAGAAGGAGGGCTTAAGCCTCCTTCTTCAGAGCCTGTTTTATAAGGTTCTCGACATAGTTCGAGATCGTGCGGTTTTCAGCTTCGGCTGCGGCCTGTAGCTGCTCTTTGAGCTCGGAAGTGAGCCGAATTTCGAGGCGTTCTGTTTTAGCCATTAGCGCACCTCATATCTCGTGATCGCAAACTGATCTTTACTGACCTCGACATAAACCGGGAAGAGGCGCAGGCCGTCAGCATCATAGTACTCGCCGTTCCAGAACTGATCACCATACTGCTCGAACCACTCACCGAGTGCGTTCACATTGTCGGGGGTCTCATTTGCTTTGACGGCTTCAAGAAGCTCGGAGTAAGAATATCTATTCATTGAAATTTCCTTTCTGCCCGTGGCGGGCTGCACATATTTCTAATGTGCCCTTATTGTACGACAATGTACGTACAGAATCAAGAGGCAGAATGCACAAAGTTCCACGGGGAATAACAGCACAATCACTATAAAACCGCACCTTTGTAACTATATCAAAATAAAAAGAAACGCGCGCGTGTGCGTTTCTTGCGAGACTTTTAGGACGCTAACATAAGGACACGGAGATAAAAAGGATGAGGATACCGATGGAATATAAGATCATAAGCGGCTCCGTCGTGGAGATCAAGCGGACATGGATGTCTGCGAGATCGAGCGCAAAGAAGACAAGGGGAACACGCATAGCAGGGAACTCCTCCGAGAGAAAGATCAGGCAGAACGAGATAGAAAGAACAAAGCAGCTCGCCCGTATACTGAACACGAACCTTGAAAAGGGATGGATCCTCGTCACTCTGAAATACGATGACGAACATCTTCCGTCCGACTACGCAGCCCTCAAGGAAAACGGAAAGAAGTTCTGCCGCGCCCTGCGCGCTGCGTTCAAGGCAAAGCATGACCGCAATCCCCGCATGATATTTGTGAACGCAAACTGGAGCCCGGAAGAAGACCGCGAGGCTCGCCTCCATCACCACATGGTCATTGAGAAATGCAGCTGGGATATGCTCCGTGATATCTGGCCGACGACGAACGGCGTCAGCATAGAGCCCATCGACGGGCGCGCCGATCACAGCGCCCTCGCATACTACCTTGTCCACAATGTTCACGGTCTTGAGCCGGGGCAATGCTCATGGAGCACGAGCCGCGGCAATCTTGCCAAGCCCATTTACACAGAGCCCGAACCCGTTGAGGACGTCGAGGATATTCAGGTACTCCCGACAGCAAATCAGACGGCGTTCGAGCGCCTGGATGATGAAGACGGACGCCCCGTGAGTACATATATCCGCTGCGTATTGCCTTGTAAACCGACCATCCGCGGCCGGCAGATCATATTACCCCGTCCACCGAAGAGAGGCGGGCGGAAACGGCGGCAGGAATAAGCCGCAGAAAGGAGCGAGACATGAAGAACAAAAGCAACATGGTTTACGATCACCTTTGCGCAGATTGCTACAGGAAGCTAAACACGCTGTTCACCCTGCACGATATTCCGCCCATCCGTCAGCGCGGAGGCAGGGGAGCGTGCGGCATCTGCGGTTTCCGCGGCGAGCTGACGGAAATCGAGTACGACAGAGTGAAAGACAAGCGTTCGCCGGAAGAGCGGGCGCGGCTGCGCGCGGAGTTGAACGCACCGCCGAAGACCCGCGAGGAAATCAGACGGCAGGAAGAACCGGCGCCGGCACCGAAGGACTACGGCTTCACGCGACAGACCTTCCTCGACCTCGCTGCGGTGGACAAGCTTTGAAAGGCGGGCGGGGTAGATGAGCAAACCCAGATACGATTGGTGGGGCTACGTGAAGAAGACCCTTTACCGGTATCCGGACAACCAGCGCCCGGCGGAGCGGCGCGCAATCGAGAAAGCAATCCAGACGACGCGCGACAGCTGCGCGGATGCAGACGAACGGCTCGAACTGGTCAGGCTGATATACTGGTCGCGCGTTCGCTACAACATCCCCGGCGCGGCGCTCGCGCTGCCTGGCATATCTGAGGCAACGGCCAAAAGATGGCACCGCGATTTCCTCAAAGCTGTTGCCGGGAATTTAGGGCTTGTGGACGGCAGAAAAAAATGAGCCACGAAAGCCAAAAGAACTTGATATCATATCCGCAGAAGGACAGATGATCCTCTCTTCATCTTCTCCTTTTCTGCGGCAAAGCGGAAAGACGCTTAACAGCCCGGACAGACGGGCTGTTTTTACACCCGCGGGTGGTTCGCCGAGCGGGTAAATGAATCCGGAGAATCCGGAGTCCATAAAAAAGGAGCGGGATCATGCAAAAGATGAACATCGTTTACAAGCGGCTCGATGAGCTGCGGCCATACGAAAACAACGCGAAGACCCACCCGGAATCACAGCTTGCCAACATTGCCCACAGCATCGCGACGTATGGCTGGAAACAGCCGGTGGTAATAGACCCCTACGGAGTCATCATCGTCGGACACGGGCGCGTACAGGCGGCACAGCGGTCAAACGTGCTGCGAGACCAGCTTGTGCCGTGCATTATAGCCGATGATCTGACCGAAGAAGAGATAGCGCAGTTCAGAATCGTCGACAACAAGTCGGCGGAGTCCCCATGGGACATGGATGCACTCGCGGCCGAGCTTGAAAAGGTCGACCTGTCTGGATTTGATTTTGATTTCGGATTCGAGGACAAACTGAGCGCCGAGGTAGTCGAGGACAATTACGTGCCGGAGCTGCCTGAAAAGCCGAAAGCACGAGCGGGCGCTGTGTATCAACTGGGGGGGCACAGACTGATGTGCGGCGACAGCACGAAACGCGAGGATGTGGAAAAGCTGTGCGCCGGCACCCAGATGGATTTACTCCTGACTGACCCGCCGTACAACGTGGACTACGAGGGCGCGGCCGGGAAGATCAAAAACGACCACATGGCATCGGATAAGTTCCGCGAGTTCCTCACGGCGGCGTTCCGGAATGCGGCTGCTGTGATGAAGCCCGGAGCGGGATTTTACATTTGGCACGCGGACTCGGAGGGCTATAACTTCCGCGGCGCTTGTATGGACAGCAAATTCCAGATCCGGCAGTGCCTGATCTGGGTAAAAAACACGCACGTCATGGGCAGGCAGGACTTCCAGTGGAAGCACGAGCCCTGTCTATACGGAGAGCGGGAGATCGAGGAAGATGAAATACCGCTCGGCGATGAAACACAGCCGTGTCTGTACGGCTGGAAAGACGGCGCGCGGCACTATTTCTTCAAAAACCGCAAACAATCCACTGTGCTTGAGTTCCCGAAGCCGATAAAGAGCAAGGAGCACCCGACGATGAAGCCGGTGCGCCTGTTCGACTACCAGATGCAGTGCTCGACGCACACCGGGGACAGCGTTCTCGATCTGTTTGCCGGGAGCGGGACGACGATCATAGCGGCGGAGCAGAACGGGCGGCGTGCATACTGCATGGAGTTCGATCCGCACTACGTCGACGTGATAATCGACCGATGGGAGAAGTTCACCGGCGAGCGGGCGGTGCTGCTGAATGAATGAGTGGCAGGCGCTCGAGCGCTGCAAGCATCTGCTGACGAAGCAGCAGTACAGGACGATAAAAGGGCAGCTCCGAGCGGGCGATACCGCAGGAGCGATGCGAGGCTTGATAAAGCTGACAGGAGGAGGTGAGCCACGATCGCAGCCAAGAAGAAACCCGGAACAAAGAAGAAGCCGGCAGCCGGGGGAAAACCCAGCACAAGAGGCAAGTATGCGCAGTGGCGCACCGAGAGCGGGCTTGAGCTGCTCGCCGCCTGGGCGCGCGACGGCTGCACTGATGAAGACCTCGCGAAAAAAATAGGCGTCGCTCCGTCGACCTTTTACGACTGGAAGCGCCGCTTCCCGGACATTGCCGCGGCGGTGTCCAAGGGGAAAGAAATCGTGGACATCAAAGTCGAGAACGCGCTGTTAAAGCGCGCTCTCGGCTACACGTATACGGAGGTCAAGAAAGAGGGCACCGTAAATGGCATAAAAAACGGCACGGCAAAGGTCACGGTAACAGAGAAAACCATGCCACCGGACGTGGCTGCCATAATCTTTTGGCTGAAGAACCGCAAACCGGAAGTGTGGCGCGAGATCATAACCGAGACGCAGGAGCTGCTGGAGGACGACGGTTTCCTTGAGGCGCTGAACGAGAAGGCGGCGAGAATATGGCAAGACGAAGCGTAAGGAGCGCCGGTTTCAAGTTTCAACCGTTTTCCCACAAGCAGAAGCAGGTTTTGACATGGTGGATGCCATCAAGCGGGGTGGCAGACTATGAGGGCATCATCGCCGACGGTGCGATCAGGAGCGGGAAGACGGTGTCGATGGCGCTGTCCTACGTCATGTGGGCGATGTCGTCGTTCCGAGAAGAGAATTTCGGCATGTGCGGGAAGACGATCGGCAGCTTTCGGAGGAATGTCCTCGGGCCGCTGCAGCGAATGCTGCGGACGCGGGGGTACAGATACACCTATCACCGCGCAGACAATTACATCGAGATCCGCCGCGGCGCGGTGATAAATTATTTCTACATCTTCGGCGGCAATGATGAGAGCAGTCAGGACTTGGTACAGGGCATAACGCTCGCGGGCGTGCTGTTTGACGAAGTAGCGCTGATGCCTGAAAGCTTTGTCAATCAGGCGACGGCGCGATGCTCGGTCGAGGGCTCGAAGTTCTGGTTCAACTGCAACCCGGACAGCCCGGAGCACTGGTTCAAGAAAGAATGGATCGATAAGCTCGGCGAGGAGAGCGGGAAGCATCTAATCTATCTCCATTTCACGATGGATGATAACCTCTCTCTGAGCGAGGAAACGAAAGCCCGATACCGGGGGATGTACAGCGGTGTGTTCTACCAGCGCTTCATCCTTGGCGAGTGGTGCGTGGCCGAGGGGCTTGTGTACACCGAGTTCACCGAAGCGAACATCAAGGCCGAGCACGCGGCGAACCCTCAGCGCTGGTTCATCTCGATAGACTACGGCACTTTCAACGCCTTTTCGGCGGGGCTTTGGTCATGGGACGGGAAGAAAGCGCAGCGGGAGCGGGAGTTTTACTATTCCGGCCGCGAGGAGCGGGAGCAACTGACAGACGACGAATACTACGCCAAGCTTGAAGAGCTGGCGGGTGACATGACGATCAGCTGCGTAGTAATAGACCCGTCGGCGGCGTCATTCATAACACTGATCCGGAAGAAGAAAAGGTTCAAAACGAAGAAAGCGAAAAACGATGTGCTTGACGGCATCCGCTTCACGGCGGCGTGCCTGAAGGCGGGGCTGATAACCGTTCACGAGAGCTGCGAGAGCTGCCTGCGGGAGTTCAAGCTTTACCGCTGGAATGAAAAATCCACAACAGACGCCGTGATCAAAGAAAACGATCACGCGATGGACGACACGCGATACTTCGCATACACAATACTGCGCCCATTGCTGCGCAGTGCGTATAAAGACGGCAAAGACAAAACCATTTCAACGATATTTGGAGGGCAATATCTATGAGTTTCCTGACCTATCAGGACTTCGAGACTGTGAAGCCGGAAGAGCTCGCAGACTTCGTAAAGCGTGCGATTGCAGAACATAAGGCCAGCGTAGAGTACGAAATCGCTTTGACGGCGGATCAATACGACAAAAAGCGGAACACGACGATCTGCAACTACGTCCAGACCATGATGGACGTGACCGGCGTGCGCATCGTGGACATCACGGCGGCAAACAATAAAATCTGCTCCAACTTTTTCCACAGGCTGAACACGCAGCGGAATATGTACTCCCTGGGCAACGGCCTCACGTTCGAGAAAGAGGAAACGAAGAAAAAGCTTGGCAGAAATGCCGATGTAAAAATTAAACAGGCCGCTTATAAAGCGCTGATCCACGGCCGGAGCTTCATCTTCTGGAACGGCAGCCAGATGTATGTGTTTCCCGTCACGGAGTTCAAGCCGCTGCCGGACGAGGACACCGGCGCGGTGAGAGCGGGAATCCGATTCTGGCAGCTCGCCGCGGACAAGCCGCTGATCGCCGTGCTCTACACGGAGCGCGGATACAAGAAGTTCATATACCGGAAGGACAGGCAGCCCGAAGCAATACCGCCTGAGCGGGATAGATACACGGCTTACAAGATCACGATACGCAAGGTCGAGGCCACGGGCGAGGTCGAGGTGGCCGGGGAAGAGAACTGGAACGGCGTTCTGCCGATAATCCCACTTTACGGCTCAGAGCTTAAGCAGAGCACCCTTGTCGGCATGCGCGAGCAGATAGATTCCTTTGACCTCATCCGTTCCGGGTTTGCGAACAATCTTCAGGACTGCGCGGAAATATACTGGATCGTCAAGAGAGCGGGCGGTATGGATGACGCTGCACTTGCAGAGTTCCGAACCCGCCTAAAAACGCAGCACATTGCGTCGGTGAATTCCGAGTACGACGACGGCGAGAATGATGCTGCCGAGCCGTACACCCAGCAGATACCGTATGAAGCCCGAAAAGAATATTTGCAGGAAATCAGAGCGGGAATCTATGAGGACTTCGGCGGGCTGGACGTGCATACCATCGCCGCCGGGGCCACGAACGATCACATTGACGCCGCCTACCAGCCCATGGACGAGGAAGCGGACGATTTCGAGTTCCAGATCATTGAGTGCATCGTGGCGCTGCTTGCGCTGCAGGGCGTATCGGAAGAGGACGCGACGCCGAGTTTCAAACGCAACCGCGTCAGCAACCAGAAAGAACAGACAGACATGGTCATGGAGGCACGGGAGCTGATCGGCGATGAGCTGGCATTAAAGAAGCTGCCTTTCCTGACCCCAGATGAAGTCGCGACGCGGCTCGAAACTATGCTCGCCGAAGAAATGGACCGTTTTGATAACGGTTTCGACGACGGTAATAACAAAAATCCGGAGGACGATAACATAAACCCCGATGATGATAACATAAACCCCGATGATGATAACGCTGGGGACGAGGCATAAAACATGAAGCTGGATGAAGGCCACAGGCTGACAGATGAGCAGTTGCAGGAACTTGAAGACCGCATCCGGGAAATGTACGATGAGGCCGCTAAAGAGCTGCAGGACATCATTGACGACTATTTTGCTAAGTTCGCGGTAAGAGACAAGGAAATGCAGGATATGCTGCAGGCCGGGAAAATCGACGAAGAAGCATATAAGCAGTGGCGTTTGAATCAGATCGGCCGCGGCCGACGATTTGAGCAGTTGCGGGACAAGCTCGCAGAGCGGGCGACGCACGCGAATGAAGTGGCGGTGGCCTATATCAACGATGCCACGCCAGGGATATACACCCTCAATCGTAACTATGCGGCTTACGAAATCGAAAGCGTCGGAGCGGGCGTAGACTTCACTCTATATGACGAAGCGACTATTCGCCGTCTGATTGTCGAGCGCCCCGACCTCATGCCATATTACCCGCCGAGCCTTGCACTGAAACACGGCATTGATCTCGACTACGGCAAAAAGCAGATAACCGCACGAGTCACACGGGGAATATTGATGGGCGAGAGCAACCGACAGATAGCTGCTGGACTACGGGAAAGGCTGACGAATATGAGCGTCGGCAGTGCAATCCGCACCGCGCGCACCGCGACCACAGCTGCGGCAAACGGCGGGCGAACGGCAAGTTATCAACAGGCTGCGGACATGGGCATCAAAATGACACGCGAGTGGTTATCCGTGCATGATGGGCGGACACGCTTCAACCACGGAATGGCTGATGGCCAGCGCGTCGGAGTAAACGAACCGTTTACAGTTGGTGGAGAAAAGCTCATGTTTCCCGGCGATGGGTCTATGGGAGCTTCCGGCGGTAATATCTATAATTGCCGGTGCCAGATCAAGGGACAAATTAAAGGTCATGAACGCCCGCGAGAGTTATATCCGGAATGGCTTGAGCGGAAAATGGAGGAAGACCCGCAAGGCACTACGCTGGAGTTCAAAAAGCAGGTTCGGCGTAACGCTGATTACGCACAGTATCAGGAATATACCAAATATGCGCGAAAAGAAACACCGAATACATTTGCAAAATTTCAAGATTTGAAGTATAGTAATCTGGACGAATGGGCAAAGCTGAAAACCATCAAGCACCAGAGGAAAACAATAAAAAACGCGCCGTGCCAAACCACGCCGAAAAAATTCAGCGGTTATTTCCTTAAGGCCGGAACAAAGCACGCGAAAGATTTTTTCAACGCAGGGTATTCCGCGGATGATGTTTTGCGGCTACGCTATGATATAGCTCGGCAATTCGACGAAAGTAAGGCTGTGAAGTTTGCCATTGATGAAGATGGATGCGAACGGTTCAGAATTTACATGAAATTAGGAACAAAAGGACAGGTATTCCGCACTGCGTGGATACGCGACACGCCAGAAAGCAAACCGAGAATAACCACGGCGTTTAGGGAGGCGGCAAAAGATGATAAAGCTTTTTGATCATGTCAGAATAAAGGAAACAGGAATTACCGGTATTGTAGTAGATGTTGGCGAGGTAAAAGGTGAGGCTCGATACGAAGTGGAGGCCGACGAAAAGGGCACACCGGGAGGCTACGGCGACGAAGGCGACTGGAAGCTATACGGCTGCCGCGCCGCTGAAATTGAGAAGGTGTGAACGTTGAGCATAGAGATCAAGATCATAAATAACAAAGACCTTGTAAAAAATGCCCTTCGAGAGCAGATTCTCATTGCCCTTGAAGCGGTAGGCATAGCCGCCGAGGGCGACATCAAGGACGAAGTTGAGGAAATGAAAGCTCGCGATACGGGGCAACTCAAGGGCAGCATTACACACAAGGTCGTCCCCGATGAGAAGGCCGTATACGTGGGGACGGACGTCAATTATGCCGTCTACGTCCACGAGGGCACCGGCGCGGAGAACGTGGCCGGGGGCACGCCGAAGAAACGCTGGGCATACAAAGACCCGCTGACCGGGGAATGGCGCATCGGCACGCCGCAAAAGCCGCGGCGATTCATCAAAAAGGCTG
The DNA here is from genome assembly GCA_934565615.1 of uncultured Oscillospiraceae bacterium. GTDB lineage: Bacteria > Bacillota > Clostridia > Oscillospirales > Oscillospiraceae > Limivicinus. The sequence continues at coordinate 3,354 of CAKTIH010000017.1, read as the reverse complement.
TTGAAAAGAACGCCAAGGATTACGGGAAAATCATCGAAGAATACCTGTCTCGCGGCGACTGAAAAATGAGCCACAAAAGCCAAATGAATATTTTAGAATAAGCTCACAACGAAAGTTGTGGGCTTATTTTTATGCCCACTCCTGCGGCGAAGAACAGCCGCCGAAGAACCGAAAAAGGAGAAATAATCATGGCAGTTACGAGAAAGGCCCTCAAGGCAATGGGGCTGACGGATGAGCAGATCGACAGTGTGATCGAGCTCCACACCGATACGCTCAACGGGATCACTGCACAGCGCGATGAATTTAAAGTCGCAGCTGAAAAGCTTCCGGGCGTCCAGAAGGAATTGGACGATCTGAAGGCTACAGAAGGCGGTTACAAGAAAAAGTACGAAGCAGAGAAGACTGCTTTCGAGACTTTTAAATCCGAGCAGACCGCCAAGGAAACCAAGGCCGCGAAAACCACGGCAGTGCGCAAGTATTTTGAGAGCAAGGGCATTACCGGCAAAAGCCTTGAAATAGCTATGCGCGGAGCGGGCGCGGAAATCGACGCAGCTGAGCTTGACGGCGATAAGCTCAAGGACACTGCGGCGCTCGATGCACTTGTGAGCGGTGATTTCGCGGGGCTTGTCGGCAAGACGATCACCAAGGGCGCGAAGGTGGACACTCCACCGGCGAACAACTCCGGCGCGGTAAAGACGCGCGCAGAGATCGCAGCCATGCCCGACCGTGAAGCTCGCCGCGCGGAATACGCGAAACTTATCAACACTGAGAACAAAGGAGATTAATCATGGCAGAAGCAAACCTGATTAAGAGAGAAGATCTCTCGCGAGTGAGAGAAATGGAGTTTGTCGACCAGTTCGGCTACTCCGTCAAGAAGCTGCTGGAGGCGCTGGGCGTCACCAGAAAGATCAAGAAGCAGCCCGGAACCGTCCTGAAGAGCTATAAGGCAAAGGGAAAGCTTGAGAGCGGGATCGTCGGCGAAGGCGAAACCATACCGCTGAGCAAGTATGAGGTCGAAGAGATCAACTACAAGGAAATCACGCTGAAGAAGTGGCGTAAGGCCACCACCCTTGAAGCGATCGTAGACCGCGGCTATGATCAGGCCGTCGAGGCTACCACGGCTGAAATGCTGCGTGATGTCCAGAGGGGAATCCGAAAGGACTTCTTCACGTTCATGCTGAGCGGCGAGACCTCGACCACCGGTAAGAACTTCCAGACTGCGCTCGCGCGCATGTGGGGACAGCTTCAGATCCTCTTTGAGGACGACAATATCCAGGCAGTGTACTTCATGAACCCGATGGACGTCGCGGACTACCTCGCCGATCACAACATCACTGTAGAGAGCGTGTTCGGTATGAGGTATGTGGAGAACTTCCTCGGTATCGGCACCACGTTTTTCAATTCCTCCGTGCCGCAGGGGAAAATCGCCGCGACCGCGTCCGGGAACATCGTCTGCTACTACGTCGACGCCGCAACGGCAGATGTCGCCGAGGCGTTCAACTTCACCACCGATGAGACCGGTCTGATCGGCATTCACGAGACTTCGGACTACGATAACCTTACCTCGAAGGACACGGTAGTTTCGGGCGTGGAGCTGTTCGCGGAACGCATCGACGGCATTGTCGTCGGCACGATCGGCAGCACCCTCGGCGCGCTGACCGTTACAAGCGCCGCCGGTAAGGCTTCCGGTACTACAAAGCTGACGGTTACCCCGGCCAAGAGCAGCGCGGGCAACGTCTACAAGTACAAGGTTGGCGAAGCTGCCGAAACCGTGACCATGGGGGAAGACGTGTCCGGCTGGGACAGCTGGGACGGCGCGGCGGACATCACGGCTGCGACGGGCAAGACCCTGACCCTTGTTGAGGCGGACAGTCTCAATAAGGCGGTAGCGTCCGGCTCGGCCACAGTAACGGCCAAGGGCTGATAAGCAAAGGAGGACGGCAGCATGAATGAAACGCTTGACGAAGTTTGCGGATTTCTCCGCAACTGGTTTACCGTGCCGGGCGGTGTTCACGTCGGCACATACACCGTCGTTGATGGGGCACTCGCGCTGCCGTTCCTCCAGAACGGACAGTATTACCGGATAATCGGGAGCGTGTTTAACGACGGCATTCACCGCTACGGCGACGAAGAGGACAGATTAGCCCCTGAGAGCTTCCACGGGGCCGTCTGGGCGCTTGCGATCCCGTCAGCGGTCATATCCATTACCAAAGAAATCGAGGAATGGAACGCCCAGAACGCGGCGACAGTGGCGAGCCCGTACCAGTCGGAGAGCTTCGGCGGGTACAGCTACAGCAAAGCGCCGCCGAGCGGGAGCGGAGTGCAGAAGACTCTGACATGGAGGAACGTGTTCGCGGCGAAGCTTGCGAGATGGAGGAAGTTATGAGCCTATACGAGAGCTTTTACGAGCCTTGCACGATCATGAACAAGGTCAAGGAACGCGATCCGGAGGGCGGCATCGTCAACACATGGACAGAGGGCGTCGAGATACAGATCGCGTTTCAGGATATGTCACCGGTCGAGCAGATGGCGGCGCAGCAAGCCACGGTTCAGTATACCGATACCGTGATTACCCCCAAGGGCACATCGCTTGATGAGCAGGACGTGTTCAAGCACGGCGACAGTTACTTTATCGTCGTTGGCATTCCGAGCGCCGCGCCGCGCGTGGCGTCGTTCGATTTCGAGCGTTACAACGTCAGGAAGCTGGTGAAGCTCCCTTGACAAAGGCTGCGGCGCTATATGCGTTCTTCTCTGGCTTCGGCCTCCCGGCGTACCCGACTGCCGCCGAAGCGGACACGGCTTTTCCGTATCTGGTGTACGAGCCGAACGTTGGCTCAATCGATGACGGTTCCGTGCCCATCGTGGTCAACCTCTGGTACTACGGCAAGAGTGAGTTAGACATAAATGCCAAAGTGCAGGAGATATCAACAGCAATCGGCGGAGGCGTGTATCTTCCGTGCGATGGCGGAGCGGTGCTGATTCAGCGCGGCTCGCCATTCTCACAGGCACAGACCGACCAAGCCGACGACAACATCAAAGGCCGCTATCTGCAGATAACGGCCGATTACCTTACACAGGACTGAGGTGTAAAAATGAAATTTACCAAGATACCCATAGATACCTTCAAGCAGCTTACTGTGAATGCGGGGGTGCTCCTCAAGACGTTCGACCCAGCAGACCCCAAGCTGACGGACAGCAATATTCTTGGGGCGACTTCGGGGGGCGTCAATGTCTCCATCACAAGAACCTATGAGGACTACGGAAGCGACATCGACGGCTGCCCGACTAATATAGAATGACAAGCGCAACCATGTTCAAACGTTGCTAAACCCGCTTAAACGAACGGTTTACAGG
>CAKTIH010000016.1 GCA_934565615.1 uncultured Oscillospiraceae bacterium | reverse complement strand
CGGCTTGGTTTGCTGTGCCCTTTTTGCACACCGCATTATCTTAAAATTTCTACTTGACTTTTCTTAGCAGGTCTTGATTTGTTGCACGGGTTTGTGTTATACTGCCGAGTGTACTGATGACAATTACATAAATTGTCAAACAAATTTTAATGGAGGAAAAATCATGAAAAAGATTCTCGCACTGGTTCTCGCTCTGTGCATGGTCTTTGCTCTGGCCGCCTGCGGCGAATCCGCTGCTCCCGCTGCCACCGAAGCTCCCGCAGCTGAGCCCGCAACCGAGGCTCCTGCCGCAGAGGCTACCGAAGCCCCCGCAACCGAGGCTCCCGCTGCTCTCTCCGCTGACGATATCGACGACAACATGACTTCCGCTGACGGCAAGTATGAGCTCGCTTTCGTCACCGACGTCGGCCAGCTGAAGGACAAGTCCTTCAACCAGGGCACTTTCGACGGCGTTAAGCTCTACGCTGCCGAGAACGGCCTGAGCTACAAGTACTATCAGCCCGCAAACGGCGATCAGGCAACTGATGACGACCGTTACGATGCAATGAAGGCAGCTGTTGACGGCGGCGCAAAGGTCGTTGTCTGCGCAGGCTTCATGCAGGGCAACGCTCTTGCAAAGGCTGCTGCCGAGTTCACCGATGTTGACTTTATCTTCATCGACGGCTGGGCATTCGACGGTCTTGACAACATCGCAGGCATCGCCTTCAAGGAAGAGCAGTGCGGCTACTTCGCAGGCTACGCTGTTGTTAAGGAAGGCTACACCAAGCTCGGCTTCACCGGCGGCGGCGGCGGCACCAACCCGGCATGCTGCCGTTACGGCTACGGCTTCGTCGAGGGCGCAAATGCAGCAGCTGCTGAAATGGGCGTCAATGTCGAAGTCAACTACTCTTGGGAGTACGGCGCATCCTTCTCCGCTTCTCAGGAACTCCAGGCAATGGCTTCCGGCTGGTATGAGACCGGCACCGAGATCATCTTCGCCTGCGGCGGTTCCATGTTCCAGTCCGTTGCAGCAGCCGCTTCCGCTAACGACGCAGCTGTTGTCGGCGTTGACGTTGACCAGTCCTTCGAGTCTGACACCGTTGTCACCTCCGCTATGAAGGGTCTTGCAGACGCCACCAAGTGGGCCATCGCAAAGGTCTATGACGGCACCTGGTCCGAGATCGGCGGCGAGGCCACCTCTCTGGGCGTCAATGAGAACGCAGTCGGTCTGCCCACCGCAACCTGGAGCATGACCAACTACACCGTTGAAGAGTACGAAGACCTGTTCCAGAAGGTCGTTTCCGGTGAGCTCACCATCGATGCTGACTACGAGGCAAACCTCGAGCAGGATTGGAGCAACCTCACTCTCAACATCATCTGATCACATTCTAAGCACTAAAGAAGAGGGCGAATGCCCTCTTCTTTTTTTGCGCTTTTCGGGGTAATTTCTTGCAATTTGCTCTTATTGACGTTATAATATGAAATAGACGTTTTTTATACGGACACGATGATAACAGGAAAGCAGGTGGCAGAATGGAAAAATCCCCGGAATATGTAATAGAAATGTTGCATATTACCAAGGAATTCCCCGGTATCAAGGCCAATGACGACATTACCCTTCAGCTCAAAAAGGGTGAGATCCACGCGCTGCTCGGTGAAAACGGCGCGGGCAAGTCCACTCTTATGAGCGTTCTCTTCGGCCTGTACCAGCCGGAGGCAGGCGAGATACGTAAGAACGGCGTGAAGGTCGAGATAAACGACCCCAACGACGCGACCGCTCTCAAGATCGGCATGGTGCACCAGCACTTCAAGCTGGTCGAGGTATTCACGGTCCTTGATAACATCATCCTCGGCGCGGAGACGACGAAGCTCGGCTTCATCCAGAAGAAGGAAGCGCGCGCCAAGGTCCAGGCGCTGAGCGAGAAATACGGTCTGCACGTCGATCTCGATGCGAAGGTCGAGGATATCACCGTCGGTATGCAGCAGCGCGTTGAGATCCTCAAGATGCTCTACCGCGATAACGAGATCCTTATCTTTGACGAGCCTACCGCCGTCCTCACCCCGCAGGAGATAGATGAGCTTATGGCCACCATGCGCGAGTTTGCCAAGGAGGGCAAGAGCATCCTCTTCATCTCCCACAAACTCAATGAGATCATGGAGGTCTCCGACCGCGTCACCGTCCTGCGCAAGGGCAAGTACGTCGGCACCGTCAACACCAGCGAGACCAACAAGCAGGAGCTGTCGAACATGATGGTCGGCCGCCCCGTTCAGCTCGAAGTTGTGAAGGATGAGGCCAAGCCCACGGACGAGGTCCTCCGCGTCGAGCACTTCAGCGTCCCCTCCCGCGTCCACAAGCGCAACGCCGTTGATGATGTCAGCTTCTCCGTGCGCAAGGGTGAGATCGTCTGCGTCGCCGGTATCGACGGCAACGGCCAGTCCGAGCTTATATACGGCCTCACCGGTCTTGATAAGTCCTCCGGCGGCAAGGTCACGCTCTGCGGCGAGGACATCACCCATGTCTCCATCGCCCACCGCGGCAGGAATATGTCGCACATCCCTGAGGACCGCCATAAATACGGCCTCGTGCTCGACTTCACGCTGGAGCAGAACATGGTCCTCCAGCGCTTCCAGGAGCCGCAGTTTGAAAAAGCCGGCTTCATAAACAACGCCGCGGTGCGCGAGTACGCCGATGAGCTTATCGATAAGTTCGACGTCCGCTCCGGTCAGGGCGCAGTCACCGTCGCGCGCAGCATGTCCGGCGGCAACCAGCAGAAGGCCATCATCGCCCGCGAGATCGACCGCGACAAGCCCCTTATCGTCGCCGTCCAGCCGACCCGCGGCCTTGACGTCGGCGCGATAGAATACATACACAGCCAGCTCGTCTCCGAGCGCGACAAGGGCAAGGCCATCCTGCTCGTCAGCCTTGAGCTTGACGAGGTCATGAGCCTGTCCGACCGCATCCTTGTTATGTATGAGGGCAAGATCGTCGGGGAATTTGACCCGAAGAAAATCACTGTGCAGGAGCTCGGCCTTTATATGGCAGGCGCCAAGCGTGCGGACAAGGAGGGTGAAGCGGTATGAAAGAAAAGCTGTCCGCGTTCTACGCGAAGGACTCCACGCAGAAGGTCGTCGCGTCGCTGCTGTCCATTCTTATCGGTCTGGTCGTCGGCAGCCTTGTCATCCTCATCGTCGGTCTCACCAGCAAGAGCATTTCCACCAAGGGCGCATGGGAAGGCATCCGCCTTATCTTCGCCGGTATATTCAGCACCGGCCGCGACGCCTCCGGCGCGCTGAGCTGGGGCTTCAATCCCACGAGCGTCGGCAATATGCTCTTCCGCGCGACCCCGCTCATCATGACCGGTCTTTCCATCGCCGTCGCGTATAAGACGGGTCTGTTCAATATCGGCGCTCCCGGCCAGTACCTCATGGGCACGATGGTCTCCCTGATGCTCGCGCTCAGCCTCCCGACCGAGACTATGGGCGCATTCCTCGTCTGGCTCATCGCTTTCCTCGGCGGCATGCTTGCCGGTGCGCTCTGGGGCGCGATCCCTGGCCTGCTCAAAGCCTTCCTTAATATAAACGAGGTCCTCGCCTGCATCATGACAAACTGGGTCGCGGCAAACCTCGTCACATGGCTCTTCGATATCAGCAATTTCAAGAACATGGTCGAGGGCACGAAGTCCGGCTATATCTATAAGACGACCTATAACGGCGTCGCCACGGCAAAGCTCGGTCTTGACAAGCTCTTCCCCGGTTCTCAGGTAAACGCCGGTATCCTTGTCGCGGTCTTCTTCGCGATAGTCATGTACATCCTCATCAACAAGACCACCCTCGGCTACCAGCTCAAGGCCTGCGGCTCCAACCGCCACGCCGCGCGCTACGCCGGCATTAAGGACAAGCGCAATATCGTCCTGTCCATGGCGATCGCCGGCAGCATGGCCGGCGGCGGTGCCGCGCTCTACTATCTCTCCGGCAACACGGAGTTTTTCTGGAGCACCTATCAATCACTGCCCGCGACGGGCTTCAACGGCATCCCCGTTGCGCTGCTCGCGGTCAACAACCCCATCGCCGTTATCTTCACCGCGATCTTCATGTCGATGCTCGATATCATCGGCCTTCAGCTCACAAACCTCACCGCGTATAACGAGTACATAACCGACGTTATCATCGCCGCGATAGTTTACCTCAGCGCTTTCGCTCTCGTTATCCGCATGATGATCGCTCCGAAAAAGAAGCGCTCTGCGGAGGCAGAAACGGAAGGAGCGGTCACCGCCGAAAAAGCGGACAACGCAGACACTGAGAAAGGAGGCGACGAAGCATGACATTCCTTATCCAGCAGACCATGCTTTTCGCGGTTCCCCTGATGATCGTCGCGCTCGCCGGTGTGTTCTCCGAGCGAAGCGGTATCATCAACCTCGCCCTTGAAGGTATAATGATCTTCGGCGCGTTCATCGGCGTTCTGGCAGTCCGCCTTCTCCAGTCGAACGAGGCTGTTCTGGCTGCAAAGGCAGCAAAGAACTGGGCCGCCATGCAGGGCTATGAGCTTCTTGCGATGCTTGCCGCCGCCGTCATGGGCGCGGTGTTCTCGCTGCTGCTGTCCTTCGCGTCCATCAACCTCCGTGCCGACCAGACCATCGGCGGCACGGCGCTGAACCTGCTCGCCCCGGCGCTCGTTCTGTTCTTCGTGCGCATCATCGCAAACCAGAACACTCTTCAGATGCAGGAGGGCGACGCCGCAAGCTGGTTCATGATAAAAAAGACCACGCTCGGCTTTGAAAAGAACGCCGACCTCGGCTTCCTCGGCAACACCCTGCTGCACAAGGTCTATCTTGCGACATACATCTGCATCATTCTGTTCATCGTCCTGTCGATCATTCTTTATAAGACGAAGTTCGGTCTGCGTCTGCGCGCCTGCGGCGAAAATCCTCAGGCAGCCGACTCTCTCGGCATCAACGTCTATAAGATGCGCTACGCCGGCGTGACGATCGGCGGCGCTCTCGCCGGTATGGGCGGCTTTGTGTACGCGCTCACCACCCCAAACTGCACCTCCACCGGTGATGTCGCGGGCTTCGGCTTCCTCGCACTGGCCGTTATGATCTTCGGCAACTGGAAGCCTCTCAACATTGCGGGCGCGTCCATCCTCTTCGGTCTGTTCAAGTGCATCGCCGCCTCCTACGCAAGCCTTGACATCAACGGCGACGGCGTCTATGCTCTTGCCACCATCGGCATCAGTCCGCATTTCTACCGCATGCTGCCCTATCTCATCACCATAATCGTCCTTGCCTTCACCTCCAAATCCTCCCGTGCACCGAAGGCCGAGGGCATCCCCTACGACAAGGGGTCAAGATAACCTTCCTTACCCTGCCATGCAAAGCATGGCAGGGTATTGCATTTCCCGTTTTTTTCTGTTATGATATGTTTTCACGACATAGGTACACTACCGTCTGTGAGCCGTATAAAAGCAATTACGGCAGCTCAGCTTTTTTATAAAAATCAGCAAAGGAGCAGAATTATGAACAAGTATCTGGACATTTCCCCCGAAGTCAAGGCCGCCCTCGATGAAGGCCGCCCCGTCGTTGCTCTTGAGAGCACCATCATTTCCCACGGCATGCCCTACCCCAAGAACGTCGAGACCGCGCTTCTCGTCGAGCAGACCATCCGTGATAACGGCGCAGTCCCCGCTACCATCGCCGTCATCGGCGGCCGGCTCAAGGCGGGTCTGAGCCATGAGGAGATCGAGTACCTCGGCAAGACCGGCCGCGGCGTTGCCAAGGCGAGCCGCCGCGATCTGCCCGCACTCGTCGCGCGCGGAGCGGACGGAGCTACCACCGTCACCACGACCATGATCATCGCCCACATGGCAGGCATCAACGTCTTTGCCACCGGTGGCATCGGCGGCGTGCACCGCGGCGCTGAAGTTACAATGGATATTTCCGCCGACCTTGAGGAGCTTGCCCAGACCCCCGTCATGGTCGTCTGCGCAGGCGCAAAGTCCATCCTCGACCTCGGCCTGACTCTCGAGTACCTCGAGACCAAGGGCGTCCCCGTCATCGGCTACGGCACCGATGAGCTCCCCGCCTTCTACACCCGCAAGAGCGGCTTCGGCGTTGACTACCGCGTTGACTCCCCCGAGGAGCTTGCCGCGATGTTCCGCGCCCAGCGCGAGCTCAACTACAAGGGCGGCATGCTCGTCACCAATCCCATCCCCGAGCAGTACGCAATGGACAAGGCCGTCATCGACAAGGCTATCGATCAGGCGCTTGCCGAGGCGAAGGCGCAGCATGTCCACGGCAAGGAGACCACTCCGTTCCTGCTCGCCCGCGTGGTCGAACTGACCGGCGGCGACAGCCTCGAGAGCAACATCAAGCTCGTCCTCAATAACGCTACCGTCGCGGCCAAGACCGCGGCAGAGCTTGCGAAGTAAACCGTATCACCCTGCCGGAGCGTATGCTCCGGCAGGAGTTTTTTGTACTTGTTTGCCCTTGCAATCCGTCCCCCTTTGTGCTATGCTGATTGCGATAAGATCGGAGGCGAGAATGTGACCGCGACCAATGAGGAAAGAATTTTACAGCTGCTTGAGGTAATGCAGGCAGATATATCCGGGCTTAAGACCGACGTCGCAGGCCTTAAGACTGACGTCGCTCAGTTAAAGACCGATGTTGTCGAGTTAAGGGCTACACAGGAAAAGCACAGTGCAGCATTGGAAGAGCTCAAAGCTTCTCAGGAAGAAATGAAGGAGACCCTGTCGGAGCACACGGTAGTCCTGAACGCCATTCTCGAATGGGCGGATGAGTGCCGCGAAGCCGACCGCTTCCCTCTCCCGAAAATCATGTGAGCATTTCCGTAATATTTACCACGTCATTATGCCTCCGAAGCACACGCTTCGGAGGTTTTTCGTATCCCAAGCATGTTTGTGTTGAAATAAGCCAGCATCCGCTGTATAATATTATGAATTATTTTTTCACATCGGAGGTGTGTCTGTGGCAGAAAACGCGTGCATGGTGTCCATTGTCTGCATGGCATATAACCATGCCGAATATATCCGCAGCGCGCTCGACAGCTTCGTCGGCCAGCAGGTCCCGTTCCGCTTTGAGATCGTCATCAATGACGACGCCTCCCCCGATTCGACAGCGTATATCATCCGCGAATATGAGCGGAAATACCCGGATATCATCCACCCGGTATATCAGAGCGAGAACCAGTTCTCCAAGGGCATCAACATCGAGAACGATATCCTCATACCCAAAGCCCGCGGGAAATATATCGCCTTCTGCGAAGGCGACGATTACTGGACGGACATGGACAAGCTCCGTCTTCAGGTAGAATGGTTAGAGTCACACCCGGATTACTCTGCCTGTGTCCACAACTCTGTTGTACACTATTGTGACGGTTCCGTGCCTGACCGGCTTCAGGAGCCGTCGCACGGTGACCATGACGTGGACTTCGCCGTTATTCTCCGCGGCATGGCGCACGCCTATCACCCGAGTTCCCTGATGTTCCGCCGCTCTCTTGCGCTGGACATGCCGGATTATTTCACCCTTGCCGCGCAGTACGGCTTCGATGATTACCCCATGGCTCTGCACCTTGCGCTCAACGGCCGCATACGGTACATTGACCGCCCGATGTCGTTCTACCGTGCGCGCAGCAATCCCTCCTCATGGAGCAGCAATGTCGACGGAAGCTACGATAAGCTCCGCCGCTTCATCGTCGGTCAGGTCGAGGTCCTCCGTGCACTTGAGGGGCATGTGACCGGCGAGAAGCTCACGCTTGTGAAGCATGAACGGCTCAAGCGCGAATTTGAGCTGATGTACATCGAAGGCCGTGATTCTGAGCAGCGCCGTCCGCCCTATCGGGACATTCTCAGGACTAAGCCTTTCTCATACAGGCTCAATAATTTTCTCAAATGCACCATGCCGCATCTGCACCGGCTCTACCGGAAGATGCGCGGCTACGGCGAATAAGCGCCGGATCGGATAAATTATGTACGACAATAAGAAAACTGTCTTTTCCAATCTGATATGGCGATTTATGGAGCGCTGCGGGGCGCAGGTCGTGTCCTTTGTCGTATCCATTGTGCTTGCGCGCATCCTTGAGCCGGAGCTATATGGCACCATTGCCCTCATTACCGTCATCACCTCGGTTCTTCAGGTCTTTGTCGACAGCGGCATGGCTAATGCCCTCATCCAGAAGAAGGACACCGACGACCTGGATTATTCCTCCGTGTTCTACTTTAACGTTGCCTTCTGTCTGGTGCTGTATATAGGGCTGTTCCTTGCCGCCCCGCTTATAAGCCGGATATACGGCTCACCCGACCTTGTCCCGGTCATCCGCGTGCTCGGCCTGACGATCGTCGTCTCCGGTGTCAAGAACGTGCAGCAGGCTTATGTCGCAAAGACGATGCAGTTCCGCCGCTTCTTCTTCTCCACCCTCGGCGGGACGCTATTCTCCGCCGTTGTCGGCATCACAATGGCTTACCGCGGTTACGGTATATGGGCGCTGGTGGCTCAGCAGCTTCTGAACGCCGCCGTCAATACTGCGATCCTCTGGCTGACCGTCGGCTGGAAGCCGAAGCTCATGTTCTCCATACAGCGCCTCGGCGGGCTCGTGTCCTATGGCTGGAAGCTCCTCGTCTCCGCGCTGCTCGACACCGTGTATCTCAAGCTCTCACAGCTCGTCGTCGGGCTGAAATACACTTCATCCGATCTTGCTTTCTATAACAAGGGCGACCAGCTCTGCCTGCTCGTCGTTGAAAATATCAATTCCTCTATTGACAGCGTCCTGCTGCCCGTGCTCTCCGCCGAGCAGGACAGCCGCGACCATGTGCGTGAAATGACAAGCCGTGCCATCAAGACCAGCTCGTATATCATGATGCCGCTCATGATGGGCATGGCCGTGTGCGCCGAACCTCTCATCCGCCTCCTGCTTACAGAGAAGTGGCTGCCCTGCGTTCGGTATATGCAGGTCTTCTGCGCGATGTACGCCTTCTATCCGCTGCACACCGCAAACCTCAACGCCATCAAGGCCATGGGGCACAGCGATATTTTCCTTAAGTTAGAGATAATCAAGGAGATCGTCGGTATCGGTCTTATCTTCGCTGCGATGAACATCAGCGTCTATGCCGTCGCTGTCAGCCAGTTTGTCTCCGGGCTCATTTCCCTTGTCATTAACGCGTGGCCGAACCGTCGGCTTCTTGGGTACAAGCTGTCAAAGCAGCTGCTGGATATCCTGCCCGCGCTGCTGCTCGCCTGCCTGATGGGCGCCTGCATCTATCCGATAGGTCTTCTCGGGCTGAGCGATTGGCTCACGCTGCTTATTCAGGTCCCGCTCGGCGTTGTGATATACGTCGTCGGCTCCGTTATCTTTCGCGTCGACAGCTTCAGCTTCATGCTGGATGTGCTCCGCCGCCTTATGAGCCGCGGTGCGGAGGAATAATTTATCCGAGGTCACACCATGAGTAAAGACTGTCTCGTTTCCGTATTCTGTACGGCCTATAACCACGAAGAGTATATCCGCGACGCACTCGAGGGCATCGTCTCCCAGCAGACGGATTTTCCCTTTGAGCTGCTCGTGAACGACGATGCCTCGACTGACGGCTCCGCCGCGATCATCCGCGAATATGCGGAGAAATACCCGGACATCGTGCGCCCGTTCTATCAGGAAAAGAACCTGTTTTCGCAGGGACTGGACATCTATTACGCCGTGTTCTTCCCGAACGCGAGCGGCAAATACATGGCCTCCTGCGAGGGCGACGATTATTGGACGGACCCCACGAAGCTCCAGCGTCAGGTAGACTTCATGGAAGCGCACCCGGAATACTCCGCCTGCGTCCACAACACGCTCCTGCACTACTGCACCGGTGAGCGTCCCGATGAAGAGCTCGTGCAGCGCAGCGAGGACTGCGACGTTGAGTTTGCGGACATCATTCCCGGCATGAACACCGCGTGGCACACGAGCGCGCTGCTTGCAAAGATGCCGCTCCTTGCCGATCCTCCCGATTTTTATTACGTTGCCGACAAATACGGCTTCAGCGATTACCCCTACGGCATATGGCTGCGGCATAACGGTCCGGTGCACTTCATCGCCCGCACGATGTCCGTCTACCGTATATGCAGCAACGGTGCCGCATGGAGCAGCGGTGTCGAAGGGCAGTATGATAAGCTCGTCCGCTTCATGACCGGCTCCATCGCCATGCTCGAAACCTACCGCCATCACGTCACCGCTCCAGATGTCCTTCGCCTTGTGGATGACAATATCCTCAAATGGAAATTTCAGCTTCTTTATACGCAGGGGAAGGACAAGGAACTGCGCCGTCCACCATATAATAGGCTATTGAAAGAGAAGCCTCTGCGCTTCCGCATCAATAACGCCGTCAAATGCCTGTTTCCAGCTCTGCACCGGCTCTACCGCCGGAAACAGGGCTATGACGAATGAGCGTGAAAGGAGCCCATCTTATGAAAAAGCTGCTGCTCTTGGGCGGCGCGCAGTACCTGCTGCCCGTCATAGAAGAGGCACATAAGCTGGGGCTGTACGTCATCACCTGTGACTATCTGCCCGATAACATTGCCCATAAGCATTCCGATGAGTACCGCAATGTCAGCATCATCGATAAGAACGCCGTCCTCGATACGGCGCGTGAGCTCGGTATTGACGGCGTCATGTCCTTCGCATGCGACCCCGGCGTCGTGACCGCAGCCTATGTTGCGGAGAAGTTGGGGCTGCCATTTGCCGGTTCCTATGAGGCCGTGTCCATTCTCCAGAACAAAGGGCGCTTTCGCCGCTTCCTTACCGAGAACGGCTTTAACGTCCCTTGGGCAAAGAGCTATTCCGATCCCGATGATGCGTTGAATGATTCTGCCAGCTTCAACTGGCCGATGATCGTAAAGCCCGTGGATTCCGCCGGCAGCAAGGGCGTCACGCGCGTGGATTCTCCCGACGCTCTCCCCGCCGCGATAAAGCACGCCAAGACCTTCTCGATCTGCGGTGACTTTATAATCGAGGAATTCATCACCCAGCAAGGCTTCTCCTCGGATACCGACTGCTTCTCCGTTGACGGTATACTGCGCTACTGTTCCTTTGACGATCAGCACTTCGACGCGCATGCCGATAACCCCTATACCCCCGCAGCCTACGCGTGGCCATCCACAATGCCCGCATGGGCGCAGGCAGAGCTGAGGCAGGAACTCCAGCGGCTCATCACGCTGCTCGGCCTCGGTACCGGTCTGTATAATATTGAAAGCCGTCTCGGCACGAACGGCAAGACCTATATAATGGAGGTCTCTCCCCGCGGCGGCGGCAACCGCCTGAGCGAGGTGCTGAGCATGGCAGCGGAAACGAACCTCGTCGCAAACGCCGTCAAGGCCGCCGTCGGTCTGCCGGTGGACGAGATGCACGATCCCGTGTATAACGGCCACTGGACGGAGATCATTCTCCACAGTGACCGTGACGGCAGCTTCCGCGCGCTCGATATCGCGCCGGAGCTTGAAAGCGCCGTCGTCCAGCGTGACCTTTGGGTGAAGCCCGGCGACGCCGTTGAGCGTTTTTCCGGTGCAAACAAGGCCATCGGCACTCTTGTCATGAACTTTCCCACCCGTGAGGACGCGGAAAAATATATGGCCGACAATAGCTGGTATAACATCGTCGTAGAATAACCGCAGATAAATCTCTTGTGGCCGCATCCACGGCAGATTGGAGTAAGATATGTCCGAAATAATCAATGTCACCCGTTCGTCCATCCCGGAGTTTGAGGAATACTGCAATGAGATCCGCAGCATCTGGGACAGCCATTGGCTCACCAACATGGGCGAAAAGCACCAGCGGCTCGAAGCGGAGCTGAAGGAGTACCTCGGCGTACAAAATGTCGCCCTGCTCACAAACGGCCACCTCGCGCTTGAAAATATCATCGAGGCCATGGGGCTCAAGGGTGAGATCATCACCACCCCCTTCACCTTTGCCTCCACCACGCATGCGATCGTTCGCTGCGGCTGCACACCGGTGTTCTGCGATATTGACCCCGCCGACTATACCATCGACGTCAGCAAGCTCGAGGCTCTTATCACTGATAAGACCGTCGCCATCATCCCCGTGCATGTCTACGGCAACCTCTGCAATGTGGACGAGATAGACCGCATCGCGAAGAAGCACGGCCTCAAGGTCATCTATGATGCCGCCCACGCTTTCGGCGTGACAAAAAACGGCATCAGCTCCGCCTGCTTCGGTGACACCGCCATGTTCTCCTTCCACGCCACCAAGGTTTTCAACACCATTGAGGGCGGCGCGCTCTGCTTTAAGGACGAAGCTTTAGCGCAGCGCATCCGCGACCTCAAGAACTTCGGCATCCACGGACCGGAGGACGTCGATTACGTCGGCGGCAACGCGAAGATGAACGAGTTCTGCGCGGCGATGGGGCTGTGCAACCTGCGTCATCTGGACAGCTGGATCGCCGAGCGCAAGCTTGTTGACGAGCGCTATTGGGAGCGCCTTGACGGCGTGCCCGGCATCCGCCTCAACGCTCCGCAGAAGGGCGTCCGCTCGAACTATGCCTATTTCCCCGTCGTGTTCGACGGCTACAAGTATAACCGTGACGAGGTCTTTGACCGCCTGAATGAGCACGGCATCGTCGCAAGAAAGTATTTCTACCCCATCACCAATTCCTTCGCCTGCTACCGCGGCCACCCCGGCTTCGATCCCGCTGCGACCCCCGTCGCCGCGCACATTGCCGACTGTGTCCTCACTCTCCCGCTCTACGCCGGACTGAGCACCGAGGATGTCGACCGCATCTGCGATATTATCCTTGGGTAAGGATATTAACCAAACGCCTTATATACAACAGCAGCTCTGGTGTCTTTGCTCCAGAGCTGCTGTTTCTGAATATGCGGACTATAAGCGAAACCTATTCTGTTTTTTGTCGTATTTATAGGTGAGAGCTCTTATACGAAGGAGGTTCAGTATGGAAGACAACCAGATCGTTGATCTGTACTGGCAGCGTTCCGACCTGGCCATATCGGAAACAAATCAGAAGTATGGTAGATACTGCCACACCATTGCCTATAATATCTGCGGCATAGATGAGGATGCGGAAGAGTGCGTCAACGACACTTGGTTCCGCGCCTGGAACCTGATGCCCGACCAGCGCCCGCCGGTATTATCCGCATTTCTCGGCCGTATCACCAGAAGCATTTCTATTGATCGTATCAAGGCAAAAAACAGAATAAAGCGCGGAGGAGGAGAAGCGACCCTCGCACTGGAAGAACTTGAAGAGTGCATCCCCGGCGGGGCAAGCCCGGAGCAGGCTCTGGACGCAAAAGAACTGGAAGCGGCGATCGGAAGCTTCGTTTCAAAACTGCCTGCGTCCGAGAAAAATATCTTCATCCTGCGGTACTGGTATCTCGTGCCCATTCCTGAGATATCCAAAAAGCTGTGTTATAGTCAGGGGAAGATCAAAAGCACCCTGTTCCGTACCCGCAGGAAGCTGCACGACTATTTACAGGAGGAGGGCTTATGCTGAACTCGCTGACACTTCTTCGCGCTATGAACGGCATTCATGAGGAGGATGTAGTCATGGCCGGAAACAGTTATTTCGATGAAAAACAAGTAAAACACTTCAAGACAAAACGCATCATCAGCTTTGCTCTGGCCGCCGCCCTGATCCTGTCACTCGGCATTGCGGCGTATGCGGCCTTTTTCTCTATGACGCATAGAGTCCCGAAGAAGAGCGAGACCTTCCGCATCAGCTGGGAGGAGGGCCCCACCGGGTATGTTGAATGGAGCGATGCAAAGCTTGCTGTCACATTTCCTGAAACGGCCGAGAGCAAAGAGATAGAATTTCGGCCAAGCTGGCTGCCGGATGAAATGTCCTCGCTGAAGGATGGATCATGGCGCAGCCGCTTAACAGCCGAGAAGCTTGCCTTCAGCGGTCCGCCCCAATCCAAAATACCTGCCTATCAGGACATGATGCAGCCCCTGCTGATCGAAACATATTATATGTCGCAGTTCAGTGACGGCGGTGCTCTGCTGCTTCTTTACTACACACCGGAGGAGATCATCGAAGAACACTGGGACGAGCTGGGTGTTGACGTGATGCGCTTTCATTGTACGGAGCATTTTGACGCGCGGCCGGAGGTCGGCATGGATGAGTATACTTTAGAGCAGGATATTATTCTGCTGTCCGACGCCGACGCCGGATGGGTAGTCCGGGTCTGCGGCGAGATCGGCATGGACGAGCTTGTCAAGGTCGCCAGAAGTCTTGAGATCAGGAAGACCGGCAAAGTCCTGACATGCGATGATTTTGAAGGAAATCACTTTGCCTTCATGGACGGCGGCGTAGGCTGAACGGTCTGATCTGCACATTGCCGCAGCGGGGGGCTCGATTTTTGTATGGAAAAACTCGCCGCTATGGTATATAATAAATCGTTCCGATTACGGTTTATATAGGAGGCTGATCTTACTTGACCAGAATACTTTTCGTCTGTCACGGCAGTACACTATCAAAACCCGGAAACGCTTGATTTAACAAGGTTTTCGTAAGGATGTTTTTCAGATTTAGGATTATGCGGTATGGCATTGGATATGCTATACCGCATTTCCTTTCCAGAGAGTGACCTTTGAATGGTCAAATTCCCCGATATGGTTATAGATAATCTCAATTTCCTGTAACCGTCTGCCGCTGCTCTTATCGGGTGCATGGACGATAATCTTGTCAACAAACTCCCGGAGGATTTCAGGCGTCAACTCGGTCAGTTCTGTGTATTTCTTTACGATGGCAAGAAAGCGCTTCACGTCAACACTTTTCTTTTCTTCCTGCTGAAGCTCATTCTGAATGGTATCCGCCTCGGCCTGTAAGGTACGCTGTTCTTCCTCATAGCCTTTAGACATTTTCATAAACCGCTCGTCAGAAAGTTTGCCAACGATGTTGTCCTCATAGATACGCTGGAAAATGGTATCCAGTTCCCCGATACGCTTCTGCAGCTCAATCAGCTTCTTTTTCTTCTGCGCCAGCTCACGGTTTTTCTGCCGCACATCGGCATCCATCACCATCCGCACAAATTCATCCTCATAGTTGGAAACATAGCGGATGACTTCTTTCAGGTTTTCCAGGACGATTCGCTCCACTACCACGTTACGGATATAGTGCATGGTACAGTTGGAAGTATTGTTCCTGTAATTTCCACAGACATAATGATGTTTTTCTGCCGGTTCATCAGCTTTCCGATGGAAGGTCAGTTTGCTCCCGCAGTCTGCACAGTAGAGCAGACCGGAGAACATGGGCATTTCCCCCATCCTGGTAGGCCGTCTTTTCCCGGCCCGGATTTTCTGGACGATCTCAAACGTTTCCTTGTCAATGATGGCCTCATGGGTATCTTCAAAGACCTTCCACTGATCGGGAGTATGCTTGATTTTCTTATGGCACTTGTAAGACTTGTTGTGCGTCTTAAAGTTTACCGTATGCCCCAGGTAATCCACCCGGTCCAGTATCATTGCGACAACCGGGCCGTTCCATGCGTATTTATGGGGAGGAAGTACGGTACGCGGTTTCTCGCCTCTTTCCAATGCGTAGTAGGTGGGGCAGAGGATTTCTCTTTCCGTCAGCATATTTGCGATCTGGGTAGGACCATAACCACTGACACACAGACGGAAGATTTCACGGACCACTTCGGCGGCTTCTTCATCTACGATCCATTCCTTTTTGTTTTCAGGATTTTTCCTGTAACCGTAAGGAGGATGGGAGCCGATATGTTCTCCGGCCATTCCCTTTGAACGCTTCACTGCACGGATTTTCTTGCTGGTGTCCTTTGCGTACCATTCATTGATGATGTTGCGGAAGGGGGTAAACTCGTTATCTTCCTGGTTGCTGTCCACCCCGTCATTGACTGCGATAAAATGAACATCATGCTCCGGGAAGAAGATTTCCGTGTACATACCTACCTGCAGATAGTCACGGCCCAAGCGGGACATATCCTTGACGATAACCCGCTTTACCTTGCCGCTCTCCACATCTGCGATCATGCTCTGAAAGCCGGCCCGGTTGAAAGTCGTGCCTGAGATACCATCATCAATGTAAAACTGGATGTTGGTGTATCCCCTGTCCATTGCGTACTTTTTGAGGATTTTCTTCTGATTTATAATGCTGTTGCTGTCGCCCTCCTGTTTGTCGTCCTGGGATAACCGACAGTAAAGAGCGGTGATTTCATCGCTACTCAAAACGGTAAAAGGAAAACTGTTCACGGCAGGGCGGGTGTTTGACTGTAACATTTTAACCTCCTTATCCGACAGTCAAACAGACAATGCTTTTCCTAACTCAATTATACCGCGCTGCCTGGAAACTGTCTGCTGCCTTTTTCTATTTGTTTGCAGTATTTTTTCGGAGGTCATTCCGTATCAGACGCTTCACTTTGGAAACGGCGTCCTCCGTGGCGTCAGGTTTGGAATGGGATTTCACAACATAAGTTGTATTCCCGATTTTATATTCACGCACCATCTGCGGTGCGGTTCTTACTTCGTTTTGCATATAGTTCACCCTTTCAAATACAAAACCATTTCTTGCATCAAAAGAGACAGAAAACGGACGGCTGCTGGCACAGCTCCACGGGAGTCTCACCCCGGCCCATGCTGATGGGTGCGGCGCACAATGCTTTGCGGGCGTTCAATGCGCGAGTATCTTTAACCCTGCCTATGCTTCGTCGCCCACAAGCTGCCACGCTTGTTTTGCGGCCTGGTTCTGATCGCTCGCCTGTTTAGTAGGGGTCCCGTCCTGCGGACTTGCAACAGGGTCATGGCGCACCGGCCGTATGGCTCGGCACAGACAGGAATGTATCCGTCTGCCTTATGCTGCGCCGGAGGCCTCCCGCCGGGCTTTCTTTTTCAAAGTGCAGCCTCAACCCAGGGGAAACGGAAACAGGGAAAGGGTAAGCTGTTTCCGCTGCCAGGGCCGGTTTTGTCAGTTCATGCTGACGATAGAATGGATGAGCTTGATCTCCAATCGGCGCTTCATGTACTCGTCCACACGGACACGGGGCTGGCCGTCGGGATCGTAGAGCGTCCTGGTACAGAGCTTGTTGATATAGCCCTCATAGTACCTCAGTACGCTATCCACGGCCTGGGCGTCACCGTCACGAGCGGCGTCGATCACCGAAAGAGAAAGAAGCTCTTTTCCTTTGTATTTAGGCTGCTTCATTCGCGTTAACCTCCCTTCGGCATAAGCGCCATCAATTTGATCCGAAGCTCGCTGAGCGATTTTGTCCGTCGCCGCTGAACAGCGCTGCGGGACATTCCCACAAGGCGGCCGATCTCCTGATCCGGCAATTCCAGTACACAGTGCAGGATCAAAATACTCTGCTCCTGGGAGGACAAACCGGCAAAGGCATCAGCCACAAGCTCATTGTCGATATGCAGGTCATATCCATGTGACGAGAAAGTAAATCTGTCGCTGGGATAGCTGTCAACCGTATAGAGCTTGTCCATCTCGGTCTGCGGAAGATCGCTGAACGACAGTTCCCTGTCCCGGCGTCTCTGCATTTCCCGAAGATAGTCGATTGCCTCATGGTAGAGTACCAGCTTGCAATAGGCATCGAACTGGCACCGCTCGCCATAGTCATTACGGGGGATCACATCCATCTTTTCACCCCCTTTCCTGGGGGAATGAGGTGGGTTTCTCCCTTTCCGCTAACAAGGCGAACGCAAGGCCGCTCGCTGCCCGCTAAAAGCCTCCTTTTTTGATTTTTTTGAAAATATTTTTTCGGCCGCCCTGTAAAACAACAAAAAGCGCCCGACTGGTACAAGACCAATCGGGCGCGCAGGGATGCAGAACCGCAAGATACTACACCGTATACTACACACTCAAAACCGGACTTACCCGGAGGGGGAGCTACGCTTTTTTTAGCTGGTGTAGATCGTGGGTGCTATGAAAAAGTAAAACAAGCACGGCGGCATCCTCCTAATTGCCGCCGTGCCTTTACACGGTGTTCCGGGGCGTCGTAGGTTTCCGACAAACAAAAGAAACGGCGGCTCTGAAAATCAAAACCGCCGCAATAGTCATATGTGCGCGTGGAAAGCAATCTGCTCAGCAGCGGTTTTTTTCTTTTCTGCCGCTGGGCAGATGATAACGAGATTTTATTATGGGAACACTTTATACATTCTCACTCTATAAGAATAACAATACTTCGGACATTTTGAATGAGTAAATCACGCAAACATTCTTGCTTGATTTACTCATTCTTTTTTGTGGGGTTAGGATTACAATATTGTCATCACAAATAAGGAGGTTGTTCTGTAATGGAAACATTATTGGAAGCAAAAGAAGTAACAAAAATCTATGAAAAGTCCATACGCCCCAGTTTGAGCAAAGTTTCATTCCGTGTGGCGGAGGGTGAATTTATCGGTATCATGGGTGCATCCGGGTCTGGAAAGACAACGCTGCTCAATGTACTCTCCACGATTGATACCCCCACAAGCGGAGAAATCTGGATCAGCGGGGTAAATCTGAATGAGTTGAGCAACACAAATGCCGCCGACTTCAGAAAAGATCATCTCGGTTTTATTTTTCAGGAGTATTTTCTTCTGGACAGTCTTACGATCCGTGAGAATATTTCCGTTCCCCTTACGCTCAAAAAACTGCCGCCAAAGAAGATTGACAGCATGGTTCAGAGTTTGGCAGAGCGTTTCGGTATCGCTTCGCAGCTAAACAAATATCCAAATGAGCTTTCCGGCGGTCAGCGGCAGAGGGCATCTGCGGCCAGAGCGATTGTAAAGCAACCAAGTATTTTATTTGCAGACGAGCCGACTGGCGCACTGGATTCCAATTCTGCCACAGAATTATTGAAAGCATTGAAAGAAGCCAATGAAGATTTGCATACGACCATTCTTATGGTCACTCATGATGCGTATGCAGCCAGCTATGCGGATCGTATCTTGATCTTCAAAGATGGATGTATCGTGAAAGAGCTACACAGGGGAGAAAAACCCAGACGGAGTTTTTATGAAGCAATTACACAGGAAGTTGCACAGCTTGATACAGAAAGGTAGGCGCGCTCAAATGAAAACTATGTCTATTGCAATTAAAAATTTGAAAAAGAGTTTTTCGTTTTATGCGCTGTATCTGCTATCTGTGTCGCTTGTCATTACTGTCTTTTTCGCCTTTACTTCATTTTCCATGAATGAAGTCATGCTTGAAAAAATCTCCGAAAATGGCAGAGTGGAAACCATGTGCAGTGCTATTTCCGTATTCCTGATGGTTTTTGTAGTATTCTATATGGCCTACTCCAATAAGTTCTTTTTGCGTCGGCGAACAAAGGAACTCGGAATTTACGCTTTATTAGGGTATCGGAGGACTACGATTCTTTCCATGCTCACTTATGAGAATATTTTAATTTGCTGCGGCGCTTTTCTTGTAGGAGTGCTTTTGGGTGCGCTGCTTCATAAGGGGATCGTTATTGGTATAACAGTTCTTTTGAACCTTTCTATTGACAGCAGGGCAATCCCTTTTTTCAATTTGCAGGCAATCTCTAAAACCGCCATCTTTATCTCGATAGTCGTTGCGGTTTTGGGCTGTTCAAATGGAAAATTCCTGCTCAAAACTTCTCTGATCGATTTAGTCCGATTTGAGAAAAAAGCGGAACCTGTTATGAAATTTCATCCTATTCCCGCTATGCTCGGATTGATTATGATAATTTCAGGGTATGGGCTGGCTCTGGACATTTTCAGGGGAAATGCCTCCTTGTGGCTTACGGTGGGATTTTATCCCATTGGCCTTTTGACAATGCTGCTGGTTGTAGTAGGAACAGTTTTGCTCATTACCTTTTTCCTGCCCTATGCCATGCAGAAAAGAAAGCAAAATAAGCGCAGCTTTTATAACCCTGTCAGTATTATTTCCGTACCAAATTTTATTTACCGCATCCGGTCAAATGCAAAAACATTGATTATGCTGACTTTGCTCTCGGCGGCGACTTTGACGGTATCAAGCGTTATGGCCTTGACAGTTTATTATCCTATTGCTGCCGTGGATCGTATAGCTCCTTCTGAGTTTGAGTTCAAAATCGAAATGGCCGATCAGGTCGATACAGTTAAGCGAATCATAAATCAGACGGTTCCAGAAAGTGAAGGTCTGTCTTTCATTCAGACCGATATTTATAAGGTCACTTCCACCGCAAACAATCTTCCGGCAGAATACTGCCTTGGCACCGCAAAAGGAGATGCAGATAATGAAACCATCCTGCGGGAGAGCGGCTTTGAATGTATTTCCTATTCGACATATATTTCTTTACTGGAAGCCCAGGGGAAAAAGAATGTTGTCCTTGATATACCGGAATTGGCCGACAGTGAATGTATCCTGACCAAGTATCAGCCCAATAGCAACGGGAATAGCGAGGTGGGAAACATATACCCACTTGAAATAAACAATGATATCGTGCCTGTAACCGTAAAGGCAACAACACTTGATAATCCCATTTCCTTTGCCAACAGCATTGCCACCCTAATTGTCAGCGACAGCCTTTATCATCAAATTGCGGCATACGCTGAGCCCACCACAAGTGTAATGAGTATCAATGGAAAGGCGATTGAAGATAATGAGGAACTCTATACGGCGATCAGCAAAACACTGAACCACAGCCCCTATTTGCAAGGTCATTCCCACCGAATTCATGAACTGTTCTGGATAAACAGCTCTACTTTCCTATTGATTGGATTTCTTGTGGTTCTGTTTTTTATTGCATCGGGAAGTATTTTATATTTCAACAATGTTTCCGCAATTTCCGATGCGAAAGCAGATTATGAAATGCTGATAAAAATGGGATATACAGATAAGCAGATCAAAAAGATAATCAGGAAACAGACCTTTACTTTTTATACCATTCCCTTTGTGTTGGGACTGCTGGACTGTGTTTTTGCCACGGTAGTATACAAAATAGCCCTCATGCAAAATTTGCTTGGCAATGCGCTTGCTCAATATCTGCCGGTCATTCTTGCCATAGTATTAACGGTGATTATTTACCTCGTTTACTATTTTCTCACGGCCTTTACCTGCAATAAAATCATTGTGAAGAAATAAGTTCAGTTAAATCGTCGGACAGGAATGTTCGACGATTTAACATACTTTAATCGAGGAAAGTTTCCTGATACAATGAGATCGGACGCAGTTTGTTCAAAAATGTGTGTTACAATATAAAAAAGACAGGAGGTCGGATAATGAAATCAATCATTTTGAAAACAGCATTATTGATAAATCACTTTTTCCTTATCCTCCATATGTCCTGGCTTATAAACGAAGGATCTCAGTTGAGCATCAAAAGCATTGCTCCGATGCTGCTATCATCAATCATGTTGATAGATAGCACCTACATCAGCGCCTGCAATATCAGAGAAAGCAAAATACTGTCTCTTTTCAGCGGATTGCTGGCATTGGACGGATGGTATATACTTTTGTCCTTTGAAACAGTTGGCATGGCGAATTTAGCATTCCTGTTTTTAAGCCCGGTCATTTGGTATATTTCCATTAAATTCGTTTTTATGTTTCTGTTTCAGGAAAGCGGATACAAGTTCAGAAAAACAACAAATATACTTCTGCTTGCCCTTTGCATCGGATCACTTGTCGGTGCTACAATATCAGAACGGGCCTTTGCCTGTATGTACGGACTGCAATTCGTAGGGTACATCCTTTGCGTATTGTTTGTGATCGCCTACCATCGGAAACGAGTGGCGTTTGTTTTGATAAGTGAGCGAAAAGCCATCCTGCTTTCATTTGTGGCCATTGGGGTATCTTTCTTCGTTTACTACTTTGCCACCTTGGGCATCACCGATCACATTGAGAATTTTGCCGTATACTTGATCGTTATTCTGTTTTCCATGAGCGTCCATAATATTATCTTGAAAGAACATAACGGTTCGCCCCTATCAACAGTATTCAGCCATAAGCAGCGGTTGTTTATTTCCCTGTTATTGGCCGCTATCCTCGGTTTGCTTGTTTGGAGCATGGGCGCAGGCTATGCTGAGTGGCTTATTTCCGTTAATGTTCTATCTGTTGTAGCTTTTGTTTGCAACATTGTTTTGGGGCAGAACCTAAAACATGGAGAAACCGGGATAATTAAGGAAAGTAAGTACAAATCCGCCTTGCGTCAGTTGCAGCAGGAAGAAGCGCTGAAAACAGAATTTGCGAACTTCCTCCATGATGATGTGCTGCAAGATTTGCTTGCTGTCAAGAATATGGTGAGCAAGGCATATCGACCCGACATTCAAGATGTAATTACAGAAACCCTCGACAACTTGAACATACACATCCGTGAACAGATGCAGGACTATCATCCCGTCCTTCTCAAAAATCTGACAATAAAAGAAAACTATATGAATTTGATCGAAGCTGTTGCACAAGGCTTTCCGCAAAAGAATGTTTCTATATCTTTTGAATGTCCCGACTCTTTGTTTTTGGTAGAGCCATACACTCTGCTTGTCTACCGCTTGATAAAAGAGCTTTTGACGAATGTATATAAACACTCTGACGGTGATCGTGCCTGGGTCACACTTTTGCAGGAAAAGGCCGTGATAAAATTGCGGATCAGTGACAACGGAACAGCAGAGCTATCCAGCTTGACCGCCGTTGATCCACAAAAACATAAAGGTATTGTATCTGTTAGTGAACAAGTGAAAGGTGTGGGTGGAACAATGGTCTGCTCCGCAAACATACCTCACGGCATTTGCATAGAGATCACAATACCCATGAAAGGAGATGGTTCTTATCAATATTTTGTTAGTTGACGATCATGTGCTTTTTGCAAAAAGCCTTTCGATTGCGTTGGAAGAATATAGTGAGGTTGGAGAACTTATCACAACACAAAGCATTGAAAATTTAGAAAGCATCGTTTCTGAAAATGACATTGACATTGTGCTGATGGATATTAACCTCGGAAATCTCAGCGATACCGATGGCCTTGAGGCTGCCGCCCACTTGCTGAAAACAAAACCGGATATAAAAATTATGATCTTGACCGGGTATGATCTTCCTGTATATAGGCATGAAGCAAGAAAAATCGGAGTATGTGGTTTTCTGAATAAAAACATCGGCCCGGATGATCTGATTGCCTCGCTGCTCCATGTATCGCATGGGAAAACCTGTTTTCCTGCTGAAACAGACGAAATCATCATCGAAGATTTGACAAGCATGGAAAAGAAAATATTGCAGCTTATCAGTACCGGAAAAAAGCGAAAAGACATAGCAGATGCACTGTATATGAGTGAAAGAACCCTATCAAATCATCTGCAACATATTTTTGAGAAGTTGGCTGTTTCCTCAACTGTTGAAGCTGTTACAAAGGCACTTCAGTTCGGGTACATCCCACCGATATAATGAATGAAAAGCGAGTATCTATTTTGGGAGGTACTTGCTTTTTCACCATAGCGTACAAGACTTGGCATATAATTCGTCTGCTCGAATAATGTAAGACGCAAAGGACGAACTATAAAGTGTAGATGGTCTTCATATAGCATCATTCCAAAAACATACTATGAAATATAGAATGTAAGAGGGTGATGTTATATGGCTAAAATTGAAGATTGTCCTGGGTTTGAAACCTTCGGCTCCGATGTGAAGGCCGCAAGGGAAGCTCTGAATATCTCCCGCAGGGCATTGGCAGAACAGGTCAGCATTGATCCTCGCTATCTTGCCAATATCGAATTGGAGCAGACGGTTCCCAGCGTGCCCGTGGTGTTGCAGCTCATACGGATTTGCAAGCTGCCGGTTGAGCGGTACTTCAATCCCTCCCTGGTCGCAGAGAACACCGAACAGCGCCAGAGGGTCAATCACAAATTGCAGCTCTGCCCGGAAAAATACCTGCCGATCATTGAGGCAACCATTGACGGAGCGATCAAACTGGACGAATAGAGGCCGCTTTACAGAAGATGTAAAGTGGCTTCTATTTTTTGCGTCTTTTTATGCTCTTTTGCGGGTATTTTCAAGTGTCCGTAACGCTTTATAAGTAGGGATAAGATACGGTAGCAAGCACAGCAAGCGAGTACCCGCTTGCGAATTTTGAGATTTTCA
>CAKTIH010000015.1 GCA_934565615.1 uncultured Oscillospiraceae bacterium | reverse complement strand
GCAACGGTAGGCGGTTAGCCCCTGTACTTACGGGGGCAGCTTCTGCCCCCTGATCTGAAAGGGGGGCTGCCCATGAGCACTAACGAAGTTCTCCAACTTTGCTTGGTTATCATCGGTATTTGTAACCTGTTTATACAGGCAAAAAAGAAGTAATCGCCGCTCCCTCGCAAAGATCGGCGATTACTTCAATGGTCATATAGGGGGCTGACCGTCAACCGGCAGCGCCTTTTTGTATACTCATTATACCGCCCGCTCGGTGCTTTTGTCAAGCGCTGAGACGGGCTTTTCTTTTGCTCCAGAGCTGGAACCGGCGTCGTGCTGGAGGCTGCCGCGAGCGGGAGTCAGCGCGGGAAAGCCCCGCCGCGCGTCCGTCCTGCCGCGTCTGCGCGTGTGTCGCGCCTCGGTGGTATTACTGCATACCTGAAGAGCGGGTGCTGCTTCTGTGGCCTTGTGACGCGTCCTGCGCTGCCATGAGAGGGAGCCAGGGCAAACCCGAAAGCGTATTCGGATTTATTCGCCATGCTCGATACCGCAAGGGAGCGGACACAAAAATAGGAAGCACTTTACCCGTCCGCCAATAAGGGGTGGGCGGGAGTGCTTCCTTGCGTTCATTATAAGGTTCAGGGCAGCACTTGTCAAGCTCAGAGCGGGAGGCCGAAAAAAGAAGCATACCCGCACACCTCCACCAATAAGGGGCGGGGGCGTGTCGAATACGCTTCCAAGGGTTATTATAATGCCCTGTTGGGCGACTGTCAAGCCCGGAACAGGAGCGGGAGCGGGTTCACTCCCGCTCGCTTTTGTCGCGCTCGATCTGGTTATCAATCGCGCGGCTGATGAAGCCATTTACACTTTCACCCATGCTTTCGGCATGAGCCTTGATAATCTCTTTTTTCCCTTTGGGGACAAGCATTTCCATGCGGTCATAATTTGCACGCTTATACTTGTTTACTGCGTCTTGCTGCGCTTTTGAAATCGGCATATCCATTCTCCCTTCCCGCAGGGGCGCTTTTTCTATCTGCGCCTCTTTTCCACTGTACACAGTATAGCACAAGCTGTATATGTACGTCAATATACATACTGCACGAATATATGTACGAAAATATAGCAACCTTGCCATATTGACTATGTACGGAAATAGATGTATAATTAAATCACAGTTAAGGAAGAGATAAACAGCCGGAAACAGACGGGAAACGGCCCCGAAACAGACTCTGGAATCTCCCCGAAACCAAAGCCCCGTGAACTGCTGGAAACGCACAGGAACCGGCCTTGAAACAACTCAGGAGCGGGAAAAAGAAAAGGAGAATACAACATGAGCACACAGTAAATCGAAAGAAAAATCAGGCTGCTGCGCGAAATGCAGCGCATGGTAGAGGAGGCACAGGCCGAGGCCGACGCACTCAAGGACGAAATAAAGGCGTATATGGGCGATTCCGAGGAGCTTTACGCCGGTGAGTACAAAGTTACATGGAAACCCGTGGAAAGCTCCAGAATCGACACGGCGGCCTTGAAAAAGGCTCTCCCGGAGCTTGCGGCGCAGTTCACCAAAACCGCGACAATCCGCCGCTTCTGCATCGCATGAGAAAAGCCCCTTGCCTGAACGCCGACCAAAGCAACAGGCAAAGAGCTTATAAGGCCACCCGGAGCGGGTGTGTATAGATTATATCGCGCCCGCTCCATTACGTCAAGGAGGATCATAGACATGACAGAATCTTTTATCCAGAATACCCCGGCGCCGGCAGCCCCGTCTACGGAAGAGCAGGAGCGGGAGGCGGAGATCAGGAAGATATACAGGCTGCTCCAGTCCCTGAGCCTGAAGAAGCTCCAGAACCTGTATTTCCTTGTGCTGTATATGTGAGAGGGGGCGGGATAATGAACGAAGGTAAATGCGCCCGCTCTGACGCTGGGAATACCAAGATGCAGGAACGCGCCGCGCAGCTCCGCGAGATCATAAATAAATACCTCGACCGCATGGACAGCGAAAAGCTAAATCTGCTTTGCATCTTCGCTATGAATCTACTGTGAAAGGAGCGGGACACATGAGCTATTACAGAACCTGCCCGAAGTGCGGGGCGGCACTTGACCCCGGCGAGAAATGCGAGTGCGAACGGGAGCCGGTGCGCGCCGAAGCTGACGTACTGAGAGCGGAGATAACCCGGCTGATAAAGACCGCCGATATACAGAGCCTCCGCGCCATGTATGGCTTTCTGAACACATGAGGATTCCCGAAGCTCACCCGCGCGCGCGTATATATGCGGAACGTCAGGTTTTCTCAGGTTTTCCGTTCCGACTCTTGGTGCCGTGTGCCTGAAGCTGCCCTCTTCTGCCGCTGATTGCGCAAGCGTGAAATATAGTCTCCAGAGCGGGTCAATTCCCGCTCTGATTTTTTCCTTTTTAGGGACTCCGATTTCTCCGGATTTATCTTGCCTCTTTGCAACGCTCGAAACCGTTCAAAACACTGGGCTTTTCCCGCTCGACCAGCTTCAAACTGTATGCGATTTCACGGATAAAATCTCCGTGCCACCGTTTGGCCATTGCCTCGCTGACTCCGGACAGCTTCAGCGCCGCGCCGGGGAGGTTATACCGCGTGTTTGCCCAATACACCAGCCGTATAAGCTCCAGGCGCTGTTTTGCATCGCGCTTTCCCTTTGTGGCCTGTATGGCCTCTTCAACCGCGCGGCGCTCTGACACGCGCTGACAATTCGGATAGCGGTAAAGGATCAGCTTTATATAGCCCCACCAATCATACCTCGGTTTGCTCATAGAATAACCTCCTGCTTCAATGTCCCGCTCCGGGCAGACATCATAGCAGAGGGCGCATACCCCGGCCTTATACCGTTGACTCGAAGCTGAATATTTTCAGCGTCTCTTCCGGTTTGCCGTATACCGCACGGCGGCTGGTAAAGGAAACTTCGCTCGGAAGCCCGTCCTCACCCGGATTGAAAATGATATCCACATAATCTTCACCGCAGTTTATGATTCCCTTTGCCATCTGGTAAAAATCCGATGCTGAGAGCGTGAACTTTCTGATATTGACTTCCATGATTAACCTCCAAAATCTTGTTATGTGGCCGTCTGTGGCCTCTCTGATCGTGTCTGTCTGCCGCGGAGCGGCATGGTATCTTCCGCTCCAAGCGGGTATGTATGGCTGCTGTCGGCCTTTGAGCTGGGGTCAAAATATCGCACATACTGAGACGCGCCCCGCGTATAAGGCGCTCTGTAAAGCAGCGTGCAGCCGCGGGGGACGCGCATTTCGGACTCGGTATATCTGACGATCTCCACCGGCGCAGATACAGCAGGAGGCGTCAGATTGCGCGAGAGCGTGTATCTCTTGGCATTCGGGATATAACGCACCTGCCGGATAAGGTATTGCGCAAGCGCCGTGAAATCGCCGTTGACATGGTACAGCTCTTCTTCCATGAAAAAGCCCATCCGTGCCCACTTTGCCATACAAGCCTTGAGTGCAGCGCGGTTGATGATCACATGATGATGCAGCCGCACCGGCTTTCCCGTGTCACCGTCCATGTCGGACGTGATCCCGATATAGCGGAGCTCAACAGTACCGACGTCGTACCGAACGCGGCGGACGAAGTTTTCAAGCTCTTTCTGTGCGGCCATGAAAAGCGCGTCTGCCTCACTCCGGATACCGTCGGCCATGAGCTGCGCAGCTCTCGCTTGCAAGCGCTCATACCCCCGCTCTGAATAGGTGAGGAGTAAATGCACATCTTCATCAGCGGAGAAATTATTGTTCAGCCACCGGGCGAGCTCCCGCTCTGCGTTGTCAGCTGCGCGGGAGGCACGGGCGATCTCTTTCTTGCGCTCCCTCTTCGTTGTTCCTGCCGGAACGCGGGCGGGGAATTTGGTTTTCTCGACTATTCCGTTTTTGCAGATATATTTTCGGGTCAGCCATATCACCGCCGTACTGCTCATGCTCCCGCTCCTTTTCTGGTTTCGTCCTAAACCGTGCCGTTATCGAGATTGGAAGAAGCGCCGCCGCGCCAAGGCGAAATCCCGCTCCCCCGTGATCAAGGGAGCAGGATTTTCAAATCAGAAGCTGTCTATGCGCTGTTGGCCGGTCATTTCGTCCAGCACATTCCCCAGCGCCGTTGCCGTGGCCGTGATCTCATGCAAGCGGCCTTTGAGTGAACGCAGATACTCTTCAAGCTGGTTTGCGTCCTCGGCAATGTAATAGCCCGGTGTTTCTCCGGTCGACGCGCAGATCGGGACACCTGCGCAGCGCAGCTTCTGGATTCTCTTCGCGATTTCCCGCGGCGTAGAATCGAGCATTTTTGCCAGAACCGCCCCGGTGACGGGACTGTCGGGGCCGAGCGGGATATAATCCCGAAGCTCCCCTTGCTCTGACATTGAGCTTGTGATATACTGATCAGCGGGAATTGCGATTTCTTCAAAGGGGTTTCGCGTTTCTCTGTCCCGCTCCGGTGTTGCCGCACCTGAGCGGGCTTTTTCTTTGTCGAGGCTCATTGCATTGCCTCCTGATGTTCCAGCGCTGGAAACGGCACGATATTTGAGCCGTTCAGGAAGCTTTCCAGCACTTCAAGATTAACGAGGTACTTACCGCCGACACGCACCGCGGGGAGCTGCCCTGTCGTCACCAGACGCCGCAGTGCGGTCTTTGTGAGCGCCGTTTCAGGGTCCCGCTCCATGATCCACGCGTGTGCTTGGTCTAATGTCCTCATGCGCGGCATATCAAGACACCCCCCTCGGCGGAGATTTCATCGATAAGGTTTATAATGCGCACTTTCTCTTCGTCCGGAAGCTCATGTCTCAATTTCCGCGACAAGCTATAGTCTGCGATTCCCAACTTATCGGCAATTTGCCAGATACGAACCTTTTTCTCCGCTGCATACTTTTTTATTTCGCCATTGTTCATTTTGTTTACCTCCAAATTGTTGTTGCAATTATTTCTTGCTCGTGTTATAGTATATATGCCGCAACAGCAATGTGCAATGATTTTTTGCCAAAATTTCAAAAGAGCAACAGACTCTTGCTAAAACGGAGTGAATTGATATGCCACGCAAGCGCGAAACATTACCTGAAAACTATAATGCAGATTTCCCGAAACGATTACGCGAGCTTTTGGCCGAAAATGGTAAATCACAAAAAGAGCTTGCCGAAGCCATGGGTAAGACTCGACAGGCTATCGGCTATTATGCAGATGGTTCTTCCTCCCCCGATTGGGAGGCTCTAAAATTCATTGCTAATTATTTTGAGGTTTCCGCAGATTATCTATTGGGGCTCAGCGATGTAAAGAGTTCTGAGGCAAATATGCAGATGGTGTGTAATTATACTGGGCTTTCAGAAGATGCTATCCTTGTTTTGCGAGATGCGTTTACATCTGTTCATCATTACTGTGCGCTGAGTGACTTAATCGAAAGTGATGATTATTTGAATTACTATTTATGCAGAGTCCGTGAAGAAACCATCGCTTTAGATAAACTCTGTGAGGATTTGAAAGCAAACTTCCCAACTATCGAGCAACTCAAATGCAACGCAATGAAATTCGCAGATCCCGTTATAACCGCCAGAGAGCGCTTAGAAGTTGCTTTGTATCGTTTATCAGACGCCCTCACATTTGATGTAAACGAGTTATATTCATCAAGAAACGCTTTATATGAGGCTACAGAACTCATAGATGAAATTTTTATCAGCGTCTCTGACCCAGTGCCCATTAACACAGGAGATACACCCGATGGCGAACATAAAGAGGATTGACGGCAAGACCGGCACGGCCTACAAGATCACAGTCACCAAAGGCCGCGATCTGGACGGAAAGCAGATACGCCATTACCGGACATGGACTCCCGCTCCCGGAATGACAGAAAGGCAAATGGAGAAAGCCGTGCGGTGTGCAGCTATGGACTTTGAGCGGGAGATTTCCCAAGGGTACCAGGCAGACGACCGGCAGAGCTTCGCAGAATATGCCGAGTATGTGCTTGACCTGAAAGAGCGGAGCGGGTGCAAGACGCGCACAGTGCTTTCATACCGGGAGCTGCTGCGCCGCATAAACCCGGCGATCGGACACATGAAGCTTGCGGACATCCGCCCGCTGCACCTAAACCGCTTTTATAAGTCTCTGGCCGCCGAGGGCGTGCGCAGAGCGGGCACGAAAGCCCGGTTGACCGGAGATATGGCCGCCGTACTGAAAGAGCGCGGAATGACCCACAAGGACGCTGCAGAGGCCGCGGGCATATCCCCGGCAACCGTGGACGCCGTTTGTCTCGGACGCAGGGTATCAAAGGAGTCGGCGGAAAAGCTCTGCACCGGCCTGAAGCTCCCGCTCGCGAAGTATTTCGTAATGGAGCAGGACACGCGCCCGCTCTCAGGCAAAACAATACTGGAGTATCACCGCTGCATACACGCTATACTTGCTCAGGCAGAGCGGGAAATGCTTGTATCATACAATGCGGCCGCAAAGGCAACGCCGCCGAAGCCCGAACGCCGGGAGGTAAATTATTTCCAGCCTGAGGAGCTGCCGCGCATACTCGACGCGCTGGACGAAGAGCCTATCAAATGGCGCACGCTTGTGAATCTCCTCATTGTCACCGGCTGCCGCCGCGGGGAAATAGCCGCACTCAAGTGGGCAAAGGTCGATTTCAAAAACAGCAAGATCACCGTAGACTCGACGCTGATATACACCCCTCAGACCGGCATACAGGAAAACGCCACCAAAACACGAGACGTGCGCTATCTGAAGCTGCCCGCCGAGACTATGGCTCTGCTGAAGAGCTACCGGCAATGGTGGATCGAGCTGCGCTTCAAGAACGGCGACCAATGGGCGGGGACTGATTACCTGTTTGTCCAGAACGACGGCAAGCCCATGAACCCGGACACGATCTCCGCTTGGGTCTCCGATTTCTCCGCCCGCCGTGGGCTGCCGCACATCAACCCGCACGCTTTCAGGCACACAGTGGCCTCCGTGCTTATCAATAACGGGCAGGACATCGTTACCGTCTCCCGGAGGCTCGGCCACTCCCGCACATCTACCACGCTCGACATATACTCTCACCTTATCGCCGAGGCCGACGCCGACGCGAGCGAGTGCATAGCAAACTCACTCCTCCGCCGACAGGCATAAGAGCGGGCGGCCTTCAGCATACAGAATCGGCAGAAAAGCAAAAACGGCTGCGCTCCTTTTCCGGAGTACAGCCGTTTTTTCGGGCTTGTGCGCTAAATGTGCGCCAAATCGTGATTTTTGAGGAATGGCTATAAAAAGCCGAAAGCCTGTAACCATTGAGATTACAGGCTTTTTCGTGGCACGCCGTAAGGGATTCGAACCCCTGACCTTCTGGTCCGTAGCCAGACGCTCTATCCAGCTGAGCTAACGGCGCATGTAAGCTCTCAACTGAGAGCTTGTTTATATTAGCACAGTCGGAAGAATAATGCAAGACCTTTTTTCAATTTTATTTTTATTGGAAAAATTTTGCCTGGCTGCGTTCGGCTGCGCGCTCTTACCAGCCCATAGAATCGCAGACGGAATCGGCAATATCGCCGACGGCCTTGAGTGTGCGGCCGACCGCGCTCTTCATGGGGTGCTTCTTGGGACGCATCGCGATCATGGCCGCGCTGCCGACGATCAGCCCCATACCCATACCGACATAGAAATTTCTTTTATTCATTTTTTACACCTCCATAATCAGGTATCTATATTATGTGCGCAAAATGCGTTGATACATCGAGGCAAATTGTGGTAGAATAAAAGCATGAAACAACTCTCAGTCAAATCGGAGGGATATATATGAGCGTAAGAATACTGGCGGTCGGCGACGTGTGCGGCCAGCCGGGTCTGGATTTTTTGGAGAAGCGCCTAAAAGAATACAAAAAGGAACAAAACATCGCCTTTGCCGTCGTTAACGGTGAAAACGCAAATGTCGTAGGCATCACGCCGCGGCAGGCCGACGCGATCCTCCGCGCCGGTGCGGACGTCATCACGCTCGGCAACCACACATGGACGCGCACGGAGCTTCAGCCCTATCTTGACGAGCGGCGCAAAATTCTCCGCCCGGCAAACTTCGGCCCGCAGTGCCCGGGGCGCGGCATCAACGTATACTCCACGCCCTTCGGCGATGTCTGCGTGCTGAACCTGATGGGGCGCTTCACGCTTGACAGCAACACTGACAACCCCTTTGTCATTGCCGACGGGTACATGGCCGAGATAAAGGAGAAGATCATCCTTGTGGACTTCCACGCCGAGGGCACGAGTGAGAAGCGTGCGATGGGCTATATGCTCGACGGCCGCGCCTCCGCGGTCTGGGGTACGCACACCCATGTGCAGACCTCGGATGCCTGCGTGCTGCCGAAGGGCACGGGATATATCACCGACCTCGGCATGACGGGCGCGGTACACTCCGTGCTCGGCATCGACCCGGAGCAGAGCATTGGCAAATTTATGGGCGACCCGCCGCGGCGCTACGAGGCCGCGAAGGGGCCGACGAAGCTTGAAGGCTGCATATTCGAGATAGACCAGGAGACGGGCAGGTGCCTGAGCTCCGAAGGGATAAGACTGACATGAGCAAGATAAAGATCCTCCATGCCGCCGACCTGCATCTGGACTCCCCGTTTGAGGGGCTCCCGGCAGGCAAGGCCGCTATACGCCGCGGAGAGCAGCGCGCGCTGCTTTCGCGGATCGCCGAGCTTACGCGCCGTGAGGGCGTGCAGCTGGTGCTGCTCGCGGGCGACCTGCTCGACAGCGAAAATACATACTACGAAACCGGCGAGGAGCTTTGCCGCTCGCTGAGCCAGATCGCAGCGCCGGTATTCATCTCCCCCGGCAACCACGATTTCTATTTGCCGAAATCCGTCTACGCGCGCCTCAAGCTCCCGGAGAACGTACACGTGTTCACCTCCGGGGATATTGAAGCCGTCACGCTGCCGGAGCTCGGCGTGCGCGTGTTCGGCGCGGCTTTCACTGACAAGCGCAGCG
The DNA here is from genome assembly GCA_934565615.1 of uncultured Oscillospiraceae bacterium. Taxonomy (GTDB): domain Bacteria; phylum Bacillota; class Clostridia; order Oscillospirales; family Oscillospiraceae; genus Limivicinus. The sequence continues at coordinate 16,350 of CAKTIH010000015.1, read as the reverse complement.
GCGCGATGCTGCGCGGCTTTCACGCCGAGCACGAGGACGGACTACTGAACATCCTGTGCATCCACGGCGACGTGGGCGTCAAGGACTCGGTCTACGACCCCATAAGCGAGGACGAGCTCAGAGCCAGCGGCATGGACTATGCCGCGCTCGGGCACGTCCACAAAGCAAGCGGCCTTAAAAAGGCCGGGGATACGTGGTACTCATGGCCCGGCTGCCCGGAGGGGCGCGGCTTTGACGAGACGGGTGAAAAGACCGTGAGCATCGTCACCCTCGGCGACGGCGAATGCAGCTTGGAGCCCGTATGCATCGCGAGCCGCCGGTACGAGATATTGAAGATCGACGTCACGGGCACCGATCCCCTGCTCGCGATCCACACCTCGCTGCCGGACGAGACGGTGAAGGACGTGTACCGCATCATACTCACAGGCGAATCGGACACGAGCCCCGACTTGAGCCGCCTGCACTATAACCTTGAGGAGCTGTTCTTCGAGCTTCAGCTGCGCGACGAGACGCGTCTGCGCCGCAGCGTATGGGAGCGCGCGGGGGGCGACACTCTGCGCGGGCTGTTTCTTAAGAAGCTCCGGGCAAAATACGACGCGGCGCGCGACGATGAACAGCGCCGCCGCATAGAGCAGGCCGCCCGCTGGGGCCTCGCCGCGCTCGATAACATGGAGGAGGTCGCAAAGCATGAAGATCAATAAGCTGACGGCGTCCTTCGGCAAGCTGGAAAACGAGACGCTGAGCCTGCACGACGGGCTGAACGTCATATACGCGCCGAACGAAAGCGGCAAATCCACATGGTGCGCGTTCATCATGGCGATGCTCTACGGGGTGGATTCCTCGGAGCGTGCCCGCGCGGGCTACCTGCCCGACAAGCTGCGCTACGCCCCGTGGTCGGGCGCGCCGATGGAGGGCAGCATGGAGCTGACCGCCGACCGGCGCGATATCACCATCACCCGCAGAACGCGCACGAAGAGCGCGCCGATGCGCGACTTCACAGCGGTGTACACCGGCAGCAGTGTCCCGGTAAAGGAGCTCACCGGCAGCAACGCCGGGGAGATGCTGACGGGCGTATCGCGGGACGTGTTCCGCCGCAGCGCGTTCATCGCGCAGGGGACGGTCGCCGTCTCTGGAAGCCCGGAGCTTGAGAAGCGGATAAACGCGATAGTCTCCACGGGTGAAGAATCCGGATCGTTCAGCGAGGCTGACGAACGGCTGCGCGCATGGCAGCGCAAACGGCGCTATAACCGCAAGGGCATGCTGCCGGAGCTTGAGGCGAAGATGGACGACACCCAGCGCAGACTTGACGACATGGGCGGCTCTATCGGGGACGTTGAGTCCCTCGAAAAGCAGCTTGAGGAGACGAAAGCTCGCTGCACGCAGCTTGAGCAGGAAGTCACGGACGCGCGCCGCCGCCAGCGCCGCGAGGCGCTCGACCGGCTGAACGCCGGGCGCGAGGAGCTCCAGCGCAGCAGTGAGGAGCACGACGCGGCGATGACGCTGCTCTCGCAGCGGCGCGAGGAGCTGGGTGCGAGCCCCTTCGGCAGCCGTGAGCCAAGTGAGCTTGAAGCGGAAGTGCAGACCGATCTTGACGAGCTCAGCGAGCTGCGCGCCGCGGCGGCGAAGAAGCCGAAGCCTCTGTGGGGCATAGTGCTGATGGTGCTGGCAGTCGCGGCAGCGGCGCTGTACACGAGCCTTGACATGCTCGCGTTCATGATCGCGGCAGCGGTGTTCTGCGTCGGCGCGATAGTGATGCTGCTGCGCTACGGCAAGGAGCGCGGAGCGGCGGCAGCGGCGCTTGAGCGTCAGACGGCGCTGCTGAAAAAATACCAAGCGCGGTCAGGCGGCGAAATAAAGGCGGCGCTTGATGAGTACGAGCAGCTCTGGGAGAGTGCGAAGGACGCAGAGCAGCAGGAGCTGCACACGCGCCGCGCTTACGAGAGCGCACGCAATATGCAGAGCAGTCTCGAAGAATCGGCACTGGGTGAGCTCGACTTCGCTTCCGGCGACTCTGAGGCCGCACGGCTCGGACGCGAGCTGACCGCGGCGCGCGGCGAGGCTGAGCGGCTGAGCCAGCAGATCGCCGGGATAAACGGACGGCTCGCCGCGATGGGCGACCCGCTCGTCCTCTCCAGCAGCCTGAGCTGCATGAAGGAAGAGTACGAGCTCATCTGCGACGAGTACGATGCGATAAACCTCGCCATCGACACGCTGCGCGAGGCAGACACCGAGATACAGAGCCGCTTCTCCCCGGAGCTCGGGCGCGTCGCCGCGGGCTACATGTCTGCCGTGACCGGCGGGCGCTACTCCGATGTGCTCATAAACCGCGATTTCACGGCGAAGGCACGCACGAAGGACGACGTTGTGGCGCGCGACGCGGAGTATCTGAGCGCGGGCACGCTGGACATAATGTATCTGGCGGTGCGCCTTGCGGTGTGCGAGCTTGCGCTGCCCGAGGGCGAGACCTGCCCGCTGATAATAGACGACGCGCTCGTGAACCTTGACGAGACGCGCCTTGAACAGGCAATGGCGCTCCTGCGCGAGATTGCAAAGGAGCGGCAGATAATACTTTTCAGCTGCCGCAAGACGGACAGCAGATAAGCGGTACACGAAAGCGAGGCTTAGAAATGAAATACGATTTTACAACAGTTCTCGACCGGCACGGCAGGGACTCCCTGGCCTTTGACAAGATACCCTTTGCAGGCGTTCAGCCCGACGAGGGCTTTGACACGATCCCGATGTGGATCGCGGACATGAGTTTTGTCGCCGCGCCCCCGGCTATGGAGGCAATACTCAAGCGCATGGAGATGCCGAACTTCGGCTACTTCGCCCTGCCGGATGAATACTTTGACAGCATCATAAACTGGCAGCGCACGCGCAACGGCGTCGAGGGGCTGCTCCCGGAGCACATCGGCTACGAAAACGGCGTACTTGGCGGCGTAAGCTCGGCAGTGCAAAGCTTCACCTCGCCCGGGGACAAGATACTCATCCACTCCCCCACCTACGTCGGCTTTACGCACACGATGGACGACACCGGGCGCGTCATAGTCCACAGCGAGCTCAAGCGTGACGAGAACGGTATCTGGCGCATGGACTACGAGGACATGGACAGGAAGATAAAGGAGAACAACATCCACTTCGCCATCTTCTGCTCACCGCACAACCCCTGCGGCAGAGTATGGGAGCGCTGGGAGATAGAAAAGGCGATGGAAGTCTACGCCGCGAATGACTGCATCGTTATCTCCGACGAGATATGGTCGGACATCATCATGCCCGGGCACAAGCATATCCCGACGCAGTCCGTCTCCGAGGATGCGAAAAACCGCGTCATAGCCTTCTACGCGCCGAGCAAGACCTTCTCTCTGGCCGGGCTTGTCGGCTCGTACCATATCATCTACAACAAGTATCTTCGTGACCGCGTCGTCCGCCGCGGCGAAATGAGCCACTACAATGAATGCAACGTCCTGTCCATGCATGCGCTTATCGGCGCTTTCAGCCCGGAGGGCATGGAGTGGGCGGATGAAATGTGCCATGTCATTGACGAGAACCTTGAATACGCCTGCGATTTCATAAACGCGAACTTCAAGGGCGTGAGCTGCCAGCGCCCACAGGGGACGTACATGCTCTTCCTTGACTGCGCGGGCTACTGCGCCGAGCACGGGATAAGCATAACGGAGCTTCAGCACCGCGGCGTGCGCTGCGGCGTTATCTGGCAGAACGGCGAGGACTTCATCTATCCCAAGTCCATCCGCATGAATCTCGCCCTGCCGAAGTCAAGGCTCATCGAGGCCTTCGACCGGCTGAAGAAGTACGTGTTCATCTGAGAGACAGCGTCCCAAATAAATTACCGTGCCCCATGACCGAGCGTGAAGCGCTTGGTCATGGGGCATTTTTCATTTTCTTTTGTATTCGTAAAACCGCACCGGGACCTCAGACAAAGCTGCCTGTACCGCCGCGGCTTACGCCCGTATGTAGCAGCCGCCGTTTACGTCAAGCGTTGCGCCGGTGACGAAAGCGGCTTCATCGGATGCAAGATATACCTCGGCATAGCCTATATCCTCGCATGTACCGATATGTCCGACTGGGGTATTTTTGATAACGGAGTCAAGCCTGTGCGGATCTGATTTGACAAGTATCTCATTGAGCGTCTCGGTCATGTGCGTGCCGGGCGCGACGCAATTGACGGTTATGCCGTTTTTGGCAACAGTTCTCGCCAGTGTTCTGGCAAAGCCTAACAGCGCAGCCTTTGTGGAAGCATAGTGGACCTGCCCGAACAGCGCGCCCTGCTGCGCGACCATTGAAGAGGTGAAGATGATGCGGCCAAACTTATTTTTCTCCATTACAGGCACGACATACTTTGCCATAAGGAACGCCCCGGTAATGTTGGTGTCCTGTATTCTCTGCCATTCTGCAAGCTCAAGATCATAAATGTTCCTGTTGCTGTTGATGCCGGCATTTGAGCTGAGAATATCGATGCGGCCAAACTCTTTCTCAACGGTTTCCACCATGCGCTTTACGTCCTCTTCCTTGCTGACGTCCGCCTGAACAATGATGGCCTTGCGTCCCATTGTGCGTATCTCTGCGGCAACCGCCTCTGCACGTTCCTTTGAGCTTTCGGTAGTGTAATTAACGGCGACATCCGCGCCGGCTTTTGCAAGGCATTTTGCGATCCCCGCTCCAAGGCCGCGGGAAGAGCCGGTAACAAGTGCTTTTCTGCCTGTAAGATCAAACATTTTTCGTTCCTCCTGTTTTATTCCTGTTTTACATATACGTTATCAAGAAGGGCCGGGAGCCGCGCGCCACCGTCAACAAGGAAGTCGGAACCGGTAATATACTCCGCTTCGTCGGAGATGAGGAAGCGGATCATATTTGCGATCTCGACAGGCTGGCCTATCCGCTGGGCAGGGATACGGGACACCATCATCTTCTCACGCGCGGGCACGGAGTCAGGATCCGTGACCTTGATGTATCCGGGAGATACGCTGTTGCAGCGGATCCCGTACGGCGCAAGCTCAAGCGCAATGTGCTGAGTAAGCTTTTCAACCGCGGCCTTATTGGGCGCGTAAATGCTGGCCTTGGGGAAATTATAGTAAACGTGGACGCTGGCAATATTGATGATGACCCCCATGACGCCGTGGGCTATCATATGCCTCGCCGCGTACTGCGCGCAGAAATACGTGCCGCGATAGTCTATGCTCATGAGCTGGTCGAACTGGTCTATCGTAACATCGATGAAGGGGACGAACTTTGTCGCGCCTGCGTTATTTACCAACACGTCAAGGCCGCCAAGGCTTGCCGTGAGAGCATCCATTGCAGGCTTGATATTGGCCGCGTCAGTCAGATCCATGCGCTCGATATAGCCCTTCTGCCCGGCGGCAAGAATGCGCTCAAGAGTGTCGTTGATCTGCTCGACAGAGCTTCCGCTGTAAGTTATGCCTACATCGTAGCTTGCTTTTGCAAGCTCAATGGCGATAGTCTTGCCGATACCGTGACCGGCGCCTGTCACTATTGCTTTTTTGCTCATAGTTATTTTCTCCTTATGTCTGTCGTAAAGCGAAGGGTCCCGCCTTTTCGTATAAGTGCGTACTTTCCTTCTGTCTTGAGACCGTTGACGGGGCCGTTTTCCGGCTCGACGCTTATAAATCCCTCACAGCCCGTACCGTTCCAAACGACCCAATGGCTGAATGTGTCAGAAACCGTAAAGCTGTAATCGCCTATCTCTGCGCGCTTTCCGGCGGCGGTAAAAAAGCAGGATATTTCTTTGCCGTGCGGATCCGTTCCGTCTCTTATTTCTCTGCCCACGCCGCTCAGCGGTACCGTCCTCAGGTCCGGCACAAGGGTCTCCGTGTTCATCGGCATCTCTTCTTCGACAGGAACCTTCACAAAGCCCATATCCGCAAAGTTCGCGTGGAGCCCGAAGAGCAGCGGCATATCGCCGCCGCCGGTGTTCTCAAAGGAATACTCCATAGCACAGCCTTCGTCGAGCGAGCATTTCACAGTGGCTCTGAAAGGGAAAGGGTATCTCTCCCCTTTATTTTCATATACAAATTCCGCGGCGCTTTCGGTGAGCGACACCGTTTTGAACGGTGCGTCGCTCATGAGCCCGTGAATATTGCTGAGCTTGCGTGAGTCGTTTATCGGCAGGCGGTATTCTTTCCCCTGAAAAAAGAAGCTGCCGCCGATCGTCCTGTCCGGCGGAAGGAGGAACGCTGTCCCGTATACGATATGATCCTTCACAAATTCCCCGTCGCTTGCCGGCGTTCTGATAATGTCCTCTTCACCGCAGCGGAGCCTTATGAGATTGCAGGCGTATTCCGGCAAAAGCTCCGCCCTCCACTTCCCGGACGACAGCCGAACTCTTTTTAACTTACCGCTCATATCTCGACCTCTTCGTAATACGGCGGGACGACGATGTCATATTCATCCTTGCTGCACAGTGAAATAAAGTCATTCACGTCGCAGCCGAAAGATGCAAACATATCCCAGTGCATCGGGAAAAGCTTTTTCGCTCCGACAATACCGGCAAGGCGCTTTGCGTCCTTCGCGTTCATATTGTTGCCCACTCCGTTGATTGGGAAGATCATGGCGTCCGGGGGCTTTTCCAAGCCGTCCGCCAGATCACGGCGGAACATCGTATCGCCGGTATGGTATACGCTCGTCTCGCCGTCATCAACAACAATGCCTATGCCGCTCACGTCGCTGTGCGCAGCCGGGACCGCCTTGATGACCGCATCGCCCACGCACACCTCTATGCCAGCATCGAACATAAGATAGTTGTGCTTCGCGTCATAGGCTCTGCGCAGGCGTGCCCAATTGTTCAGGGGCGCGAGCACCGTGAGCTTCTTCTCTCTGTTCAGGAGCTTCCCGATGCTGACCGGATCGGTGTGGTCATCGTGATCGTGCGTAAGCGCGAGAACGTCTATATCGCAGTGAAGGAAGCTCTCATCGATCGGGACGCATCTTCTGAATTTCTCTCCTTTGAGCTTAAACAGGTTATCGGACAAATACGGATCGACCATTATTTTTGTCCCGCCGCGGGTGGTGAAAATATAGCCCGCCTGACCAAGCCATGTCAGCTTCATGCCTTTCCCTCCTTTTTGCGCCGGCTCACCGTATCATGCCGCGCTTGATATAGCATTGGATGCCGCAGGCGCGGCATCCAATGCGGAATATGCTGTGTTCAATCAATGTGCGATCCCGAAGGCATCATAGAGCGCGAACAGAGAATCGGTGTAGCCGTTCTCCTCGGCTTCCTCTTCCCAAACCGGCTTAAAGAGATCAATGATCTCCTGCTTGTTTTCAAAAGAGGTAACGGTGCAGCCTTCGGCCTCAAACTTTGCGAAGTACTCATCCTCAGAACCGGAAACAGTGGGGTTGAGGTATTCATCGCGGACCTTTATCCATTCGTCCTGCAGAATGGTCTGGTACTCTTCGGGCAGGGACTGGAACACCTTCTCGTTGATAACGGGGCCGCAGACGTTGAGCATGTGGTTAGAGCGGCATATGCTGGTGCAGAGCTTGTGGAAGCCGTTGTCATAGATCGCTTGTGCGGGGCAGCAGAGGCCGTCTGCAAGGCTGGACTGGATCGCAGTATAAGCGTCGTTCCAGGAAACGATGGTGGGATTCATCCCAAGCGTCTCATACATCTTTATATAGATATCGATCTGGGGGCAGCGCATTTTGATGTTCTTGCATGACGCCACATCGGTAAGCGGAGTCTTGGTCGCAAACTGGCGGAAGCCGTTCCAGCCCCAGCCGAGAGCGCGCATGCCGTACTCCTCAAGAAGCTTTGCGTCCATGTTCTTGACTATATCGGACTCATAGAACATGACCTCGCCCTCCTCGTAGTCGGCGACTATGAAGGGCAGAGCTGTCAGGCCGTAGTCGGCTACCCAGTTTGAGATAACGCCGGTGTCGCCCTGAACGATGTCGATTGAGCCGAGCTCACAGCCCTGAGTCGCGGTCTCGGCATCGCCGAGCTGCGCAGAGGGGTAGACCGTAATAATAAGGCCGCCGTCAGTGGCTTCCTTGACCGCATCGGACCACAGGTACATCGCATTGCAGATGGGGTCGGTGGGAGAGTTATCGGAGCTGAGACGCAGCTCGATGACCTCTGCGGCCGGTTCTTCCGGTGCCGCCGGTGCTGCCGCATCATCGGTCTTGGGGGCTGCGCTTTCAGCGCCGCACGCGCAGAGTGCGAACACCATCACGAGCGCAAGGATAAGTGCCAGTACTTTTTTCATGTTTTTTCCTCCATTTTTTATTTTACCGTCTGCCTCAGACGGAACAGTACATGCTTATCAGCCGTACATGGCTGTGGGAAGGAAGGTGACGAGCGCGGGGAAGAAGATGACCATGAATATGACTATAACGCCGACGAGCAGGAAGCCCCAGCAGTGCCTTATAACACGGCTCAGATCCGTGCCTGTCGCGCTGGAGGTTATGTACAGCAGCATTCCCACCGGAGGAGACATTCCGCCGGTGCAGAGGCTGAGCAGACACACCATCGCAAAATGTATCGGGTCGAGTCCGAATGTCTTTATCATGGGCAGGAAGATCGGCACGACCATCAGCAGTATCGCTGTCGGGTCGATAAACATGCCGGCAATAAAGATAATGATGAAGATAATGAAATAAAGGATCGTGCCGCTGGTGGTAAACGACAGCACAGCAGTCTCGATTATTCTCGACAGGTTGTTGTATGTAAGGACATATCCGAAGAGAGACGCAAAGGCGATGATGATCATCGGGCCGGTAGCGTTCTTCGCGGCGTTCTTTATGCAGCCTAAAAGTATCCTGCCGTTGAGAGTCTTGGAGATGAAGCCGTAAACCAGCGCATAGAAAACAGCCAGCGCGCCGGCTTCGGTAGCCGTAACGGCTCCGGAGGAGATACCGCCGATAATTATCACGGGCATGATGAGCGCCCATATAGTCTGGACGAAGGTTTTTCCCACTACCCTCCAGCCGCCGAACTTATCCTTTTCAATGTTGTTCTTCTTCGCGTGCATGACCACAAGGACACTGAAACCTACAGCCATAATAAGTCCGGGGATAACACCGGCCATAAACAGCTCCGCAATGGAGATCGAGGTGACGCCGGCATAGATGACCATCATGATGCTGGGCGGGATGATGGGGCCAAGGTTCCCGCACGCGGCAGTCAGTGCGCACGAAAAGCCTCTGTCATAGCCTTCTTTTTCAAGCGCTGGTACCATAAGGCTGGAAATTGCCGCAGTGTCGGCGTCGGCGGAACCGGAAACGCCCGCTAAGATAACGCCGGTTATAACGGTCGCATGGCCAAGGCCGCCGCGGATACTGCCGACGAGGGAACGGGCAAACTTGATGATCTTCTCCGTGATCCCGGTGTCGTTCATAAGCTCACCGGCGAACATGAAGAACGGGATCGCCATAAGGGAGAAGGAATCCATCGCGCTGTACATCTTGATACCGACGTCGATGCTGTTCATATCCGGAGTGACTATAAAGGTAAGCGCGGCGGAAACAGCCATTGCAAACGCGATAGGCATGCCGAGGAACATGGCAAGAAGGAACACCGTAATAAGAACCCAAAGCATCAGCCGTCTACCTCCTTATAATCAGTCCCTGCTATTTTTTTGATCTTGTTTATCACGAGCTCGATGCTGAACAGGAGCAGCAGGAATGAGCCGACAGGCTGCGCAGCGTACACCCAGTTCTTCGCGATGTGCAGCCCCTGGAACATTCTGCCCTGAGAAACGATGCAGAGCTGAAGGCTCCAATAGCACCAGTACGCGGCAAACAGCCCGATAGCCGCGTCGGAGACCGTGACCGTGATGTCTCTTACTTTCTTCGGCAGCTTTCCGAGGATAACGTCAAAGGACAGGTTGTCCATGCCTCTCGTCACAATGGGGACAAACAGCATTATCATCCATATAAACAGATATCTGGCCGCCTGCTCGGTCCATGTAAGAGAATTGCCGAGGACATAGCGCGTGAACACTTGTACAAAAACCAGGATATGAAAGGATGCAAACAGCGCGTAGCATACGCAGCGGATGATCCTTTCCATGCAGTCAAAGATTTTTTTCAAGATAACACCTCACCTTTTGTCAGATAGTTTTATAAGCCGGCATAATATTCAGTCAGGCTCCACCTCCAAAATCATCTCCACCTCTACCGGCGTATTGAACGGCAGTTCGTTTACTCCGATAGCAGCCCTAGCATGGCAGCCGTCCTCCCCGAAAAGGGCAACCAGCAGATCGGACGCGCCGTTCATGACATATGGCTGATGCCCAAAGCCGGGAGCGCTGGCCACAAAGCCTAAAAGCTTCACAACGCTCTTCACCCTGTCAAGCGAGCCGATACAGCTTTTCAGCGCGGCAAGGCAGTTTACCGCCGCTTGACGCGAACATTCGACGCCCTCTTCAACAGTGACGTCCGCCCCAAGCTTGCCCTCCCGGAGGAGCCTGCCGTCTTTCCGGCAGTCCTGCCCGGACACGTATACCAGATTTCCGCAGAAGCGTTTTGCCGGAACATAGCTGGCAACCGGCTGCGGAGCCGTCGGAAGCTCTATGCCAAGCCGGTTCAGCTTTTCTTCGATCCTATCCATAATTGCACCTCTCTGGCATTTATTACTTTTTGTCAGCTACACAGTACCATCTATCTGATTTTTTGTCAATATATTTTTGTCTATTTTTTTATTTTTCTTCTTTTCCTTGACATTTGTCTGCCGTAGTTGTATACTTTTTGCACAAAAGTGCTGTGCTTTACTGTTGGGTTCAAAACTTTTTGTTTGAAAGGAATGCGAGGCAATGGGTATTTATGAAGAGTTGGGTGTCGACAGATATATAAATGCTATGGGTACTTATACCGCATGGGGCGGTTCTAAAATGAGCAAAGAAACTCTCGCCGATATGGCGGACGCTTCGACGGCGTTCTGCGATATCAAGGATCTGCAGCGCAAGGTCGGCAGGAGGATCGCCGAGATGACAAACAATGAGGCGGCATACGTGTCGAACGGCTGTGCCTGCGGTGTCTACCTGTGCTTGGCTGCCGCTGTCTCTCTCAAGCTTGGCAAAAAGCTTGAATATGTCTCAAGGCAGGACTTTGCAAAATGCAACGTCATTATTTACCGTTCGCACTTCAGCCCCTACGATTTCGTTTTCAAGCAGCTTGGTGTTTCAACCATTGAGCTCGGCAACTCTAACCATATCCCCGCCGATCCGATCGAGGATATCCGCAGCGCAATAAACGAAAACACCGTCGCCGCCTACTATCTTGAATCCGGCTGGGTGTCCATCGGAGCGCCGTCACTGGCGCAGATGAAGCAGGCTGTTGAGCCCTACGGGATCCCTGTGATACTCGACGCGGCCGCGATGCTTCCCCCGGCGGAAAATCTGTGGAGATACACTCACGGCGGCGCGGACGTTGCCTGCTTCAGCGGCGGCAAGGATCTGCACGGTCCACAGAGCAGCGGGCTTATAGTCGGCTCGTCCCGCATTATCGACACGATAATCGACTTCGGCTTTCCTTCTCCGGGGCTCGGCAGAATGATGAAAACCGGAAGGGAGGAGATCGTCGGCCTATACTCCGCACTCAAACAGTTCCTGGCCGAGGACAGCTCTGCCAGACTCGACGACGCCGAGAATCAGGTGCTGCTTGCAAAGGATATCCTTAAAGACAAGCCCATTTTTACCGTTGAACGCTCCTATCCAAACGAAGCCGGGCAGCCTATACCGCGCGTCTGCATACATATAAACGATGAGGAGCGCAGCGTTGAAGAGGTGCTGCATTTTCTCCGCGACGGCGAACCGCACATTATTGCTCAAGGCGACAAGGTCATGAAAGACCTCTTCTATCTCAATCCCATGTCTATGACCATGCAGGAAATGGAGCTCACATGCAGGAAACTGCTCTCCTTCTGAGTGTCCGGGGCTTGCTAAATGCCTTAAAAAAAGTTTGTTTTTGTTGATATGGCCGGTAAATTGTGTTAGAATCATATGGACATCACCTTTCCGCAAAGCAAGCGCTGTAAGGCAAAAAAGTATTAAGGCGGCATTTATGAAATCAGTTCGAGACAATTGGGACTTTTGGCAAAGATTGATGGACATGTTGGAAAATCAGTTCGGCGAAAAGAGCGAGATCATCCTCCATGACCTCACAGGCGACTATAACCATTCCATAGTCAGCATCAGAAACGGCTACATCACCGGCAGAAAAGAGGGCGACTGCGGCTCTAATCTTGGGCTTGAGGTGCTGCGCGGCACAGTCAAAGACGGGGACAGGTACAACTATGTCATCAACGCCCAGGACGGAAAGCTTCTCAGATCCTCGACCATGTTTCTCAAGGACGATGCCGGCAAAATAATCGGGAGCCTTTGCATCAATACGGACATCACGGACACTGTCAAGTTCGAGCACTACCTGCGCAAGTATAACCGTTTTGAGATACCGTCTCAGGATGCTGTCGTCCCTGCGCCCGCCGGCATCCGCACGGACTCCGATCCCGAGGAGAGGCCCATCGAGGTTTTCGCAAAGGATGTTTCTCAGGTTCTCGACTATCTTATTGAGGGCGCGCAGAAGCATGTAGGCAAAGACGTCAGCGAAATGAACCGCGCCGATAAAATAGAGTTCATCAGATATCTTGACAGCAAGGGCGCCTTCCTTATCACCAAGTCCTCCGAGCGCGTGTATGAATACCTGAGCATATCAAAATTCACTTTCTATAACTATCTTGACGCGATCCATAAGGACCTTCCTGCCGCAGATACCTCAGAAGTATAAGCCGCGGGTAATATGCCAAAAAGGTTCTAAACTAAAAGTTGGGGGTAACCGGTTTTCCCGGTTACCCCCAACTTTTAGTTTAGAACCAAATTTATTCAATTGATTTTTACCTGCCGGCAAGAAGCTCTGAGATGCTTTTAATTATATAGTACCGTTTACGAAGTCCACGAGCCCGGCCTCGACCTCGTCGCGCAGCTCAAGCTCGTTGTGTATCTCGTGGCGGTAGCCGCTGTAGGCCTTGACGCTGACCTTGTTCCCGCTCTCGGCAAGCAGGTTCGCCACATGGTACAGTCCCTCGCCGTAGTTGCCGCAGGGGTCGCAGTCGCCGGAAATGAGATACACCGGCAGCGAGGGCGGCACCATCTCTGCCCACTCGCGGCGCTCAATGAAGCCGTACAGTTCCACCAGATCCCACACCAGCTCCAGCGTGACATCGAAGCCGTTGAACATGTCGCCCGCGTGGTCGGCAACGATATCGGGGTTGCAGGCGATCCAGTCTGACGGCCCGTTGGGGTTTTCGATCCTCGCGGTCATATCGAGGAAGACCTTGCCGAACCAGTCACCGACCGGCTGGTACGGATCGGCAGCGACGGCGGCCTTTATCTCCGGGTCATGCAGCTCGATCTCGCAGCCCTTGAACTGCGACACGATGCCGCAGAGCATGAGGCCCTTGAGGTCGTCGCCGTAGAGCGCGGCATAAGCGCGGCCGAGCATCGAGCCCCAGCTGTGGCCAAACACGAAGTACGGAAGCCCGGGGTAATCCTTGACGGCGATGTCGTGCAGCGCCTTCTCATCCTTGAGATAGGTCATGTAGCCGCCGGAGTGCGGGTCGCCCATAGTGCCGCTGTCGTAGGCGGTCTTGCCGTGGCCGATGTGGTCGTCCGCATAGACGACGAAGCCCGCGGCCTGGAACTTGCTTATCATGTGCAGATAGCGGCGGGAGTGCTCGCCGAAGCCGTGGATAAGCTGGATGACTGCTCTGGGCTTACCGAGCGGGGTATAGGCCCATGCCTTGATGGTGTCGCGCCCGTTGGCGGAAGGGAAGCTGATCTCTTTTATGGACATGCTGGTTCCTCCTTGTAAAAAATTTTTCGTATTGGGTGATTCTATAATACCATGTATCACAGGTAAAGAAAACAAAAAATCCGCGTAACGTTCCTCTTGACAAACTGATGCCTGCGCGGTACAATCCAGCCAAGCTTAATATATATGCTTCCTTCATCACCGGGTGGAGGGTCAAAGGCATCCGTGACTGAACCGTAGGTATTCCGGCGCAAGCTGGATAAGGTTCGGTCGCGGATGCCTTTTCTTTGAGTAAGCACTGAACAAATGACTGTCGGTGTCTGAGCGGCAAATTTATCCGCCTGACTTCATGAGCTTTTTTTGAAATACACAAAGTATTCCTGCAAAAAGCTCATTTCGTCAGACAGAAAATTTTCTCGCTCGGCCATCCGACGCATTTATTCATAGCTTACTATATAAACTACTATTTATTTTAAGGAGGAAATCTGAACATGAAGATCAAGCCCTTTGCGGTAGAGGAATGGATGAACGAGTACGAGGTCGGTGCAAAGTACAACATCGCCGAGACCTGCGTCGACTCGGTGTCGCTCGACGAGCTGTTCGAGCTGGCCGGGGAGGATAAGGAAGCCTTCCTGCGCGAGTTCTGCGCAAGACGCCTGACCTACGGCGATATATACAGCCGCCCGGATTTCCTTGACGGTATCTGCGGCCTGTATAAGACCGTGAAGCCTGAGAACATCATCACCACCCACGGCGCGGCGGGCGCGAACCACCACGTGTTCTGCTCCCTCGTCTCCGAGGGCGACCGCGTCATCAGCATCATGCCGACCTATCAGCAGCTCTATTCTATCCCCGAGTCCATCGGCGCAGACCTTGCCGTCATGCACCTCAAGCAGGAGAACGGCTATCTTGTCGACCTTGACGAGCTGCGCGCCCTTGTCACCCCGGACACGAAGATGATCTGCATCAACAACCCAAATAACCCCACCGGCGCGCTCATGGGCAAGGAGCTTCTGGAGGAGATAGTCAAGATCGCCCGCAGCGTGGATGCGTACCTGCTCTGCGACGAGGTCTACCGCCACCTCACTCAGGAGGATGTCTGGAGCGAATCCGTCGCCGACCTGTACGAGAAGGGCATCTCCGTCAGCAGCATGTCCAAGGTGTTCTCGCTCGCCGGTCTGCGTCTCGGCTGGATCGCCACGCACGATGAGGCCGCGCTTGCTGCCTTCCGCTCCCACAGGGACTATGACCTCATAAGCTGCGGCATGTTCGATGAGGCCGTCGCCGCCATCGCGCTCGGCCATAAGGACAAGCTCATCGCGCGCAACACCGGCATCGTGCGCACGAACCTCGCCATACTCGACGACTGGGTCCGCTCCTCCGAGCACTTCTTCTATACCAAGCCTCAGGCGGGCACGACCGCGCTCGTCTATTACGATTTCGATATCCCGTCCTACGATTTCTGCACTCGCATGTACCATGAGACCGGCGCATTCGTCACGCCCGGCGACTGCTTCGAGCAGCCCCACAGCATGCGTATCGGCTACGCCAGCGATACCGAGACGCTCAAGGCCGGCCTTGCCGCGATATCTGAATTTGCAGCGAATCTCGAAGCAAAATAATTCGTCGGAAACACAGTAAAAACTTGACACCTGCGCGCGCAGATGTTATTATACTCCAGTATGCGCCCGTGCTCTCAGCGCCGGGGTCATGCCGCTATCGCGGTAACCTTTCCGCCCGCTGCCGGGACACAGGGTATAGTAACATTTTGAAAGGGGTATAACACCTATGATCACTAAAGAAGTCAAGACCCAGGTCATCGCCGACAACGCCACCCATGAGGGCGACACCGGTTCTCCCGAAGTCCAGATCGCTATCCTCTCCCAGCGTATCCGCGAGCTGACCGAGCACCTCAAGAATCATCCCAATGACGATCACAGCCGTCTGGGCATGTACAAGATGGTCGGTAAGCGCCGCCGTCTGCTGGACTACCTTGCCAAGAAGGATATCGAGCGCTACCGCGCTATCATTGCAAAGCTGGGCATTCGTAAGTAAGCTTCTGCTCTGCGCACCGAGGTTTATGAAGTTTTTCACCGCATGGAGACAATTGAATATTGTCTCCATGCTTTTATTTCGATCAGAAAGTAAAAAACTTCCCTCAACAATGTAAACTATGTGCTTTCCGGTAGCTTAGTATTTGAAGAAGCGCCGCCGTGCGCGGCCTTTCTTCAAGTGCTAAGTGTCGGAAAGTGCAGGAAATATAAGGAGAAAGCAAATGATAATCACCCATAAGGAATTTCCGAATTACAAGAAGTACGAGATCATGTACGAAGGCCGCCCCCTGTCCATGGAAGTCGGCAAGCTCGCAGAGCTATGCAACTCCGCGGTCCTCGTAAAGTACGGCGAGACCACCGTTCTCGTCACCTGCACCGCCTCCGCCCGCCCGAAGGACGGCATCGACTACTTCCCCCTCTCCGTGGACTTCAATGAGAAGCTCTACGCCGTCGGCCGCATCCCCGGCAGCTTCATGCGCCGCGAGGGTAAGCCCAGCCTGCCCGCAGTTCT
>CAKTIH010000014.1 GCA_934565615.1 uncultured Oscillospiraceae bacterium | reverse complement strand
CGCGGCGTTCATCGGGCAGATCATCAGGCTTTCATAGCCGTAATATCTGCCGCCGGCGTGGAAGGGCAGCATTATAAGGCGCTGGGAGCCGAGCCACTCCATAGTCTCCTTGCGGAGCTTGGAGAACTTATAGCCGTAGACATCGGAAAAGCGCGGCTTATCGGTGGGCAGATCGTCGCCGATGCGCATGCAGTCAGGATCGCGGCGGCGCATATAGTCCTCCATGAAGTTGACGGCGGTGCCGTTCTTGCAGCGGACGACCTCGGCCTCCTTGACAAGACCCTTGCCGTCGATGCTGTAGCACACGTCAAACTTGGAGGTGTGCGTGGGGCCGTAGCACATCTCGATGAGCTGCTCCTTGGTCTCGGGATAGCAGAGGCAGTTGGAGTTTTTCAGCGTCTGCATAAGGTCCTCGGGCAGAACGAACTTTGCCAAATAAGCGTCTGTATACATGTTCGAACCTCTTTTCTGATTTATAGCTCAATGAGCCTGATCCATAAAAACTATGGACCCAATTTATTGTTAATATATTACCACTCTCCGCGGGATTCTTCAATTCTTAAATGTAATGAATTTGGTATTTTTCACGTCAAGAAAATGCGGCGTGATATGTGTATTTTTAACAATTGTGCATTTATGAGCAAGCAAATAGTTAACAAATGTGTCTTGCATGATGCGCGCCGATAGTGTAAACTGAGGCGCGGAGGGGACGGCAGTGAAGAATTACAAGCTCACGCTCTGCTATGACGGCAGCCGGTACAGCGGCTGGCAGAAGCAGGGCAACACAGGCAACACCATACAGGAAAAGTTAGAGGCGCTGCTGACAAGCCTGCTCGGGCAGCCGGTGGAAATAGCAGGCTGCGGCAGGACGGACGCCGGGGTCCACGCAAAGCAGCAGGTCTGCTCCTTCCGGGCAGAGACGGAGATGGACTGCGAGGAGCTTCTCGCGCGGCTGCGGCAGTACCTTCCGGAGGACATCGGGGCGCTGTCGCTCGAGGAAGCGCCGCCGCGGTTCCACGCAAGGCTTTCATGCACGGAGAAGAGCTATCTCTACCGCATATGGAACAGCGACGCGCCGAACGTGTTCGAGCGAAAATACGTCTACCGTTACCCCGGCGCACTCGACACGGACGCGATGCGCCGTGCCGCGCAGGCGCTTACCGGGGAACACGATTTCACGGCCTTCTGCTCGAACCGGCACATGAAGAAATCCGCGGTGAGGACGCTCAAAAGCATTGAGATCGACCGGCAGGGCGGCGAGCTGCGCATCCTGCTGACGGGAAACGGCTTTCTATATAATATGGTGCGCATCATCATCGGGACACTCATCGAAGCCGGGCGCGGCGAGCGTGACGCAGAGAACATCGCCGCGGCGCTCCATAGCCGCGAGAGGAAAAACGCGGGCTTCACCGCTCCGGCGCAGGGGCTGTGCCTGTGGGATATGCGGTACTGAATGGATATGAACATAAGAAATCATCGCTGTCCGTATGAACAGCGATGATTTCTTATTCGTCGAGCTTATAGGTGATGTCGTCACTGAAATCGAGCTTCGACTCGGTACGGTTCAGCACGCGGACGATCGCCGGGAGGTGCTTGAAGATGACGAGCGCCGACGTGAAGATGCCGAGGCGCAGCAGGAGCGAATCATCGACGATCAGGATGCCGAGGACGATATACGAAAGCGCGCCTATGACAGCGCCGAGGGAGAGATACTTCGTCGAGAGCGTTGCGATGGCGGTGACAACCAGCACGGCAATACCGAGAGACGTATCCGCGGCGAAGGCCGAGACGACCAGACATATACTCGCATGGCTGCCCTTGAAGTCATAGTAAATGGGATAGAGCCTGCCGAGAGTCAGGCAGAAGCCCGCGAAGGCGCGTCCCGCCTCGGCGTGACCCTTGATGCCGAGAAGGATGCCGCCGATGAAAATGGGGATCAGGTCCTTCACGAGCTCAACGAGCAGGAGCTTCACGAAGCCGCCGACGCCGTAGATGCGGCGGAAGTTTGAAAGCCACACATTGCCGCGGCCAAGCTTCCACAGGCCGCGCCGGAACACGAAGTTCGAGGCGAGCACCATCGTGTCAAGCCCGCCGAACATATAGGCGAAGAACGCCGTCGGGATCAGCAGGAGTATATATACCGTCATTCCTTATCCCCTTTCTGGCGGATAACGATGCGGATGGGCGTACCCTCAAGGCCGAAAACGGTCCTGAGTTGGTTTTCGATATAGCGCTGGTAGGAGAAATGGAACAGCTCGCGGCTGTTGCAGAAAATGACGAAGTTCGGCGGCTTGATGCCGGTCTGGGTCATATAGTATATCTTCAGGCGGCGGCCCTTGTCCGTGGGCGGCTGCACACGCGCCTGTGCATCGGCAAGAACGTTATTGAGCATGCCGGTGGAGATGCGCATGTTGCTCTGGTCATTGACGAAGTTAATAAGCTCAAAGAGCTTTTCGGTGCGCTGGCCGGTGGCGGCGGAGATAAAGATGATGGGCGCATAGCTCATGAAGCTGAGATCGCGCATGATGTCCTTGCGCATCTTCTCCAGGGTGCCGGTCTCCTTATCGACGAGGTCCCACTTGTTGACCGCGACAATGCAGGCCTTGCCGGATTCGTGCGCAAGCCCCGCGATTTTGGTGTCCTGCTCAGTGACGCCGTCGCGCGCGTCGATCATGATGATGCACACGTCCGCCCGCTCGACAGCGAGCTGGGAGCGCATGACGGAAAACTTCTCGATCTTCTCATCGACCTTCGACTTGCGGCGGATGCCGGCGGTGTCGATGAACATATATCTCCCCTGCTCGTTTTCAAACATGGTATCGACCGCGTCGCGCGTGGTACCGGCAATGTCGCTGACGATCAGGCGCTTTTCGCCGAGGATGCGGTTGATGAGCGAGGACTTGCCGACATTCGGCTTGCCGATGACGGCGACCTTGATGAAGTCGTCCTCCTCGTCCTCCTCTTCGGCGGGCGGGAAGTGCTTCAGGCACTCATCAAGCAGGTCGCCCGTGCCGTGGCCGTGTACGGCGGAGACGGCGATAGGATCGCCGAGGCCGAGGGAATAGAACTCGTATATGGCGGGATCCTCCGCGCCGGTGGAGTCTGCCTTGTTCACGGCGAGCACAACGGGCTTGCGGGAGCGCAGGAGCATATTGGCAACGTCCTTATCCGCGGCGGTAACGCCGGTGCGGATATCGGTGACGAGGACGATAACGGTCGCGGAATTTATGGCAATCTGCGCCTGCTCGCGCATATAGAGCAGGATCTCGCTGTCGGTGGTCGGCTCGATGCCGCCGGTATCGACAACGTCAAACTTGCGGCCGCACCACTCGCACTCGGCATAGAGCCTGTCGCGTGTGACACCGGGGGTGTCCTCAACGATGCTGAGCCTGCGCCCGACAAGGCGGTTAAACAGCATCGATTTGCCGACGTTCGGCCGGCCTACTATTGCAACAAGAGGTCTTGACATTCAGTTTCCTCCTAATAATTACGGCAGAATATGGATTGAGGAGGAGCGGCCTGACGCCTCTCCTCCTCAAGCATCCTTTACTTGCTCTCCTCAACAGCGATGACGGTACGGCCATTATACTGACCGCAGGCCTTGCAAGCACGATGAGGCATGCAGAAAGCGCCGCAGTTGGGGCACTTTATCACATTGGGAGCGGTGAGCTTCCAAACGGAAGAACGTCTCTTATCACGTCTCTGTCTTGATACTTTTCCTTTCGGGACTGCCATGTTGACACCTCCTGTTGACGGCTGTTTTGAGCAGCTCTAATTTTCGGTTTTGCGTTATTTATCCAAAAGCTGCTCAAGCACAGCAAATCTTGGATCAATTTGTTTCCGGCACCCGCAGGGGCCGAGGTTGAGATTTTTGCCGCATGTGGGACAGAGACCTTTGCAGTCCTCCTTGCAGAGGAACTTCGTCTCCATATCCAGAATGAAGCAGGTTTCGAGAACTTCACTGAGGTCTATCCCGTCGCCCTCCAGAGTGAAAAGCTCGGGATCGTCACCGGTGTTCTCCTCCACGATGACGGCATCAAGCGGGGTCACTTTAACGCTTTCGAACTCACAGCCGCAGCGGTCGCAGACGCAGATCATCTCTGCGGTCAGCTCCCCCTCCAGCCGGAGCACTCCGGCCTCATTATAGACCCGGCCTTCCGCGTGGGGCTTTGTTTTATATTCCTTTATCTGCGGGAAATCCAGCCCCTCCGTCTCCAATTCGCACTCGAACGGAACCGAGCCGCCGGGAATCTCGATTATCTCTCTCAGGTTAAGAAACATACACGCACCTCGCACAGACGCCTTAGTATTATAGATTACTTGTCAAGACTTGTCAACACTAATTTTATATAGTATAATTCAGAAAATCACTGGAACAAAGGGGTTTTTGCACAGCATGAAAGAGCTGACAGTCAAAAACAACGACGCCGGGCAGCGTCTCGACAGGTTTATCGGCAAGGCCGTGCCGCTGCTGCCCGAATCGCTGCTGCAAAAATACATCCGTCTCAAGCGCATAAAGCTCAACGGCAAGGGCGCAAAGCGCGACACGCGCCTTGCGGCGGGAGACATACTTCAATTATATATAAACGACGAGTTCTTTGAAAAGCCGCGCGAGGAAAACTCCTACCTCAAGGTCGGCACCCCGCGGCTGACGATCGTCTACGAGGATGAAAACATCCTGCTGCTGGACAAGAAGCCGGGCGTACTGTGCCACAGCGCCGGTACTTGGGATTATAACACGCTCATCGCGAATGTTCAAGCGTACATGGCGCAAAAGGGCGAATGGAAGCCCAGGGAGGAAAACTCCTTTGCCCCGGCGCTCTGCAACCGCATCGACCGCAACACCGGCGGCATCGTCATCGCGGCGAAAAACGCCGAGGCGCTGCGCATCCTCAACGAGAAAATACGCGACAGAGAAATCGAGAAGTTCTATCTCTGCGCCGTATCCGGCAAGCCGCGCTCCGCTTCCGGGAGGCTTGAGAACTATCTGTTCAAGGACGCGAAGAAAAACCAGGTATTTATAAAAGACAAGCCCGAGCCGGGCTGCAAGACCGCGGTCACGGAGTACCGGGTGCTGTGCAGCAAGGGTCAGCTGTCGCTCGTGGAGTGCAGGCTGCTGACGGGGCGCACGCACCAGATACGCGCGCAGATGGCGCATGCGGGCTGGCCGCTGCTCGGCGACGGGAAGTACGGGCGCGAGCGCTTCAACAAGGACTTCGGCGAAAACGGTCAGGCGCTCTATTCCTACCGGCTGCGCTTCGAATTCCCGACGGACGCAGGCGCACTTGAATATCTGCGCGGGAAAGAATTCCGGGTCGAGCGCGTGGACTTTGCGGAAAAATACTTCGGCGTGACGGAACTTGATTTTGAATAACGGTAGGCACTTTGCATATTGAGAAGCAGCAGACAGAGCGGTTTTTATCCCCTCAGTCAGCTGCGCTGACAGCTCCCCTTGCAACAAGGGGAGCCTTTTTTATACATTTTTTACTCCGTTCCGGAAATAATACTCATAAAACTGAGTTTGAAAGGGCGGAGGAGCATGGCTAAAAGGATCGGCGGCAGGACGATAGAGCTGACGGCAGACGTCCGCGTCGCGGCATCGGCCGCGGTGGCGGGAAAGAAAGAGGGCGAAGGGCCGCTCAAGGACTGCTTTGACTATGTATCGCAGGACTCGTACTTTGCCGAGGCCAGCTGGGAGAAGGCCGAGACGAGCATGCTGCGCCAATGCTTCGGCATATGCCGCGGCAAGGCCGGCGGCGCGGCGTTCGAACCGGAATGCGTCCTCGGCGGGGATCTGCTCAACCAATGCGTCAGCTCCTCCTTCGCGCTCAAGGACAGTGAGCTGCCCTATCTCGGGCTATACGGGGCGTGCTCGACAATGGCGGAGGCACTGTGCCTCGCGGCGCTGCTGATAGACGGCGGCGGATTCAATACCGCCGCCGCGCTCACCGGCTCGCATTTCTGCACGGCAGAGCGGCAGTACCGTTTCCCGCTCGAATACGGCGGGCAGCGCACGCCGACGAGCCAATGGACGGTCACGGGCTCGGGCTGCGTGATGCTCTCCCGAGACGGACACGGCCCGCGCATAAGCTGCGTGACGCCGGGCAGGATAGTCGACGCGGGGATAACCGATGCGAACAACATGGGCGCGGCGATGGCTCCCGCGGCCTATGACACGCTGAACGCACATTTTAAGGACACCGGACGCACGCTCGACTACTACGACGCGATCTTCACCGGTGACCTCGGCGCTATCGGGCACGATATCCTTCAGGAGCTTTTCCGGCGCGACGGCATTGAGCTCGGCATGCGCTACATGGACTGCGGCGTGCTGATATACGACCTCAAGACGCAGGACGTACACGCGGGAGGATCGGGCTGCGGATGCAGCGCCTCGGTGCTTGGCGGGCACATTCTGCCGGCGCTGGAGCGCGGAGTATGGACACGCGTGCTCTTTGCTGCGACGGGCGCGCTCATGTCCCCGGTGTCCTGCCAGCAGGGCTGCAGCATACCGGGGATATGCCACGCGGTAGCGTTTGAAACGGAGGAGCGATAAATGGATGTGCTGCTGCAATATCTCAAGGCCTTTGCCGTCGGCGGGCTGCTGTGCGTCATCGGGCAGCTGCTCATTGACTACACGAAGCTGACCCCGGCGAGGATATTGACAAGCTACGTCGTCGCGGGCGTGATACTCGGCGCGCTCGGTGTATATCAGCCGCTGGCCGATTGGGCGGGCGCGGGTGCGAACGTCCCGCTCACGGGCTTCGGAAACGCTATCGCAAAGGGCGTGAAGAAGGCCGTTACAGAGGACGGAGTTTTAGGCGCGCTGACCGGCGGCTTCACCGCCGCATCCGCGGGGCTCGGAGCCGCAGTGTTCTTCGGGCTGCTGATATCCCTCATATTCAGATCAAAGGACAAGAACAAATAAAAAAGCTTCCGGGGCGGCTGCATGCAGCCGTCCCGGAATTTACATATTATTATTTACTTAATATCATTTACATATTTTGATTTGCATAATTTAATTCACATAAAGTAAAAGAAGGCGTAAAAATTTCCGGGTGCAGCTGTCAGTTTGTGACAGTCTGCACCCGGAGAATATCTGTTGTTATGTATCAGTCGCCAAGGCTGATGCCCATCTTGCGTGCGACCTGGATCATCGGGTGATCCACAGGCAGGAACTTGGTCTTGCTGGCCGCGTCCTCCAGCGGGATGGACACGATCTGCCCGCCCTGCACGGCGACCATGCGGCCATACTGCTTATTGATGATAAGGTCTGCCGCGGCAACGCCGAACTGCGTTGCAAGGACTCTGTCATATGGGCAGGGAGGACCGCCGCGCTGATAGTGCCCGGGTACGGTGACGCGCGCTTCCTTGCCGGTGAGCTTTTCGAGCCGGTCGGCGATCTCATAGGAGACGGTGGAGTGCTTGCTGTTCTCGCGCTTGCGGCGGCTGGCTTCCTCGTCAAGCTTGATATCGTCCACCGAGACCGCGCCCTCGGCGCAGGCGATGATGGAATAACGCTTGCCCTGACGGTTGCGCTCCTCAATAAGGTCGGCGACCTTATTGAGATCGTAGGGTATCTCGGGGATAAGTATAACATCGGCTCCGCTGCCGATACCGGCGTTGAGCGTGAGCCAGCCGGCGTCGCGCCCCATAAGCTCCACGACGAAGATGCGGCTGTGAGAGCTTGCGGTGGAGTGGATATAGTCGATGACGTTCGTCGCAATGTCAACGGCGCTCTGGAAGCCGAAGGTAGTGTCCGTGCCCCAGATATCGTTATCGATGGTCTTGGGCAGGGTGATGACGTTCATGCCCGCGTCGGCGATGAGCTTCGCGCTCTTCTGCGTGCCGTTGCCGCCCATGATGACAAGGCAGTCAAGATTGAGGCGGTTATAGGTCTGGAGCATTGAGGGGATGACGCTGTTGCCTTTATCGTCCACAATGTCCTTGCCAGGAACATAGTTCTGGCGCGAGGTGCCGAGGATAGTACCGCCCTCGGTGAGGATGCCGGAGAGATCCTGCGGCTCCATGAATTTATAGTCGCCCTCGATGAGCCCGCGGTAGCCGTCATACATTCCGTATATCTCGACATTGTCCATGCGCTGGAACAGCGATTTGCCGACGCCGCGGATCGCCGCGTTCAGCCCCTGGCAATCGCCGCCGCTCGTGATGAGCGCGATCTTTGTAGAACGCTTCATAGCGAAACCTCCTATCGTTTTATCTAATCTCGAAAGATTATGCGCCAAGCTGCCGGGAAATTCAATAGACAATTTCCACAGATATTTGAGTTTTTTCCTTTTCTTTCAGCCCTGCATGGCGCTGCGGCAATAATAATTGAACATGCGCTCCCGCTCGAGCGTGGTGCTGTCCATGTGGCCGGGGTAGACCTCATAGTCCCCGGGGAGGGAGCATAGCTTACGCAGGGAGGCAAGCTCCTGATCGATATCTCCGCCGTCAAGGTCAGTCCTGCCGCAGCTGCCCTTGAAGAGCGTATCCCCGGTGAAGAGGCAGTCCTCGACCTGTATGGTCACGCCGCCGGGGGTGTGGCCGGGGGTGGCGATGATATGAAAGCTCAGACCGGCTGCGTCAATGACATCGCCGTCAGAGTAGTATATGCCGCCGTCGCGCAGGGTGTAGCTCGAATGGTTGTTCTGGTGGCGCTTGGCGTCATCCAGCTCGTTCATGTATACGGTCGCGCCCGTCTCCTCGGCGACAGCATCGACCGCGCCGACATGGTCAAAGTGCCCGTGCGTTATCATGATGGCGACGCACTTGAGTGTGTTCGACTCGAGATAATCAAGAATGGTGTTCGCCTCGTCGCCGGGGTCGATGACGACGCTCTCAAGCGTCGCTTCGTTCGTGACGACGTAGCAGTTTTCCTCAAGCTGGCCTACGGGGATGGTTTTTATAAGCATGGCTCAAAGCTCCTTTGTGTCCATTATAATAGTTATGGGCCCGTCGTTCACGGACGCGACCTGCATGTCGGCGGCAAAGACGCCCGTCTCGACCTTGAAGCCGCGCTCGCGGCACTGGCTTATGACAAGCTCATAAAGCGGGATCGCCTTATCGGGCCGCGCGGCCTTTGAAAAGCCGGGACGGCGGGACTTGCAGTCGGCAAAGAGCGTGAACTGGCTGACTATCAGCAGCTCCGCCGCGCCCGCGTCCGCCGGGGCGAGGTTCATTTTCCCGTCGGCGTCGTCAAACACGCGCAGGCCGCATATCTTATCGGCGATCTTCAGCGCCTCGGCCTCGGTATCGTCCTGATGCACGCCGAGGAGCACAAGGAAGCCCCTGCCGATCTTTCCGTGTACCGCCCCGCCTATCTCGACGGAGGCGGAAGTGACTCTTGTAACAACTGCTCTCATATTATTTAGTCTCCGTTTCTTGCAACTGATATGACGCCCTGTATTGAGGAGAGCCTGTTCATGACGTATTTAAGCTCTGCCGCGTCCTTGACCTCCAGCGTCACGGAGGTGACGGCGGTGCCCGCGCCGTTATCGCGCGCGGAGAGCGTGCGGACCTTGGCGTTGAGCACGTTCAGCACCGCGGCGATATCCAGCACGATGCCGGAGCGATCCTTCGCCGTGATGACGACGGTGGTCTGATAGCTGTCGTCCACCTTGCCTGCCCACTCGACCTCGACACAGCGCCCCTCATTGCCGGGCTGCGAGAGCAGACGGCGGCAGTTGGCGCAGTCGCGCCGGTGGATGGACACGCCCTGACCGCGGGTGATGAAGCCTATGATATCGTCCCCCGGCACAGGCGTGCAGCAGCGTGAGAACTTCACAAGGCAATTGCTCAGCCCCGCGACAAGGATGCCGTGGACAGCCTTGCCTTCCTTCTTCGCCTGCTGCTCGCGCCGCTCGGCGGCCTCGGATACCTTTTCAAGCGCGGTCTTACGGTCGGGCTTAACATTGCGCGCCTCATCGCGCAGGCGGTTCGCGACCCTTGTGGCGGTGACACCGCCGTAGCCGATGGCGGCATAGAGATCGTCCACCGTGCCGAAGGACAGGCGCTTGAGGATGGGTGTAATAACGCTCTCGTCAAGCACATCGTCAAGCGTGAGGCTGTTGTGCCGAAGCTCCTCGGAGAGCATTTCACGGCCGCGGATGACGTTCTCCTCGCGGCGCTCCTTCTTGTACCACTGCTTTATTTTGGTGCGCGCGGAACCGCTCTTGGCGATATTGAGCCAGTCGCGGCTGGGACCGGGCGCGGACTTTGAGGTGCGTATCTCGACGATATCGCCGTTCTGAAGCACATAGTCATAGGTGACGATGCGGCCGTTGACCTTCGCGCCGACCATGTTGTTGCCGACGTCAGAGTGTATGCTGTAGGCAAAGTCGATAGGCGTCGCCCCGGCGGGGAGGTTTATAACGTCGCCCTTCGGGGAGAACACAAAGACCTCGTCGGCAAAGAGGTCGATCTTCATGTTATGGAAGAAGTCCTGCGCGTCGGACTCCTGCTGGCTCTCAAGGAGCCTGCGTATCCACGCGAACTTGTCCTCATCCCCCGCGCGCACGACGGCGTTTGCGCCCTCGCCCATCTTATATTTCCAGTGCGCAGCGATGCCGTACTCGGCGGTGTGGTGCATGTCCCAGGTGCGTATCTGCACCTCGAAGGGGATGCCCTCGGAGCCGATGACCGTCGTGTGTACGCTCTGGTACATGTTGGGCTTCGGCGTGGATATATAGTCCTTGAAGCGCCCCGGCACGGGCTTGAACATATCATGGATGATGCCGAGGACGTTATAGCAGTCGGGTATAGTATCGACAATGACGCGGAAAGCGCAGAGGTCGAAGATGCCGTTTATGTCAAGGTGCTGGGAATACATCTTGCGGTAGATGCTGTAGACGTGCTTGATGCGTGAGAAGATCGTGGCCTCCACGCCCTCGGAGTCGAGCCGCGCCTGTATCTTACTCTTGACGCTGTCCATGAAGGCTTCGAGTTCGTCCATCTTCGTGTCCAGCGCATCGGTTATCTCCTTATAGCCCTCGGGGTCGAGGTACTGGAGCGACAGGTCCTCCAGCTCCCACTTGGCGCGCTGCATACCGAGCCGGTGAGCAATGGGCGCGTAGATCTCCATCGTCTCAAGGGACTTGGCACGCTGCTTCTCGGCGGTCTGGTAGGCCATCGTGCGCATATTGTGCAGGCGGTCGGCGATCTTGATGAGGATGACGCGGATGTCCTTGGCCATAGCCATGAGCATCTTGCGCAGGTTCTCCATCTGCTCGTCCTCTTTGCTGGTGTACTGCACGCGGCTGAGCTTTGTGACGCCCTCGACGATGTCCGCTACGGCGGAGCCGAACTGACGGGCGATGTCCTCATGGGTTAGGTTCGTGTCCTCTATAACATCGTGCAGGAGCGCGGCGATGATGGAGTCCTCATCCAGACCCATGTCGACGGAGATATCCGCCGCGGCGATGCAGTGCGTAACATAAGGCGAGCCGTCGCGCCGCTTCTGCCCGGAGTGGGCAACGCGCGCCATCTCGTAGGCGGCTCTGATGCGGCCGAGATCCATAGGGTGGCCGCTGCTCTTTATCTTCTCCTCAAGCTCCTCAAACAGCTTGTCCGGGTCGACATTCGCCGCGGCGGCGTCCGTTACCGGAGTATGAGCGCCGTCGACCGGCGCGTTTTTCATCTTTTCCTTTTCCATATAAATAACCTCTACGCAAGTGCGCGCAGCGCGCGGATAAGGTGAGTGCCCTCAAGGTCGGCCTTGCCGGAGATACTGGCGCAGCGGGAGGAGTATATGCCGCCGTCCTCGCTTCTGAGAAGCCCCGTCTCCCGGAGCACCATAAGGCACAGACAGAACTTTTCGGGCGGCATGCCCGCTATGCACTGATGTATAACGTCCGCGGCGTTTTTGCCGACGGCAAAGTTCTTGTCCATAGCGCGCCATACGCGCACAAAGTCCGCGCGGCCGGGACAGTAGGCTGCCGCCGCCCAGTTGACGCTTTCGTCCCCGGCGAGTATCGCCGAGCAGAGCGCGGTCGGGTCGTGCCGGCGCACGGCGGCGGTGACGAGCTGCACGGTGACATTGCCGCGAAACTCGTTTATCTGCGGAGTAAACGCGAGATCGACAGAGTCCCCCTCGGAAATGCCGAGCTGCCGGGCGGTATGTGAGAAGAAGATGCACTCGAAGTGCGCCGCGCCCAATTTCACGCGCATGCGCAGGTGCTTTCCGCCGCCGACCTCGGAGGCCGACTCGAGCGTCGCCCCGCAGATGCACATGACGGGCTTGGGGTTTGCATTGCCGTAGGGCTCGAGCATATCGAGCGAGCGGACGTTCTCCACGCTCAGAAGCGAGGGGTCGGTTATGAGCAGGTCGCAGCAGACCTCCGGCAGCGGCGCGGGGCGGTGACGGCGGTAGTACGCCGCGAGCGCCTCACGGAACCTGTCGAGCCTGTCGCGGCGGATGTTCAGCCCCGCGGCGAGCGCATGACCGCCGAAGCCGGTCAAGTTCTCGGAGCAGGCCGAGAGCGCTTCAAAGAGGTTGAAGCCGCCGTAGCTGCGGCAGGAAC
Source organism: uncultured Oscillospiraceae bacterium (assembly GCA_934565615.1). Lineage (GTDB taxonomy): Bacteria > Bacillota > Clostridia > Oscillospirales > Oscillospiraceae > Limivicinus. The sequence continues at coordinate 13,966 of CAKTIH010000014.1, read as the reverse complement.
CCTTGCCGTTCTCGCCGTTCAGGCATATTATGATTGCCGGGAGTGAATACTGTTCGGCAAGCCTTGACGCGGCAATGCCGATAACGCCTTGGTGCCAGCGGTCACTTGCGAGAACTATCGGCTCCTGCGGGTCGGAGTCCTTGATAATATCGTTTGCCTCCTGCCAGATCTGCGTCTCGATATTCTGTCTCCGGCGGTTGAGCTCGCACAGCTCCTTTGCAAGAGCCGCAGCTTCGTTTTCGTCCCGGCTCATGAGGAGCCGCGCGGCGACGCTCGCCTGGCCGAGCCTGCCCGCTGCATTGAGGCGCGGGGCAAGGGAAAAGCCTATGGTCGAGGCCGTCAGGTGGCGGGCGTCCGTGCCGGATTCGCGGAACATCGCGGCAATGCCGGGGCGCGGAGCCTTCGCGATGCGGGAAAGCCCGTAGCGCACGAGGAAGCGGTTCTCTCCCGTGAGGGGCATGACGTCCGCCACAGTGCCGATCGCGGCAAGGTCGCCGTACATCTCGAGCATTTTGGAGCTTTCTCCCTCGCAGGCGCAGACGAGCTTCAGCGCGACGCCGACGCCGGCAAGGTTCTTATTGGGATAGGTGTCCCCGTCGCGCTTGCAGTCGACAAGCGCGGTGACCTCGGGCAGTGCGTCCGGGCGGCACTCATGATGGTCAGTGATGACCATGTCGACACCGATCTGCGCGGCGTGTGCGGCCTCCTCAACGGCGGTAATGCCGCAGTCGACCGTTATGACAAGGCTCACCCCCTGCGCCTTGAGCGTATCGAGCGCGGCGCAGTTGAGCCCGTAGCCCTCCTCGTTGCGGTCGGGGATATATGGCACGCACTTGAGTCCCTTGCGGCGCAGATAGTCCGTCACAAGGCAGGTGGAGGTGATGCCGTCAACGTCATAGTCGCCGTAGACCGCGACGGTCTCTCCGTCCCTTATCGCGCGCAGGATGCGCTCGCACGCCTTGTCCATGTCCAGCATCAGCATGGGGTCGCACAGCAGCTCCTCCCCGCCGGAGATGAGCGCATTCGCTTCGGCGGCAGTTTTGATCCCCCGCAGCGACAGCACCATCGACAGCAGCGGCGTGAAGCCCGCGGATAAAAGCTCATGCGGAACGACCGGTCTGGTAAATGGAATTGTCCAGTCCTTTTTCTTCATCTATTTTACTCTTCTCAAATATTTTTTAATAATTAATAATACCAGAATACTTATTCTAATTCAATAGAATCAGGCAAAAAAGTCGCCGAGTCTTGACAAACATGACCACAGCAGGTACTATAAAGAGCAAAATTCTATCTGCACAGGAGAAGCTTTAATTGACTGAATTTATACTCGACTGCGCGCTTGACGCGCTGAAGGACGGCGCGCTGAGCATCCCCATTCTCTTTCTCGCATATCTGCTTATGGAAATGCTCGAAAACAGCAAGCGCCTTGACGAGGGCATACTGCACTCATACTCCCGCAAGGCGGGCCCCGCGCTGGGCGGCCTGCTCGGCGCGATACCGCAGTGCGGCATATCCGGCGCGGCGGCGACGCTGTTTTCAACCGGCTCAATAAGCGCGGGGACAATGCTCGCAGTGTTCTTCGCCACCTCGGATGAGATGCTGCCGGTCATGCTCTCCTCGCTTGCCGACGGCAAGGGTGCGACGGACATCGGGCAGATCGCCGCGATAGTCGCGGCAAAGGCTGTGATGGGTATCGTCCTCGGCTACCTTGTCGACGCATTTGGCAGCCGGCTCTTCGCGCGGGCCAAAAACATCCACAGCTTCTGCGAACGCGAGCACTGCGAGTGTGACGAGGAAGAGGGCAGCGTGTGGCTCTCGGCGCTCAAGCACACGGTGAAGATCGCCGTGATGCTTATCGCCGTCACCTTTGCGCTGAATATAATATTGGAGCTTGTCGGTATCGAGCGTCTGGGCGCGACAGTGTTCGCAACGCCTGTCGTCGGTGAACTGCTGCTCGCGCTCTTCGGGCTTATCCCGAACTGCTCCGTCTCCGTCGTCATCACCGAGGCGTATCTCTCCGGTATCATCGGGCTCGGCGGGTTGTTCGCGGGGCTGCTGTCAAACGCCGGTATCGGCCTGCTGGTGCTGCTGCGCACGAATAAGGACCGCCGCGAGAACCTGACGGTCATCGCGCTGCTGTTCATACTCGGCGCGCTCAGCGGTATACTTATAAATCTGGTCGTGTGATCCCTCCGCAACCGCGCGTTGCTTGACCTTGGGAGCATTCCTGATATAATCAGAGTAAATGATTTAAATTTTCATTCCGACTATGGAGGGGCAAAATGGAGACCAAGGATGTTATACGCGAACTGCGCACTAAGGCGGGGCTTTCTCAGGATGAGCTTGCGGAGAAGCTTTTCGTCACCCGGCAGGCCGTTTCCCGCTGGGAAAACGGCGAGACCGTACCGAACACGGAGACACTGAAGCTCCTGTCGAAGCTTTTCAGAGTTTCGATCAACACGCTTTTAGGCTCGCCGCAGCAGCTCGTCTGCCAGTGCTGCGGGATGCCGCTTGATGATTCGACGATAAGCGCCGAGCCTGACGGTGAGCTCAACGAGGAATACTGCAAGTGGTGCTACGCGGGCGGCGAGTTCAAATATTCAAGCCCGGAGCAGCTTATCGACTTCTGCGTCGAGCACATGGCAAGCGAGGCCTGGCCGCCCGAACAGGTACGCGCGCACATGGAAGCGGTCGTCCCCGGGCTGCGGCACTGGCGCAGGGAATAAAAAGGCTATAAACTAAAAGCTGGGTGTACCCGAAAAAACGGGTACACCCAATTTTTAGTCGGAACCGGAATTTTTGACCGGTCGATGTATTTTCTATAGAACTCTTTCCCGGGAACGCATACGGTGTTCAGGTCGAAAACTCAGCGAGTATCTTCTCCCTGTCCTCATCCAGAGCGTGGCAGCGCGCGTAATCATCGGTGACTCCCTGGCTCTCAAAATACAGCGGGAACTGGCTGACATACACGCTCTTCCCGGAAGCGCCCTCTCCGTCATAGGTATGAGGGACAAAATACCCGTTCACAAGGTTATGCTCGATCTGCTCCGGTATTTTGTATTTATCCGAAAAGTGACCGTTTATGCACGCCGGGATATTGCCCGCGCGGAGCTTGGCGAGCAGCTCATCGCCCGTCTGCCGCAATGCGCTCTCCGCACAGCGCTCGACGATCTTTCGGCAGTTCTCCGGATCGTTCACCGCTGTGCGCGTGTTGAAGCGCGCGTCATCATGCAGATCCTCTATCCCGAAGGCCACGCAGAAGGCGTCCCAACGCTTTTCATATTCGTTCACGAATATCTGAACATACTTGCCGTCCTTCGTTTTATAGGCCTGGCCCATCGGGCTTTGGGTCCAGCGGCTTCTGGGCCAGGGGTCATAATACTGCGTGCCTATTGCGCAGTTCTGCGACACCCAGCCGCCGACGCCGTACAGGGAGGTCATAACATAGTCTCCCCTGCCGGTCCTTTCACGGTTATAAAGCGCGGTCATTATGCCGATGTCCAGATAGCCGCCCGTAGTGAAATCGCCCATGCCGGTGATAGGGCAGATCGCGCCGTCCTCGGTCATCATATTGTCGGTCAGCATGCCGTTTATCCCGAAGAAAGCGACGGCGTCCAGTCCCGGATATGAGCTCAGCGGACCGGACTTGCCGTAAGCCGTACCGTGCGCGTATATGAGGCGCGGATATTTATCCTTTATTGAACCGTAGTCAAGGCCGAGCCGCTCAAGGCCGGCCTGCCGGACGCTCGTGAGAAACACGTCAGCCTTTGCAAGCATCCTGTGCAGCAGCTTTATGTTCTCCTCATCCTTCAGATCCAGCGTTATGCACTCTTTCCCGCCGTTTGAAACATCATGTATGGGGTTTTCCGCATCGGTATAGGGCACGCCGCAGGTCCTTGCAAAAAACCGCGTGGAGTCGCCGTAAGGCGGCTGCTCGATCTTGATGACACGCGCTCCCTGTGCGCGCAGGTACGCGCCCGCAGACGGACCCACCCAGTAAGTCGCGAGCTCTATAACAAGGAGCCCCTCCAAAGGCTTTGCCATTTTAACCGTTCCCTTCCTGCTTCTTGATAAGATAAAAGACTATGTGCACATTTGCGCATGTCTCCCCGTCGGAATTGCTTATGGCAATGTCCATCGGGTACTGCCCTCTGCCGTGCTCTTCGATATACGCGATCTTTTCCGCGGCTTCCTGCTCGCTTATCGTGAGATCAATGAACAGATCGCCCTTGGACGCCTTGACATAGTCGACATTCACACTTTTGATTATCGGTACATACGCGCCGGCATAGGTGCATTTTATAAGCGTAGCGCCAGAAGCCTCGGCAAAAACGAAGTAGCTTCCCGCATAAACGATGCCGACGTGGTTCATGTGCATATAGTTTGCCGGCAGGCGCGTTGCGACATGGCGCTCCTCCACCGTGACCGGTATGATGCCGGCGAGGTTCATATAGTTTATCTTGCTGTGGTTAAGATTTTCCTTTGCGGCGTCGAAAAACGCCTTGTCCATTTCTGGCATTTTATACCTCCAGTTAATTGAAAAAGCTTCCGGCAAATCAGCTTATGCCTTTGCCGGAAGCTTTTTCTTATTTTGATATCAGTCCTTCTTGAGCCTGTCGCCGCCCATGCCGGACATCTGCGCGGCAGTGAGCCCCGGAATGGCCATAGAGAACACGTCGTTCACGTAGGTGTAATCCCAATAGCCCATGCGGCCGAGAGGCTTGATCTTCAGGAAGTCGATCTTGCCGTCGGGAGTGAGGACATCGTCGTCAATGTGGACTTCGACGACTTTAGCGATGACCATGTCTATGACGCCCTTCTTGCTCTTGCTGGGGAAGTGGATCGTCTGAACGTATTCGCACTCGAACTGGATGGGAGACTCCGCAACGCGCTTTGCGGGGACCTGGATGGAATCGGCCTTGGTCAGACCTGCCGCTTCCCACTCGTCGAGATCGTGGCTGGGGATAGCCGTGATGTTCATCTTATCCTTGAGCGCATAGGGAACCATGTTGTAAACGAAGCTGCCGGTCTCCTCGATGTTGACGAGGGTGTCCTTCTTGCAGGCTTCCTCTTCCGTGCCGGTGGGCTGGAAAGAGATCATGACCATAGGGGGATTATAGCTGAGATTGTTGAACTGGCTGAAGGGGGCGAGATTGTCTACGCCGTCCGCGCTGACGGTGGATATCCACGCGATGGGACGGGGGCCGACACAGGCCTTGAACGGATCTGCCTTGAGACCGTGGTTGTTCAGCTCGGTATTGTAATGCATATGTTTGTCTCCTTTTTTCAGATATATCAGGTGATGCGATCAGCAGAGGCCAACGAGCTTCCAGATGGGCAGGTTGACAAGCGCCGCAACGATGACCAGTGCGCTGTAAACGAAGGTGAGCTTCTGGATCTTATTGAACTCCACATAGCCGTTGACCGCGCCGAGACCGGCCATAAGAGTGGCGTTGTATGCGCCGAAGGGCCAGCACTGAACGCCCATGTAGCCGATGAACACGACGACGAGGGTGTTCATGCCAAGCGCTGCGCCGAGACCTGCAAAGAGCGCATAGATAAGCGCGCCGGAGGTGAACATGGATGCAACGCCCCAGCGGAGTGCAAACACGACAACGCCGATAGCGATAATGAGCAGGACCTGGCTGGAGGCAACAGGGCCAAGCACGGGAGCGAGAACGCTGGTGAGCCATGCGGGAATGCCATAGGTGCCCATGAGGGAGGCCAGAGTGGAGATGGATGCAACGAGAGCGATTATCGTCCAGGGGATACGTGCGCCGAAATCGGCCGGCTTGAAGATGCCGAATGCGCCCATCAGAATAAGGCCGATGACGGACCACATAGTGACGGAGATACCGGTCAGGCTTGCGGTGAGCCAGCCTGCGACCATGATCGCAAGGATGATAAGGCTGAGCTTCTCATCGCGGCTCATGGGTCCGAGCTCCTTGAGCTTTTCCTTTACGAAGCCCTGGGGAAGGGGCTGGCAATCCTTGGGCTGGTACAGAAGGCGGATGAGGAAGAAGCCGCCGACAGCGAAAACAAGCAGGAACGGCCAGAAGAACTTGAGCCAGGACCAGAAGTTGAGCAGGGCAAGAGTCTCGTCATCGAGGTATGCCATCATGGTGCCGACATAAACGCAGCCGGTGAAGAAGAAGTTGCCGAGGATACCGGCGGACCAGTAGGAGGAAAGGAACAGGCCGGTCGCGCCCTTGCTGTTCTTCTCAAAGCCAAAGGCTTCTGCAGCGGGGATGGAGAGCGGGGTCATAAGAGCTGCCTTCGCGGTGATGGAAGGCATCATGGGGCTGACGATAATGCCGGCAGTGTAGAGTGCGAGCATCTGGCCGGTGTAGGAGCCCGGGAAGATCTGCATGATAACATAGGCTATTCTCTTGAGCACGCCGGTTTTGCTCAGCATCGCGCCGACACCGAAGGCGCCGACGAGGAGCCACGTGGTCGTGCCGGCAAAGGGGCCAAAAGCGGAGGTGAAGTCGGTGAGCTTGAAGAGCACGGCCAGCACGAGGAAGGCAAGACCGGTCATGAAGTCAGGCATTACGCCGCCGACCATCCAGCAGATGAACCATACAAGCAGGCCGAGATAGCGCATGCTCTCAGCGGTCAGCTCAGCGGGCGGGGTCAGGGTGCCGATGATCAATCCGAGGATAACACCGAGCAGACCACAGACCAGTTTTTTGATGGATACGTTTTTCAAAGTGATCACTCCTTTTGTATTCTCTCTTTCAGGCCCGGTGAGGGCCTGCAGGATCCATTAGATATTTTCGAAAGTGGCCTTCTCTTTGAGAGACTCCGGACTCATCCAGCCAAAGCTGCCGGGTACGGGATCCTTCTTCATGCTGCCGGTCGACATTTCGAACACTTCGGTGACGCTGGTGTAATCCGCGTAGCCGAGGCGGGACAGGGGGCGAAGCTTTATAATATCAAGTTTGCCGTTCGGGAGAACGTAGTTTTCGTCAATGTGCATCCGCACGACACGTCCGATGACGATGTCCGAGTGGCACTTGGGGTCTGCGCCGGGAAGGCGGATGGTGGTGATATATTCACACTCGAGCTGGATCGGGGACTCGGCAACGCGCTTTGCCTTCACGATGTCGGAATCGAGCTTTGTCAGCCCTGCTTCGACAAATTCATCGACCTCTCTGCCGGACGGCTTGGAGGTGATATTCATGGCGTCGCGCAGAGAATAAGGGACAAAATTGTGGACAAAGCAGCCGGTATTTTCCGCGTTTACGACGGAGTCCTTGCGGCTCCCGTCGGATTTCGGATGACCGCAGAACATCACATAGGGAGGATTGAAGCCGACATTGCTGAACTGGCTGTAAGGAGCGAGATTGTCAATGCCGTCCTCGCTGACTGTAGAGACCCAGCAGATCGGTCTGGGAACAGCGATAGACTTGAACGGATTCATCCCATTCATCTCAGCAAAATCGCTGTGCAGGGGATCAAAACTTAGCATAGTTGGTTCTCCTTTTTATTAGTTTTCTAAAGTTGGCCATCTTTAGTAATCTACAAATATGTAAGCGGACTTACTTTTCCTGGGACAGTGCCCGGATGAGGCAGGGGATAAAGTCCTGCAGCTCTTCCCTTATACCGATATCCGCAATGGAAAATATCGGTGCTTCGGGGTCGGGGTTTATTGCGATTATCGTGCCGGCCTTGTCCATACCGGCGGTATGCTGTATCGCACCGGAGATGCCGCAGGCAATGTAGAGCTTGGGCTTGACGGTCACACCGGACTGACCTATCTGGCATTCGGCGGGCGCCCAGCCGGCGTCTATTGCCGCTCTCGACGCGCCAACGGCACCGCCAAGCACCCCGGCCAGCTGTTCGACAAGCGCGAAGCCCTCTCTGTCACGGCAGCCATAGCCGCCAGCCACAACGACCTCCGCATCGCGCAGCTTCGCCCCGCCGGTCTCGGCCTTGATGATCTTGATAAGCTTCGTGCGTATATCCGCGGCGTCAAAGCGTATATCCTCGCGTATGACGTCAGCCTCGGCAGGTTTTGAAACCGGAGCGGCCGGGAACACGCCGGGTCTTATCGTACCCATCTGCGGCATTTTTTCGGCGCAGACTATGCTGGCAAGCATCTGTCCGCCGTATGCCGGCATTATCCAGTTGATGCAGCCAAACTCATCGTTGAAGCTTATATCCGTAACATCGGCAGTGAGCCCTGTCTTGAGGCGGCACGCCACTCTGGGCGCCAGATCACGGCCGAGCGGAGTGGAGCCGATCATGAGCGCGGCCGGTTCGTATTTGCGGCAGAGCTCGGTGAGAGCGTGGGTATAGGCATCGCAGCTATATTCGGCATATTCATCTCCGGACACTTCTATCACGCGTCCCGCGCCGTACAGAGCCGCCTGTGCGGCAGCCTTGTCCAGGTCCCCGCCGCCTATCAGCACGGCGCATGCACATCCGCCGTACTTCTCTACCATCTTAGCCGCCGGACCGAGCATTTCAAGCCCGACCTCGGCAAGCTCTGCGCCTGCAAGTTCACAATATACAAATACATCCGTTCTCTTCATGTCGACCTCTCAAACCGTGCCGCGCCGCAGCATCGCGGCAAGTGTTTCGGCTGCCTCTTCCGTGGTGCCGCATTCAATGAACTGTGCTCCTGCGCGCCGCTCGGGGACAAAGGTGTCCTCCGTTCTTGTCGGAGAGCCGTCAAGGCCGATCATCGCGGCGTCTATTTCGGGAAGCATATCCTTGGTCAGCGTCTTTATGGTGTCATGGCGGTTGGCTTCTATGACTCCGCCGATCGAAGCGAAGCGCAGTTCATACGGAGTCCTGCCGACTGTGAGCAGCGCTGGGAGGCTCGCCTGCATGAGCCGCTGCTCGCTGTCGCAGTCGATCAGCGCCTCGATATACGCGCCCTTGATCTCCGGCAGATCGCAGACTGCCGTCAGTTGTGCTATGCCGAGCTGCTCTGCAAGCTCAGCGCCTACCTGTGCGGTGTCGCCGTCGGAGGACTGGCGGCCGCACAGGATAAGGTCAAACGGACCGTTTTCGGCCTCGTCTGCCTTTATCGCGCAGGAGAGGATATGAGCCGTAGCATATGTATCGGAGCCCGCAAAGGCCATATCATTGAGGATATATCCGCTCTCCGCACCAAGGGCGCGGCAGCTTTTCAGCACCGCTCTTGCCTGCGGCGGGCCCATAGTGAAGGCCGTGACGGAAGCGCCGTATTTTTCGCGCAGTCTCAGCGCCAGCTCCAGCGCATAGCAGTCGCATGCATTCATCTCCACGGCGTTATTCTCTCTTTTCAGTCTTTTCGTAACGCGGTCTATCTGCACATCGGCTGTTGCAGGAACCTGCTTTACGCAAATCGCAATACGCATCTGATCAACCTCTCCCGTTTCTGATTCGGTTTTCTTTGAGAAGGGAGTTGAAAATTACGATACGCTGTATCTGGTTTGTCCCTTCAAATATTTGGTATACCTTTGCATCGCGCATGAGCTTTTCCACAGGGAAATCGCGCATATATCCGTAGCCCCCGTGTATCTGCACGGCGTCGGTCACAACGCTCTGCAGAGCATCGGTGGAGTAAAGCTTCGCCATAGAGGACAGCTTGCCGACCTGGCGCGTGTCGCCGCTGTCGAGCAGCTCTGCGACCTGCAGCCCGAAGCTGCGCGCGACCTCGATCTTCGTGGCCATATCGGCCAGCATGAACTGTACAGCCTGATTTTTATATATGGGCTGTCCGAAGGTGACTCTCTCCTGCGCATACTTCATCGCGTATTCAAAGGCGGCGCGCATGATGCCGACCGCAGAGGAGCAGGTGCCCGCGCGGCCCTGGTTCAGGGTCTCCATCGCGATGCCAAAGCCCTTGCCCTCTATGCCGATCACATTCTCGGCGGGTACCTTTACATCCCGGAATATCACATCCGCGGTGTTTGAAAGGCGTATGCCCATCTTGTTTTCATGCTTGCCGACGCTGAGACCCGGAGTATCGCGGTCGACCATAAACATGGTCAGGCCCTTCGCGCCCTTGCTTTTGTCGGTGCTGGCGAGCACAGTATACACATCGGCAAGGCCGCCGTTGGTTATGAAGCACTTATGCCCGTTGAGAATGTATTCGTCTCCGACCTTCCGCGCGGTGGTTTTCATGGAGCCCGCGTCGGAGCCCGCGTCAGGCTCGGTTATGGCAAAGGCGGTGAAGCCGTCATTGAGCAGCACATCGGCAAAGTGCCTGCGCTGCGCCTCGCTTCCGGCAATGAGCAGCGGCTTGAAGCCGAGACCGTTCGCGCCGAGACTCAGGGAGAAGCCGGCGTCGCCCCATGAGAGCTCTTCGCGGATGAGGCAGGAGGTCACCTTCGATACGCCTGTACCGCCGTATTTTTCCGGCAGGTCGAGGCAGTTGAGCTGCATTCTGCATGCCTTCTTGTAAAGCTCCATCGGGAACTCGCCCAGCTCGTCGTATTTCCTCGATAGGGGGCGGATCTCTTTTTCGGCAAAGGCGTGTACCAGTGCCTGTATCTCTCTTTGTTCTTCTGTAAATATCATTGCAAAACCTCGGTAATGTCAGTCTTTCTGTATCTCAAAGGTCTCGTCCCGCGCCGCGCTGTCATCCGGAGCGTAATCGGCGCTGAACTTGCCCATCTTTTTGAGTATCTCGTATGAGATCATAATGCGCAGGCGCGTGTCGGCATTGTCAAGATCAAGGCCGAGAAGCTCCATTATCCTATTTATCCTGTAAGTCGCGCCGTTGCGGTGCATATTCAAAAGCCGCGCCGTTGCGGCGATATTGCGTTCTGCCCGCAGGTATACATACAGGAAGGTCAGATTGTCGCACTCGTTGTGCCTTCCGTCCGCCAGCGCGTCGAGCTGCCGCGCATATACCGCGTCGAGCGGCATTTTCTTCTCGTACACAGAGAGCATATCCTGAAGATAAAACTCCGAATAGAAGTGTATCGGGGAGCTGTCCTTGCCAAGCAGCTTATGCGCCGCGGTCAGCGCGCTGCTCGCCTGCTCATAGGCGACGGAAAAGCTGTCTATCTTATCAAAGCCGAGGCTTATGCCTACTCTGCATTTGCTGGCCTGAAGCGTGTTTATGAGCATCTGCATCTTCTCGCCCAGCGCGCTCGACTCTTTCACCGTGTAGTAGTTCCAGTCATAGAACACCAGCACGACCTCGGACCTGTACTTGAAAACGCCATAGGTCTTGATCGGGCAGTACACCAGCAGGTGCTTTGTCACGCTTGCGGCGATGCTTTCCAGCTCGCCTTCGCTGCAGATAACTCCGATGCGGAAGTTCGCGTTCAGCGGCAGGCCCAGGCGCAGGCTCCGGTCATGCAGCAGGATCGCATTGCTGCGGTTCTCGGGAGAGAGCATGTCCGTGATCATCTGCTCATCGGAGGTCTCATAAGCGCTGTGCTGCATATAGCTGAGCATTATCCGCTCTATGCTGTCGGTGAAGCTTTTAAAGAGAATATAGTCTATCTCACTCGGCTCTCTGTCGAGGAAGTAGCACGCGATGAAGCCCAGCAGCAGTCCGCGGCTCTGATACGATCTGAGCAGCATGCTCTTCCCGCTGACGGTCTCCTCCGCGGTATAGAGCCTTGGCTTCATGACACGCTGCCAATCCTCAAAATAACCGTGATTGGCTATCATATCGATATCGTTCTTGTCGTAATAGCCGCGGTGGAGCAGTGCGTTGAGGTATTCATCGCGCACCTCCGTCTCGGTAGAGTGAACGATATTGTATGCGGTGTCCGTCATCACTATCAGGCAGCCGGGAAAGTTCTGCGCGGCGAGAGAAAATATATCGTCGATGCTGCTGTCGGATATGATCGCGGATTGGAGCGTTTCGGTAAATTCACTCGCCTTTTCAAAAAGGCAGAGTATATCGTCGGCGACCTCGGAGAGATCACTGTCGTTTTTGATCACTATCGAGTTTTCTATGCCGCCGCATTTTTCATAGTCGGCCTGCCTTACGAGCTTGCACACAGACGCACATTCGGCCTCTCTTCCGGCCATTCTCTCCGCGCTGCCGCAAATGTAGAGCACATCCTGCCGCAGAGTGACCGCCCGGTCCGTTAGCTGGCGTATCCCTGAAAATTCAAACTGTGTTCCCGTGCCGGTCCTGACATCGGAAATATGCTCCTTCAGATGATCAACAATAGCTTTTTTAGGTATTTTCATGGTTTCTGCTCCTGCATTCTCAAATTCAGCGAGGCCCGGCAGGCATCCGGAAATGCCTTACTCCCGTTCAGCCGAACTCTTTACGTATCGCGTCTCCGTCCTGATCGAACGCATGGCACGGTTCATAGTTGTTCACGACGCCCTGGCTTTCAAAGTACATCGGGAACTGATTGACGTATATCGTCCTGCCGCTGGCTCCTTCGCCATCATAAGTATGCTCCACAAGGTAGCCATTTGCAAGGTTATGCTCTATCTGATCGGGAATAGTGTATTTATCGCTGAACTTTCCGAGGATTACGCTCGGTATCCCGCCCGCTCTGAGCTTTGCGAGAAGCTCTTCCGAGGTCTGCGTCGCGGCGGAGGCATGGCACCTGTCGGCGAGCATCTTGCAGTTGGCGGGATCGTTCACCGCGACGCGCGTGTTGACGCGCAGGTCATCGCGGAGATCGTCTATCTTGAACGCGTCGACAAACACATTCCAGAATTTTTCGTATTCATTCACGAATAGCTGGACATATTTTCCGTCGCTGCACATATATGCCTGAGACATCGGGCTCTGCGTCCCCTTGTTCCTCGGCCACGGATTATAGTACTGGGTCCCGATGGAGCAGTTAGCGGACACCCAGCCGCCGACGCCGTACAGAGAAGTCATGACATAGTCTCCCCTGCCGGTCTTTTCGCGGTTATAAAGCGCGGTCAGGATGCCGACATCCAAAAAGCCGCCGGTAGTGAAGTCGCCCATGCCGGTGATGGGACAGGTGATGCCGCCTTCGACCATCAGGTTATCGGACAGCAGCCCGTTGATGCCGAAGAAGGACACCGCGTCCAGACCGGGCAGATTGCTCATCGGGCCGCTCATTCCCCAGCCGGTGACATGAGCCATTATAAGGCGCGGGAACTTGTCCTTCAGATCGTCATAGCTCAGCCCCATCTTTTTCAGCCCGCTCATGCGCGTGCTCGTTATGAATATATCGGCCTTGGCCAGCAGCTTATCGAAGAAGGCCCGGTCGCCGGTTTCCTTCAGATTGAGCGCGATGCACTCCTTGCCGCCGTTGCTGAGATCGTGTATCGGGTTTTCGTTCTCGGTATAGGGCGTGCGGCAGGTCCGTCCGAAGGAGCGGACGGAGTCCCCGGCCGGGGGCGCTTCCACTTTTATAACGCGCGCGCCCTGGGAACGCAGATATCTTCCGGCGCTGGTCGCCGCCCAATAAGTCGTAAGTTCGATGACAAGAAGATCTTCAAATGGTTTTTTCATATTTACTTTACCGCTTTCCGAATCACGTACCCGGAACCGTCATGCTGTTCCGAGCCAGTCTCATGTTAAAATCTTGGCTATATTATATTGACACCGCAAATTCTTGTACAGGCATATTGTGCACAAATTCACAATCACATTTCTGAAAACGTACTGTGCACAGTGCGCCTTCATCTTTGCAGGTGTTTATGCTTAAATGAGTTTGATATATTTCAGAACCTGTTGGGCAAATTCACCAAGCGCGGGCCTTTTGTCCGTGTCAAAGGGAAAGGGAGTGTAACAGGATGGCGCGGAAAGATTTCAACAAAGACACCGGTTTTATTCAGATCCTTGACAGGTGCATCGCCGAATGTCCGGAGCGCGAAGCCATCGTGTTCAACGACTGGCGCATTACCTATAAAAGCTTTGCAAGGTACATAAATATGTCCGCGCATATGCTCGCTGCCGCCGGCATCGGAAAAGGCGACTGCGTCGGAATAATCAGCCGCAACCGCCCGGAATTTCTTATTCTGGAGTTTTCTCTGTATAAGCTTGGCGCAGTACCGGTGAAGATCAACT
>CAKTIH010000013.1 GCA_934565615.1 uncultured Oscillospiraceae bacterium | reverse complement strand
CCCTATAATAGCATCCCCATGCGGAATACGAAAGTCAAATATTTGTAAAATTTTTAGAAGCAGCGAACCTGTGGTTCGCTGCCTCTAAGATTGCGCTGTATATCAATTACTTCGGGAACGTCACCTTTATCGTCGTGCCCTCGCCGGGGGTGCTTTTGAGGTCTATGCTGCCGTGGTGGTACTGCACTGCATGCTTCACTATCGAAAGCCCCAGACCCGTGCCGCCGGATTTCTTGGAGCGGCTCTTGTCCGCGCGATAGAAGCGCTCGAACACACGCGCCTGATCCTCAGGCGCAATGCCGATACCCGTATCGGCAACAGTGACGGCGGTTCCGTTTTCGCTCTGCGTGACGCTGACCTCGACGCTCCCGCCGGGTCGGTTATACTTTATGGCATTATCGCAGAGGTTATATATTATCTCATACACCAGACGGCGCACACCGGATATCTCCGCGCCCTCGCCGGTGAGGCTGAGCTTCACGCCCTTCTCCTCCGCCGCCGTACGCAGGTTCTCTTCTGCCTCCTCGGCCTCGGCATAGAGGTCGACGCTCTCACGCGGCATCTCCTCGCCCTCGTCGAGCTGGGAGAGCCTGATGATATCGCTTATCAGCGCCATAAGCCTGCTCGCCTCACTGTGGATGTGCCCGACAAAGCGCGGCATGTCCTCCGGTTTCACAAGGCCGTTTTCGATAAGCTCCGCGCTGCCGATGATGCCTTGCAGCGGGGTCTTGAGCTCATGCGAAACGTTCGCCGTGAACTCGCGGCGCATACGCTCTGCCTGCTCCTGCTCGGTAACGTCAAAGGCGAGGATGACCGTGCCGATGCTCCTGCCTCCGGACTCGATACGCGTGAGGTCGAATCGGTAGTTTCTGCCCGCGCGCTCGGAGCGTATCTCCGCGTGGCCGTCGCGCATGGCCGCCTGCACCGCGCCGCTCATGGCGCTGCTGCGGTCTATCGTCAGGAAGTCCTGCCCCGCGCTGCCGTCGTCCGCGCCGAATATCTCCTTCGCCGCAGCGTTTATGCTCAGAACATAGCCGCGTTCATCGAGCAGCACAAGGCCCTCGCGCATGCTGCCGGTGATCTGCGTGAACTCGTCCGTCCTCCGCCGCAGCTCCTTGAGCTGCCGGTCTATCTCCGTATGCTGCCGGTTTATCCGCCCGAGCAGCGGCGAGAGCTCTTCGTAAGCGTCGTTATCCAGCGGGTGCTCGAGATCAAGCTCGTTGAGCGGATCGACTATCCGCGCCGACACGCGCTTTGCGAGCAGCAGCGCGAGTATGATCGCCGCGGCCAGCACGACGAGCATCGGCTGCAGCATACCCAGCGCGAGCACGACCGCCGTATGGCGGCTCGCCGAAATGCGCAGCACCGTGCCGTCAGACAGGCGCTTGGCGTAATATGTAGTCTTTTCCAGCAGTGTCGAGGAATAGCGCGTGCTCTCCCCCACGCCGGTCTTGAGCGCGCCGTCGACCTCCTCGCGTCCGAGGTGGTTCTCCATCGACGAAGCGTCCGCCTGAGAATCGTACATGACTGTGCCGTCGGAGTCTATCCACGTAAGGCGGTAGTTTGCCGACTTTGCCCGCTCGAGGTATTCCGTGCCGTCGGTCTCCACCGCGGCGGCCGCAAGATTCAGCTCATCATGCAGAAGCTCCTTCTGTACGCCGCCGAAGTACTCGCTCAGTACGCCCAGCGTGACTATGAAGCTTGCCAGCAGAACTACCGCGGCGACAAGCGTTATAGACCTGAAAATTCTTTTCGTCATTTCTCTGCCTCCAGACGGTAGCCGACATTGCGCACCGTCTCGATAAGGTTCCCGCAGCTGCCCAGCTTCTGCCGCAGGGTGCGGATGTGCATATCCACCGTGCGTGTTTCGCCGACAAAGTCCATACCCCAGACGGCGTTGAAGAGCTGGTCTCTCGTGAAGGCCGTGCCGGGATTTGAGAGGAACAGCTTCAGGAGCTCAAACTCCTTATAGGTCAGCGCGACGCGCGCGCCGTCGACCGTGACCGTGCGCTCCTCGGGGCTGAGCTCGAGCGCGCCCGCGCGCAGCACCTGCGCCGGGCTTTTCGGCGCGCAGCGGCGCAGCACCGCCTTCACGCAGGACACCAGCTCCATCACCCCAAAGGGCTTCACGAGGTAATAATCCGCGCCGAGGTCGAGCCCCTGTATCTTGTCATATTCCGCGCCCTTCGCCGTCGCCATCACGACGGGGATCTCGCGCAGCTCCGCTCTCGCCTTCATGCGGCGCAGAAGCTCGATGCCGTCTATCCCCGGGAGCATCACGTCGAGCACAACAAGCTCCGGTCTCTCCTTCTGCACGGCTTCCCAGAATTCCGCGCCGTCGGCAAAGCCCTCGGCCTCAAAGCCCGTGGACTGCAGGGCGTATACCTCGATATCCCGGATACTCGCATCGTCCTCAACGCACCAGATCATAAGCTTTACTCTCCCCTGTGTACTCCCGTCACGGAAAAGATCACCCACTCGGCAATGTTCACCGCGTGGTCGCCTATCCGCTCGAAGTATTTTGCGATCATCAGCAGGTCGAGCGCGTACTCCCCATCGTCGGGGTCCTTGGCTATCTTGGCGATAAGCTTGCTCTTTACCTGCAGGAAGTATTCATCGACGATATTGTCCTCGTCGACGACCTTCTCCGCAAGTATTGTATCATGTTTTACGTAAGCGTCAATGCTTTCCGTGACCATGTGTATCGCGGCCTTGGCCATTTCGGTGAGGGTGACATAGTCCTCGGGGTTGTGCCCGTCGATAAAGCCGATGATGTCGGCGATCTCCTCGGCCTGATCTCCGATACGCTCAAGGTCGGTTATCATCTTGAGCGCGGCAGATATCTGCCGCAGGTCACGCGCGACCGGCTGCTGCTGCAGAAGCAGGCGCAGGCACAGCGCCTCTATCTCCCGCTCCTTGCGGTCAATGTCCGCTGAGAGCGGCGCGACCTTTGCCGCAAGCTTCATGTCCGCCTCGGTCAGCGCCTTTGAAGCGAGGGCGATGACCTCCTCGCACTGCGCGCCCATCTCTATCATCTCACGGTTGAGCTGGGCAAGCTGTTCATCAAAACGGCTCCTCATTATCCGAACCTCCCCGTTATATAATCTTCGGTCCTCTTGTCCTCCGGCTGGGAGAAGATATGCTCCGTCCCGCCGTATTCTATCAGCTCTCCCAGGAGGAAGAAAGCCGTGCTGTCCGAAATTCGCACCGCCTGCTGCATGTTGTGCGTGACGATGACGATGGTGTATCTCTCCTTGAGCTGCGTCGCCAGCTCCTCGATCTTCGAGGTGGAGATAGGGTCGAGGGCACTCGTCGGCTCGTCCATCAGCAGTACATCCGGTTCGACCGCGAGCGCGCGGGCAATGCAGAGCCGCTGCTGCTGGCCGCCCGAGAGACCGAGCGCGTCCTTCTTGAGTCTGTCCTTTACTTCGTCCCAGATCGCCGCGCCGCGCAGGGAGCGCTCGACTATCTCGTCCAGCCACGCGCGGTTCTTTATGCCGTGCGTGCGCGGGCCGTAGGCGATGTTGTCATAGATGCTCATGGGGAAGGGGTTCGGCTTCTGGAACACCATACCGACCTGACGGCGCAGCTCGTTGACGTCCGCCGAGGGGTCATAGATATCCTCGCCCTTATACTTCACGCTGCCCGTGATCTTCACGCCGGGGATAAGGTCGTTCATGCGGTTGAGCGTTTTGAGAAACGTGGACTTGCCGCAACCGGACGGGCCTATGAGCGCGGTTATGCTCTTTTCGGGAATGTCGATGCTGACATCGTGCAGCGCCTGATGCGTGCCGTACCAGAGGCAGAGATCGTCGGCCTTTATTATACTGTTCTTATCCTGCGTCATAAGCTTTTCTTCCTTTTGAAATATCTTTCGACCAGCGCCGCGGCGAGGTTTATCAGCAGCGTCAGTATCATGAGTATTGCAGCGATAGCGAAGGCGACCTCAAATTCGCCCTGCTCCTTCGCGTAGACATACAGCGCGACCGTCAGCGTCGCGCCTGCACCGGCAAGGCCGTCGAACAGGCCGTTGAGCGCGTGGGCAAAGCCCGCCGTGAACAGCAGCGCCGCAGATTCACCGAGGATGCGCCCGACCGAGAGGATGCAGCCGGTTATAACGCCGTCGACGCAGCCGGGGAGCACGACCGTGCGTATCACGCGCCACTTGCCCGCGCCGAGACCGAACGCTCCCTCACGGTAGCTCTGCGGCACGGTCTTTAAACTCTCCTGCGTCGTGCGCATTATCGTCGGCAGGTTCATGATGACGAGCGTCAGCGCACCTGCCATCAGCGAGGTCTGCATTCCGAGGAACTGGCAGAAGAACAGCATGCCCACAAGGCCGTAGATTATCGACGGTATGCCCGATAGCGTCTCCGCCGCGTATTCGATAGCCGCGACAAGCTTCTTGTTTGAGGCGTACTCGGTCAGATATATCGCCGCACCGACGCCCAGCGGCAGCACATACACGAGCGAGGCAAGAACGATATAGAGTGTGTTCAATATATCAGGCAGGATGCCGATGGAGTTTGTAAGATAGCTCGGCTTTGTCGACAGCAGCTTCCATGTCACGTTCGGCAGCCCCTTATAGAGGACGTAGCCGATCATGAACAGCACCAGCGCCGCCGTGAGGAGCGCGGCAAGCGTCATCAGTGCGCGCATCGTGACGATATATGCCCGGCGCTTACCGGAGAATTTATGCTTGAGCATTCTCAGTTGGCCTCCTTATCACGCTTGAGGAAGAAGTTGAGCGCGGCGTTTATCAGCATGATGAACAGGAACAGCACCAGCGCTATTGAGAACAGCGCCTGACGCTGAAGGCCGCTCGAATAGCTCATCTCGCTTGCGACCGCCGTCGTGAGAAAGCGCACGCTCTGGAACAGCTCCGGCATGTTCGGCACGTTGCCCGACACCATCATCACCGCCATCGCCTCGCCTATCGCGCGGCCGACGCCGAGGACGACCGCCGCAGCAATGCCGCTCTTTGCCGCCGGGACGGAAACGCGGAACCACGTCTCCTCAGGCGTTGCGCCGAGGGCAAGGGACGCATCCTCATACTCGCCCGGCACGGCCTCAAGCGCCGTGACCGAGACCTTGATTATCGACGGCAGGATCATTATTGCGAGGACTATAATTGCCGCGAGCAGGCTCGCCCCGTCGGGGACGTTGAATATCTTCCTTATCCCCGGCACGAGCACCAGCATGCCCACAAGGCCGTACACGACCGAGGGGATGCCCGCGAGCAGACTGACCGCCGAGCCCATGACCGCCTTTATCCTCGGCGGCGCGGCCTTCGCGAGGTACACCGCCGTCATAAAGCCGACTGGCACGCCGAGCAGTATCGCTCCCGCCGTGCCGTAAACGCTTGTGAGGATGAACGGGAGTATGCCGTAGCTCGGCTCCGCCGCGGTCGAGGTCCACTTCGTCCCGAACAGGAACGGCACAAGCCCTATCTCGCGTATCGCCGGTATACCGGAAATGACCAGATACACCGTGATGAGCAGCACGCACCCGACCGTTATCAGGCCGAGCAGGAGGAACACCCCGTGTATTATATTTTCAAAAGCTCTGTTGCTCTTCATTAAATCTTCTCCGATCTGCTCCCTTGGTTTATCAAAACGTACCGATACTTCAATATGCTTTGATAAACCAAGGCGGTGTTTGACCGCCTTGGTTTTTTCGGGATAATTACTTCGCTACTGCGACTGCACCGGCTGCTGCGATGAGGTCTGCGGCGTCAGCGGAGGTGGCGTAATCGAAGAAGGCCTGCGCAGCAGTGCCGAGCTCAGCGCCGTCCTTAGTGACGAGGACGAAGGGGCGCTGGATAACGTAGCTGCCGTCCTTGACGGTGTCCTCGGTCGGGGCGATGCCGCCGACGGTCAGAGCCTTGACGTTGTCCTTAAGAGCTGCGAGGGAAGCGTAGCCGATGGCGTCGGGGTTCGTGGAGACGGTGGTGATAACGTCACCGGTGGAGGTCAGCTCCTGGCGGTACTTGCAGGAATCCTTGGTGTCGGTGATGGACTCGAAGCCGTCGCGGGTGCCGCTGCCGGCCTCACGGCCGATGAGGACGATCTCGGCGTCATTGCCGCCGACTTCCTTCCAGTTGGTGATCTCGCCGGTGTAGATCTTCGCGATGGTCTCAACGTCGAGGTCGGAGACGGGGTTTGCGGGGTTCACGATAACGGCGATGCCGTCGAGGGCAAGGACGGTCTCCTTGAGGCCGGAGGCCTTCTCATCGTCCTTCAGTGCGCGGGAGGACAGGCCAATGTCGCAGCGGCCTTCGCCGACGGCGGTGATGCCGGAGCCGGAGCCGGTCGGGTTATAGGTGAAGGTCACGCCCTTGTTCTGCTCCATGAAGGCTTCGCCCAGTGCGCCGATGACCTTCTCCATGGAGGTGGAGCCGTCGGTCGCGACGGTGCCGCTCAGCTCTGCGGGAGCTTCGGAAGCGGGAGCGGTCGTGGTAGCCGGGGCAGCGGAGCTGCCGCAGCCTGCCAGAAGCGCCAGTGCAAGGACTGCAATAAGTGCTATACTGATGATCTTTTTCATTTTTCGTTTCTCCTTTTGTTCTTCCGATATGAGAACACTCATTTCTTCTTTGTAGTCTTTCCTGCTACGCCCTTAATAATAGCGTCGCTACGTAAAATGAAAAATCGCGCTCATGTAAAATACATGTAAAGCGCGATAAGTCCAAGGTTGAAAGCCTACTAAAAACATGGTAATATAGGTGTATAAAACGATCGAGGTGTTTTGATTTGAAAATTTCCACAAAGGGGCGCTACGCTCTGCGTATGCTTCTCGACCTCGCGGAGCACCAGAACTGCGGGTACATCGCGCTTAAGGACATTGCCGAGCGTCAGGGCATATCCAAGAAATATCTGGAGCAGATCATACCGATGTATAACCGCTCCGGTATCCTGAAAACCGAGCGCGGCTCGCAGGGCGGCTACCAGCTCGCCAAGGCTCCGGACGCATTGACGGTCGGGGAGATACTACGCTTCACGGAGGGCGACCTCGCCCCCGTCGCCTGCGCCGGTGAGGAGACGCCGGTGTGTACGCGCAGTGCAGACTGCGCCGTGCTCCCGGTCTGGCAGGGGCTATACAAGGTGATAAACGAGTATCTTGACGGCATCACGCTGCAGGATATTATGGATCAGCACCGCGCCAACCCGTCTGATGACTACGTGATATAAGGAAAGGTATCAATTATGAAAGACGTCAAAAGCAATTGCAAAATAGCATTGGTACAGGCTGAGCCTGTAATGTTTGATAAGGCAGCGGGACTTGAGAAGGTGCTGCGGTACATTGACGAGGCCGCCGCGCAGGAGCCCGACCTCATAGTCTTCCCGGAGCTGTTCATACCCGGCTACCCCATCGGGATGAACTTCGGCTTCAGCATGGGCAAGCGCAATGCCGACGGGCGCAAGGATTGGAAGCGCTACTATGACGCGTCCATCGTCGCGGGTGAAACGGAGTTTCAGCAGCTCGCCGAGGCGGCGAAGAGGACCGGCGCGTACATCAGCCTCGGCTTTTCCGAGCGCGACGCCGTAATAGGCACGCTCTATAACAGCAACGTCATCTTTGAACCGGACGGCTCATATAAGATCCACCGCAAGCTCAAGCCCACCGGCTCCGAGCGTCTTGTGTGGGGCGACGCGAACAGGGATTATTTCCCGATCACCGAGACTCCGTGGGGGCCGGTCGGCAGCCTTATATGCTGGGAGAGCTATATGCCGCTTGCGCGCGTGGCGCTCTATCAGAAGGGCATCACCATCTACATCTCCCCGAACACGAACGACAA
This sequence comes from uncultured Oscillospiraceae bacterium, assembly GCA_934565615.1. Lineage (GTDB taxonomy): Bacteria > Bacillota > Clostridia > Oscillospirales > Oscillospiraceae > Limivicinus. Next base: position 20,199 of record CAKTIH010000013.1, on the reverse strand, counting down.
CCCAGAGTGGCAGGCAACTATCCAGCACATCGCCATCGAGGGCAAGTGCTACTTTATTAACTCCGACATGATCGTCCGTCGCAGCTCCTACCCCGCCGATATCCACGAGCGTGAAATGGTAGAGCAGCTCCCCGAGTACGTGTGCCGCGGCGGCAGCTGCGTCATCGATCCCTACGGGCACTATGTGACCCAGCCTGTCTGGGACGAGGAGACGATAATCTACGCCGACCTCGACATGAACCTGCCCGCCGCGTGCAAGATGGAGCACGACGCCGTCGGGCACTACTCGCGCCCCGACGTGCTCGAGCTTATCGTCAACGAGAAGTAAGGGTACGTGACTGAAATGGCGATAACCTTACTCGCGTCGCTTATCATCATGGCGGCGTATTTTCTCCTGCTGTACGGGGGAGTCGGCTTCATTCAGGATAAGAAGTTCTTCTCCTCCGCGCCCAAGGAGAACCTGGACGCGATTCCCGACAAAAAGCCGGAGCGCTTCCCCGGCGCTCACGCTGTCGGCTGGATAATATGTGTGACGGCGATACTGATGTTCATCGGCGCGTTCATCCTCGCCGCGTGGGACGGCGTGAAGGGTGGCTATAGCTTTCTCCGGTTCTTCGCGCGCTTTCTCGCAATGCTCTATATCATGGAGATATACGATATATTCTTTTTTGACTGGTTCCTGCTGTGCCGCTCGAATTTCTTCCCACACTTCTACCCCGAACTCAAGGGCGTCGGCGGGCCGCATCAGTTCGGGTATAATAAGAAAACGCATATCCTGCACTTTGTCATATACATCCCCGCCTGCGCCGTGCTCGCGTGGATATGCACACTGCTGTGACTATGAATAACGCAAAGAAATTAGACAGCACCGCCGGGGTCTTATGCGCGCTCGGCGGCGAGACGCTTTTCGGCCTGAGCATAATCTTCACAAAGCGGGTGACAGAATACGCCGACGCATTCTCCCTGCTGGGCTGGCGTTTTCTTATCGCCTTCGTCGTGATGAGCCTGTGTCTGCTGCTCGGCCTTATTAAAATCGACCTGCGCGGCAAGCCCTTGAAGCCGCTGCTGCTTGTGGCGCTGTGGAGTCCATGCATCTATTATATCTCTGAGACCGTCGGCGTCAGGTACACGACGGCGTCGGAGAGCGCGGTCTTTTTCGCCTGTATCCCGGTCGTGTCGCTTGTCGCGTCAACGCTGCTGCTGAAGGAAAAGCCATCCAGAACACAGGTCGCGGGTATACTCATCACCTTTGCCGGCATCCTTGTGACGGTGTTCGCCGTCAGCGCGTCGTCGAGCCTGTCCGTGCCGGGCTATGCTTTCCTGCTGATCGCCGTCGTGTCCTACTCGCTGTACACCGTCTTTGTCGGCAAGGCACACGGATACACCGGCGCGGAGGTCACATATATGATGCTGCTCGCCGGGGCGCTGCTCTTTGTCGTCCTCGCCCTCGTGCGTGCCGCAGTACGCGGAAGCGTGGCGGAGCTTATCGCACTCCCGTTCAATGCGCCCGGTTTTCTGGCCGCCGTACTGTATCAGGGTATCGGCTGCTCCGTGCTGGCGTTTTTCCTGTCAAACGTCGCCATTTCAAAAATCGGCGTCAACCGCACGGCTTCGTTCATCGGGTTCTCGACTGTGGTTTCGATCCTCGCCGGGGCGCTTTTGCTGCATGAGAGCTTCACCGCTCTTCAGACCGTCGGCGTGGCCGTGATCCTCGCCGGGGTATATATCGCGAACATGACAACAAAACGGACTGCCTCAAATTGAGACAGTCCGTTTTGATATTCTGTTGTTCTTACTCCGAGAACATCGGGGTGGAGAGGTATCTCTCGCCGGTGTCCGGGAGCAGGGCGACGATTATCTTGCCCTTGTTTTCCGGGCGCTTTGCAAGCTGCGCCGCGGCAAAGACCGCCGCGCCCGAGGATATGCCGACAAGCAGCCCCTCGCGTCTGGCGAGCACGCGGCCTGTGGCAAAGGCGTCTTCGTTCTCGACCGGGATGATCTCGTCATATATTCCGGTGTTCAGCGTATCGGGGACGAAGCCCGCGCCGATGCCCTGTATCTTGTGCGGCCCCGGCGTGCCCTTTGAGAGCACCGGCGAGCCCGCAGGCTCGACCGCGACGACCTTGACGTTCGGATTCTTGCTCTTGAGATACTCGCCCACGCCGGAGAGCGTGCCGCCCGTTCCGACGCCCGCAACAAAGATATCGACCTTACCGTCGGTGTCCTCCCAAATTTCCGGCCCCGTAGTCTTAAAGTGCGCGGCGGGATTGGCCTTGTTGGTGAACTGGCTCGGGATGAAGCTGTTCGGCGTCTCGGCGGCAAGCTCCTGCGCCTTCGCTATCGCGCCCTTCATGCCCTTTGCCCCGTCGGTCATAACTATCTCCGCGCCGTAGGCCTTGAGCAGCTTGCGCCGCTCGATGCTCATCGTCTCCGGCATGGTGAGTATAACTTTATAGCCCCTTGAGGCGGCGACGGCCGCAAGCCCGATACCGGTGTTGCCGCTCGTCGGCTCGATTATGACGGAGTCCGGCTTGAGCGCGCCCTTGGCTTCGGCGTCGTCGATCATCGCACGGGCGATCCTGTCCTTGACGCTGCCGGCGGGGTTAAAGTATTCAAGCTTGCCGTAAACGTCTGCGCCGAGGTCATTGTCCTTTATGTAGTTCGTAAGCTTCAGAAGCGGAGTGCCGCCGATCAGATCGGTGATTCTTTCATAAGTTTTCATTGTTAAAAGCTCCTTTTAAATATACATTTATTGTTTGTGTTGAAATATGTGCCCTTATTGGTCAAAGATACCCCATCAACATCGAAACCATATAAATATATATTCCATAAAAAGCGCCCCTATCATTTACTGATAACCTATCGGCTTTGTAGGTATTATATTAGCACTGCCTTACTTTCTTGTCAAGCCCTATCGCAAAAAATTTCCGCCGCCTTGACAGCTTTGTAAAATAGCTCTATACTGTCGCATATCAAATACATGGGTTTTGTATGATTTAGAGGTCACGCCAATGAAAAAAGCACTGATCGCGATGAGCGGCGGGGTCGACTCCTCGCTCGCAGCAAAGCTGATGAAGGACCGCGGCTTCCAATGTGTCGGCTGCACGATGAAGCTCTATAACAATGAGGATGCGGGTATCGAGCGCACACGCACCTGCTGCTCGCTCGACGATGTGGAGGACGCGCGCAGCGTCGCCTACGCGCTGGGTATGCCGTTCTACGTGTTCAACTTCACGGACGATTTCCGCAGCACGGTCATACGCCGGTTCATCGACAGCTACGAGCACGGCGTCACGCCGAATCCGTGCATCGACTGCAACCGTTTCATGAAGTTCGGCAAGCTCTTTGACCGCGCAAAAATTCTCGGCTGCGACTACGTCGTGACCGGGCACTACGCGCGCATTGAGGAGCAGGACGGCGTCTTTCTGCTGAAGAAGGCCGCGGACGAGAGCAAGGATCAGAGCTACGTGCTCTATGCCATGACGCAGGAGCAGCTTGCGCACGTCATGTTCCCGCTCGGCAATATGCGCAAAACCGAGGTGCGCGCCCTTGCCGAGAAGTTCGGCTTTGTGAACGCGGCAAAGCCCGACAGTCAGGATATATGCTTTGTCCCGGACGGGGACTACGCCGGGGTGATCGAAAAGCACACCGGGCATCGACCCGTGTGCGGGAACTTTGTGGACAGTTCCGGCAATGTCCTTGGCCGGCATAAGGGCGTGATACACTATACCATCGGCCAGCGCAAGGGTCTCGGCATTTCCGCGCCCGCGCCGCTGTACGTCTGCGATATCTGCCCGGACACGAACGAGGTCGTCCTCGGCAGTAACGATGATCTGTTCCTCCGCGAGGTGGACGCCGCGGACTTCAACTGGATAAGCGGCAGCGCGCCCGCGCATGAGCTGCGCTGCAAGGCGAAGATACGCTACCGCCACCCCGAGCAGTGGGCGACGGTGACGCCGGTCGGGAGCGGCGCTGTCCACATCGTTTTCGATGAACCGCAGCGCGCGGTAACCCCCGGTCAGGCCGCCGTGCTCTATGACGGAGACACCGTCCTCGGCGGCGGAGTGATACAGAAAAAGACAAACGGGAAAGACCTTTGACCGGTCTTTCCCGTTTGTTGTTATTCAAGTTTTATTCCTTTACAGTGCCGTCGGGGTTAAACAGCGGCAGCGGAGCGAGGCAGATGATGTCATGTCTCTTCTGCGCGTCGCCCTCGGCGAGAACTGCCATCCTGCCGGCGACAATGCCGCCCGCACGGGTGACAAGCTCCTCCATAGCGCGGATGGATTCGCCGGTGGAAATAACATCGTCAATGATAAGCATACGCTTGCCCTTGATGAGCTCGGCGTCGGCGGTGTCGATGACGAGCTTCTGTACGCTCATCGTGGTGATGGACTTGACGTCCACCTCGAACACACCGGACATATAGGCCTTGGGGCCTTTGCGGGCGAGGAAGTACTTATCCGCGCCGCTCTGGCGGGCCATTTCATACAGCAGAGGGATCGCCTTGGCTTCCGGTGCGATCAGGTAATCGTACTCGGGAGCGCGCTTGAGCAGCTCGGCGGCGCAGTGAACGGTAAGCTCCACATCGCCGAACATGACGAATGCGCCGATGTACAGGTCGTCAGATACCTTGCACAAGGGCAGCTCGCGTTTCAAGCCGGCAACGTCCATCTCGTAAGTCATTTTTTGATTCCTCCTGAGAAATCTATAGAATATAACGTGTTTATTTTACAGAAATCACGGAAAAAATCAAGAACTATATTCAAAAAATCAAGAAAAATCAGTCCCCATTGGGCAGAAAATTTATACTGCCCAAGCCAATGCCGAATTCAAGCGCATTGTTCTCGTACAACGCACCCATTCACGCGTTCATGTTTTACCGCAAATTGCGGTTGGAGTCAATACAACGTTTTGCTGTATTTTATAGTAAAGCAAACTCAAGGGAGGTTCACGTATGTTCCCGCGTATCAAAGAGCTGCGCAAAAGCCATGACCTGACACAGAAGGAAATTTCGGATATTCTTTTCTGCTCTCAGCAGGTATACTGCAATTATGAGCTTGGGCAGCGCGATCTGCCTACATCCGTTCTGATAGACATGGCAAATTACTATTCCGTCTCTATAGATTATATCCTCGGCCAGACCTCAAACCCAAAAAGGAACACATAAAATGTACATCCGGGCGCTTAAAGTAACGTCCGGATGTATCTTTATAGTCCGATATTATTCGTCGAGCTTCAGCACCGCGAGGAAGGCCTCGGTCGGTATCTGCACCGTGCCGAGCTGGCGCATCTTCTTTTTGCCTTCCTTCTGCTTTTCGAGCAGCTTTTTCTTTCGGGTAATATCGCCGCCGTAGCACTTGGCAAGCACGTCCTTGCGCATGGCCTTGACCGTCTCGCGCGCAATGATCTTGCCGCCGATGGCCGCCTGTATCGGCACCTCGAAGAGCTGGCGCGGAATGTTGTCCTTGAGCTTCTCGCAGAGCTTGCGGGCGCGGCCGTAGGCCTTTTCCCGGTGGGCGATGAAGCTGAGCGCGTCGACCTGATCGCCGTTTAGGAGCATATCGACCTTGACAAGGTCGCTCGGCTTATACTCGCTCAGCTCATAGTCGAGCGAAGCGTAGCCCTTGGTGCGCGCCTTGAGCGTGTCGAAGAAGTCGTATATTATCTCGTTGAGCGGCATTTCATAATGCAGCTCGACAAGGCGGGTGTCGAGGTACTGCATGTTCTTGTACTCGCCGCGCCTGTCCTGGCACAGCGGCATGATGTTGCCGACAAACTCATTCGGCGTGATGATCGACACCTTGACATACGGCTCGTAAGCTTCGGCGATCGACGGCACGTCGGGGTAGTTGTGGGGATTATCGACCATGACGGTGCTGCCGTCAGTCTTTATCACCTTATATATAACGGAGGGCAGAGTCGTCACAAGGTCAAGGTCGAACTCGCGCTCAAGCCGCTCCTGAATTATCTCCATGTGCAGCATTCCGAGGAAGCCGCAGCGGAAGCCGAAGCCGAGTGCGACGGAGCTTTCAGGTTCGTAGGAGAGGGATGCGTCGTTGAGCTTGAGCTTTTCGAGCGCGTCGCGCAGGTCGGGATACTTGGAGCCGTCCTCAGTGTATATGCCGCAAAAGACCATCGGCCTTGCGGGGCGGTAGCCGGGCAGCGCCTCGGCGGTCGGCTTCCCGGCGTCGGTGACGGTGTCGCCCACGTGCGTGTCGGAGACGTTCTTTATGCTCGCCGTGAAGTAGCCGACGTCGCCCGCTGCAAGCTCCGCGCAGGGATCGAGACCTATCGGGCGCAGGTGGCCGACTTCGAGCACCTTGTACTTTGCACCGGTGGACATGAGAAGTATCTCGGAATCCTTGCGTATCGTCCCGTCGAACACACGGATAAAGACGATGACGCCGCGGTAGTTATCATACTGGCTGTCGAATATCAGTGCCTTGAGCGGCGCGCTGGGGTCGCCCTTCGGCGCGGGGATGCCGTTTACAACGTCCTCGAGCACGGCGTCAATGTTGATGTTCGCCTTCGCGCTTATCTCCGGCGCGTCCATCGCGGGGATGCCGATGATCTCCTCTATCTCCTCCTTGACCCTGTGCGGGTCGGCGGCGGGCAGGTCTATCTTGTTGATGACCGGGAGTATCTCAAGGTTATTGTCAAGCGCGAGGTAGGTGTTCGAGAGCGTCTGCGCCTCGACGCCCTGCGATGCGTCCACGACCAGCACCGCGCCCTCGCACGCGGCGAGCGAGCGGCTGACCTCGTAGTTGAAGTCGACATGACCCGGAGTGTCTATGAGGTTGAGGGTGTAGCTCTCCCCGTCGGCAGCCCTGTAGTTGAGGCCGACGGCGCGCGCCTTGATGGTGATGCCGCGCTCGCGCTCAAGATCCATGTTGTCGAGGATCTGATCCTCCATCTCGCGCTGCTCCACCGCGCCGCATTTTTCGATGAGGCGGTCGGACAGCGTAGACTTGCCGTGGTCGATGTGTGCGATTATGGAAAAGTTGCGTATATTCTCCTGCTTTATCATTCAGGCCGTTCCTCCTCGGAAAATTCTGCAAGGGTCTGGTTCGCGCGGTCTATCACGCTCTGCATCTGGTCAATAAAGGCACGCGCCGCCTGCGCGGTGCTGAAGGCGATGTTCGGCCTGTCCGTCCTGCACAGCAGATAGTCGGCGCTGACCCCGTAATAGTCGCATGCGCGGCACACGAAGCCGAGCCCCGGCTCGCGCGCGCCGTTTTCGTAATGGCTCAGCAGCGCCTGACTGATGTTGAGGTCGGCTGCCGCCTTGCGCTGGCTTATGTTCTTGTCCCGGCGCAGCGCCGAGAGCGTCTCAGGAAAGCTTCTCTGCATTGTTTCACCTTAAAATTTGATAACAGATTGTATTATTATACCGAGAAAATTTGTCTTTGTAAATAGAAATTGCGGCAAAAATCTTGAAAACGGCGGCGAGTAGTGGTACAGTGTGCATGTGCAAAAATAAACATTCCGGAGGAACTAACCATGTTTGAAAATCTGATAGAGATACTTAAAGCCAATCCCCGCAAGATCGTCTATACCGAGGGCAGCGATGCGCGTATTCTTGAGTCCGCGGCAAGGCTCAAGAAGGACGGTTTCCTGACGCCCATTCTCGTCGGCAATGTCGATGAGGTCAAGGCTGCGGCTGCAAAGGGCGGCTTCGATATCGAGGGTCTTGAGATAATCGACCCCATGACCTATCCCGAAATGGACGCGATGGTCGACAAGATGGTCGAGCTGCGCCGCGGCAAGGCCACCGCCGAGGACGCGCGCGCCGCGCTCTCCAAGGGCAACTACTTCGGCACCATGCTCGTCAAGATGGGCAAGGCCGATGCTCTGCTCGGCGGCGCTACCTACTCCACCGCTGACACCGTCCGTCCCGCGCTCCAGCTCGTCAAGACCAAGAAGGGCGCAAACCTCGTCAGCTCCTGCTTCATCCTGACCCGCGGCGATGAGATGCTCTGCATGGGCGACTGCGCCATAAACATCTCCTATGAGGACAGGCTCGACAAGGAAGGCAACGTCGTTCTCTCCGCTGCCGATCAGCTCGCCGAGGTCGCCATCGAGACGGCAAAGACCGCAAAGGTCTTTGGCATGGACCCGAAGGTCGCCATGCTGTCCTACTCCACCAAGGGCTCCGGCAAGGGCGCTTCCGTCGACCTCGTTCGCAATGCCACCGCGATAGTCAAGGAAAAGGCTCCTGAGCTCGCAGTTGACGGCGAGATGCAGTTTGACGCTGCCGTCTCCCCCACGGTCGGCCAGCTCAAGTTCCCCGGCAGCAAGGTCGCGGGCTATGCCAACACCTTCATCTTCCCGGAGATCCAGTCCGGCAACATCGGCTATAAGATCGCCCAGCGTCTCGGCGGCTTTGCGGCCTACGGCCCGATCCTTCAGGGTCTGAACGCGCCCATCAACGATCTCAGCCGCGGCTGCAACGCCGAAGAGGTCTACCTGATGAGCATAATTACGGCGGCTCTCGTCTGAGCGTCAGAACAAACTCGCTGCATTACGCTTCGCCCTACTGGGCAAAGCTCCATATCCGCTCCTTCATTCTTCCTTTTCGATTTGAACCCACTTCGTTGGGCTTCAAATCGAGTTACGAGGGAACGGGAGCGCTGTAACATAACGCAAGGCGCACCGCTGTGCGGTGCGCCTTTTTTATTCCGGAGGCCCCTCATGACAAACGAAGAATACATGTCCCTCGCCCTTGACCTTGCGCGCGAGGCGGCGGAGCACGGCGAGGTGCCTGTCGGCTGCGTGATCGTGGACGCTGCCGACCGCGTCATCGGCCGCGGGCGCAACCGCCGCGAGGAGCTTGGCGACGCGACCGCCCACGCCGAGGTCGAGGCCATCCGTGAGGCCGGGGCCGCGCTCGGCAGCTGGCGGCTCGAGGGCTGCACGATGTATGTGACGCTCGAGCCCTGCCCGATGTGTACCGGCGCGATAATAAACTCCCGCCTCCCCTGCCTTGTGTTCGGCGCGCGCGACGCCGTCACAGGCTCCTGCGGCAGCGTCATAGACCTGTTCTTTGAAAACTACGGGCACCATCCGAATGTCTATGCCGGCGTCCTTGCCGATGAGAGCGCGGCGCTCCTGCGCGATTTTTTCAAGGGTCTGCGCTGAATATCTGAAAATTTTGCCTTGATACGCTAAACACCCCCGAACGACCGTTCGGGGGTGTTTTGCATATATGTCGTTTCGCTCAATTACTTTGCGTTCTTTGCGAGGTCGCAGAGAGCGGTGAAAGCGGCGGGATCGTGGATAGCGGTCTCGGAGAGCATCTTGCGGTTCATATCGATACCGGCGAGCTTCAGGCCGTGCATGAAGGTGGAGTAGTTCATGCCGTTCATCTTGCAGCCTGCGCTGATACGGGTGATCCACAGCTTGCGGAAGTCTCTCTTCTTCTGCTTACGGCCAACGTAAGCATAGCGGCCGGACTTCATCAGCTGCTCATTAGCCATCTTATAGTGACGGGACTTGTTGCCCCAGTAACCCTTAGCAAGACCAAGAATCTTACTTCTGTGCTTGCGGGTCATCATTGCGCCTTTAACTCTTGCCATTTGATTATCCTCCTATATAGCGTCTGCCCTTATTTGTAAGGGATCATTTTCTTGATGGTTGCTTCGTTGGTCGCGTCGGCATAAGCCTCGGAACGCAGACGACGGCAGCGCTTGGTGTCCTTCTTGGTGAGGATATGGCTCTTGAATGCGTGAGCGCGCTTGACCTTGCCGCTCTTGGTGAGATTGAATCTCTTCTTTGCACCGCTATGGGTCTTAAGTTTGGGCATGATATTTTCTCCTTCCGTAACTGGGTTAAAATACAGGGAGCTTCCCTCTGTATACTGATGAATTATTCCTCCGCTGCGGGAGCGTCGGCGGTCTCTGCCTTGGGCTGCTTGGGCTTTGCCGGCTTTTTCGGCGGGGTCTGCGGCTTCGGGGAGAGGAACATTGACATGCTCCTGCCCTCAAGCTTGGGCGCCTTGTCGAGGTTTGCTATCTCCGCGCACTTAGCCGCGAAGTCCTTCAGCAGCGTCTCGCCTATCTCGGTGTGCGCCATCTCTCTGCCTCTGAAGCGCACGGAGACCTTGAGGCGGTTGCCCTCGTTGAGGAACTTCTGGCCGTTTTTCAGCTTGGTGTTGAAGTCGTTCGTGTCGATGCCGGGGGACATGCGTATCTCCTTGACCTCGATAACGCGCTGGTTCTTCTTGGCTTCCTTCTCCTTCTTGGTCTGCTCGAAGCGGAACTTGCCGTAGTCCATAACCTTGCAGACGGGGGGATTGGAGCCCGGAGCGATCTTGACCAGATCGAGGTCATGCTCGGCGGCGACCTTCAGAGCTTCCTCTGCGGACATGATACCGAGCTGTTCGCCCTGGGCACCTATCAGGCGCACTTCCTTGTCAAGTATCTCTTCGTTGATCTGATGAGCAGCGTTTGCGATTGTTAACACCTCCGGAAAAATAAAAAGCGCGGAGCATCGGCATCCGCGCGTAAAAACACATTCATGGCTCCGAAGAGCCGTGCTTTTATTGACCTCGACGAGCCTTTTGCTGCCAGGTGAGGACGGCGGACACCGCGCCTACTTTGTTTTAGCTTAGATAATATAACAGCTTTTGCCCGTATTGTCAAGGCTTTTTTGCGTTATCCGGCGCGTTTTGCGCGCGACCTCAGCTTGCCCGTCAGGGCAAGGACTCTGTCAGTCAGTATATGCAGCAGCCATGCGGATAATGTGACTGCGGCGAGCTGGATCAGGTTCACCGCCATGCTCCCGCAGCCGAGAGTGCGCGCCGCGTCCGCCACGATCGGGCCTAAAAATTCCTGAACGCAGTATATCTCAAGGCTGATGCGCCCGTAAAAGCCGAAGAATCCGTTGACGCCGCGCGCCGCTCCGCCGCCGCGCTCAAGCAGGCCTCCCAGCTCCGAGAGCAGAACGGTGAAGCCGAAGGCGATAAGCAGGCCGGGAAAGGCGCTGTTGTAAGGCGGACGGAAAAACACGGTCTCGCCGAAGGTACACAGCGCGCCGAGTATAAGCCCCGCGGCGGCGGAAACGGCCGCAGCGATATTGGCCGCGCGGCGGCTCAGCTTAATCCCGCCGTTCTGCTGCTGCCAGCCGAGAAGAACGCCGAGCACAAAGGACGGCACCCGGTTTATGAACAGAAAGACGATGGGCTTGAGCACTCCGGCCAGCGGTATCGAGCACAGGTACCACACCGCGGCGAACAGCGCCGTAAAGTGCGGCTTAGATCGGCTGCGGGAGAAGAAGCGCCAGTAGAGCGGAAAAAGCAGATATGTTGCGGTGATGGCCGAGATGAACCACAGGAAGTAGTGCCGCTTTATGAAGAAGCCGATGCCCGACAGGCCGAACAGATAGTACAGCACCGTCCAGCCCTCCTTGGCCCACTGTATCAGCGAGACGACCAGTACGGGCACAGCGAGCCTTCTGAACCTGCGCAGCCAGAACTCCTTCAGACTGTACTTGCCAATGGCGTAGCTCAGCCCGATGCCTGACAGCAGGAAGAAGATATCCACTCCGAAATAGCCCATTCCGCTGATGCCGAGCTCCAGCCAATACAGGAGCCTGAGCGGAGAGTCGGGACTGAGCTGGCGCTCCCAGAGGTGGAAAAAGACGATACATATTGCGGAAAAGCCCATTATCTGCCCGCGATATTTATTTATCAGCGCGATCGATTTCGTGTTATTCATAAGAACTCCATCGGAACAGTGTTTGGCCGACTGCTCATACGTCCGTTCCTGAGCCGCTCAGGCGCGGTCGGACGCGGCGGAGGAGATCAGCCTGTCGGTCAGGCGCAAAGCTCTGTCGGAGATAATATGCAGGAGCCATCCTGCAAGCGCAAATGATGCGATCTCGATCAGGTTCACCGCAAGGCCGACGATGCCGACGCTCCACAGCGCGGGCACCAGAACCGGAGCAACAATAAATTCATGCGTACAGTACACCTCAAGGCTCAGCTTTCCGTAAAATCCAAAGAACTTGTTTACCGCACGTGACGCCCCCCCAGCCCTGTCAAACAGGCCGAACAGCTCCGCAAGGAGCGCCGTGAAGCCAAAGGCGGCAAGAAGCTCGGGAAAAAAGCCAAAGATGTATATGCTGTGGATCTTATATAGCCAGCCGAGCACCACACTCGCGGCGGCAGAAATAAACGCGGCGGTATTGAACACGCGGCGGCTCAGCTTCAGCCCGCCGTTCTGCTGTGCCCAGCCGAAGAAAACGCCGAGCACGAACGGTGGAGCACAGCTGTTGGAAATCAATTTATATAATGAACTCGCTATAGCGTTATCCGCCTTTGGCACAAGTATCGAGCCGAGATACAGTGCGGCGATGAACAGCACAGTAAAGCGCAGCTTGCTTCGGCTGCGGGAGAAGAATCGCCAGTAGAGCGGAAAGACCAGATACGCCGCGCTTATCGCCGAAATGAACCACAGAAAGTAGCTCTTCTCTATAAAGAAGCCTATGCCTGTCACAGCGAACAGATAGTGCGGAAAGCTCCAGCCCTCCATGAGTGCCCGAACCGCCGCGGCTATCAGCACGGGATAGGCGAGCCTCCGGAACCTGCGCAGCCAGAACTCCTTCAGGCTATACTTGCCTATGGCGTAGCTCAATCCGATACCGGACAGCAGGAAGAATATACTGACTCCGAAATAACCCAGCTTGTAGATCGCAAGCTCTATATAATACAGGATCTTTGGAACTGTCTCGGGCGAGAACTGGCGGTACCACGTATGGTAAATGACGACCCACAGCGCAGCAGCGCCCATTATCTGTCCGCGGTATTTATTTATCAGCGCGATCGACTTCGTGTTATTCATAAAAACTCCATCGGGACAATACTAAATCGGGATGATCCGGAGAAACTATAAGCGGAAATGGAGGCGTGCTTATGCAATACGTGCTCATCTATGCCGCGGGCGGTCTGCTCTACGGCCTTATAGAGATACTCTGGCGCGGCTGGACGCATTGGAGCATGGTGCTCTGCGGCGGGCTGTGCTTTCTCATGATGTACCTGATCTCCGGCCTGCCGCTGTGCCTTATGAAAAAGTGCGTTTTGAGCTCCGTCGCGATATGCACGGCGGAGTTCTATACCGGCTGCCTTGTGAACCTGCGCCTCGGCTGGAACGTGTGGGATTACTCCGCCGAGGGGCTGAACCTCCTCGGCCAGATATGCCCGCGCTTTGCGCTGCTGTGGCTGCTGCTGTCCGTACCCGGACTCTGGCTGTGCAGCGGCATCAGGAAAATGCTGTCTCAGTAATTCTCGTTCGGTGCGCCGACTTCGTTCTCAAGCTCCATCGCAAGCTTTACTATGCGGCTCGTCCCAAGGCGCTCCGCGCCGAGCTCGATGAAGTCCTCCGCATCCTTGAGGGAGGAGATGCCGCCGGCTGCCTTGACCTTGACGGAGGCCGGGCAGTTGGCGCGCATGAGCTTCACGTCCTCGCGCGTTGCGCCGCCCTTGGAGAAACCGGTGGAGGTCTTGATGAAGTCCGCGCCGCAGTCGGTAACTATGCGGCACATGTGAATCTTCTCCTCATCCGTCAGCAGGCAGCACTCGATTATGACCTTGAGGATCTTCCCGCGGGTCGCCTCGCGCACGGCGCGTATATCGTTTGCCACATCGACCCAGCAGCCGTCCTTGACCATAGAGAGGTTTATCACCATGTCTATCTCATCCGCCCCGTTCTTTATCGCGTCGGCGGCTTCAAAGGCCTTGACGGCACTTGTCATGTAGCCGTTCGGGAAGCCGATGACCGTGCATATCTTCAGCTTATCGCCGGCATAGCGCTTCGCGCCCGCGACGTGGCAGGGCGGGATGCACACGCTCGCGCAGTTATACTTTATCGCCTGGTCGCAGAGCTTTCTGATCTCCTCGCTCGTGCAGTCGACGCGCAGGAGGGTATGGTCGCATTTTTCCAGTATATCCTTGATGTCCATAATATGGCTCCTTTTCATATATAGTACTAACATTATATACGTTTCGCGGGACATAATCAAGTGCGCGTCCGGAATATGATTGACTATCTCAAAGAAAAGGACGGCTCCGACCATGGACATGATATACGAAAACAATTACACCCGACTCTGCGGCACGCTTGCCGGTGCCCCGGCCTATTCCCACACCGGGCGCGGACAGGTATTTTATTCCTTCCCTCTTGAGGTGCGCCGGCTCTCCGGCAATACCGACACCGTCAATATCGTCGTCAACCGCGAGCTGCTCGAACAGACGGAGCTGTGCGAGGCGGAGCATATCGCCGTCACCGGCCAGCTGCGCACCTTCAATAACCGCCGCGGCGAGGGGGCAAAGCTCGTCATAACCGTGCTCGCGAAGGAAATAGAGCTGTGCGACGCGCCGGACGAAAACACCGTGCACCTGACCGGAGTGCTGTGCAAGGAGCCGAACCTGCGCATAACCCCGATGGGGCGCGATATCTGCGATCTGATGCTCGCCGTGAACCGCCGCTACGGGCGCTCGGATTACCTGCCCTGCATCTGCTGGGGACTCAAGGCGCAGGAGGCGGCATTGTGGACAGTCGGCACACAGGTGAAGCTCGAAGGGCGGATACAGAGCCGACGATACATAAAAATGACCGAGGACGGCCCCATTGAGCGTACGGCCTTTGAGGTGTCCGTCATTCAGGCCGAAGCCGTGACCGCCGCGATAAAAACAGAAGCTTTGCAGTGATCCGCACTGCTTTTGTCGAAGCCCTTGACCGGAGCTAAATAAAGAGTTATGTTAACTTCGGAGGTGGTTTCGTGTATAAAAAACTTGTGCTTCTCGTGCTTGCGCTGACGTTCATGGCGTTCTCGAATCTGCGTGTCTGCTGCCGCCTGACTGTGGACGGCGAGGCCGTGCCCGGCAGCTTCTCCCCGGTCTCGGCGGATATTGCCGTGACGGCGGCGGAGCGCGCCGCGGAAGAGATACTGCCCGGCTCTGCCGATATGCCGGAGACGCGGCGGCATTATATGCTGAGCCTGTCGCGTCCCGACGGCAGCCGCGCGGAGCTTGCCGACACGCTCCTGCGCTCGACGCCCGGCGTTACCGTCAACAGTGCCGTGTACGTCGGCGGCGTGCGTCTCGGCAGCGTCCCCGACAGCGCGGAGTTTCAAACTGGCCTTGATAGCTACATCCGCAACACCATGCCCACATGGGCGGTGAACGGTTATCTCAGCCGCGGCGTGGAGTTCAGGACGCAGTACAGCCGCACCGGCAGCGAGACGAATGAGGATGATATGATCCTCCTCGTCACCGGCATGGCTCCCGTCATCTATTCCGACGGCAGCGGCTATGTCTCAATGGCATGATTTAGCTTGTCAAAGAAGCTCTTCGAGCTTCTTTGACAAAGGGGATTGCACTCCGTTCTGTGCCTCGGTTGTCCGCTTTCAGCGGACAATTCGACACTCACTTCGCGAGAAGTATTTTCTCCGACGTACACGCCGCCGGAGAAAATGGATTTGATTTATTTTTCGCCGTGCGCGGCGAAAAACTCTGCGAGGCCTTTTGACCGTCTGAAAAAAGTGACTGTATATCATGCAGTCACTTTTTTCTTTATATTTATTCCACTTCCTGATCCAAGTCCATGAACAGGCTCGCGTTGAAGAAATCCTGTATCGTTATCCCAAGTCCGTCGCACAGCTTTTTAATGGTAGAGATTGTCGCGCTGTTGTTGCGCCCGCTTACAATGTTGTTGACGGTCGATTGCGTGACGCCGCTCATGCTGCATAGCTTGTTGATGGAAATGTCCCGTTCTCTGCATAGTTCGATGATCCGTTCCCTGACGGCCTCTCCGATATTCATACCGCTTATGCCCCCTTTAAAAAGAGCATAAACAAAAGCACTTGAAATGATTAACCCTTTTGAATTATAATTATCTCAAAAGGGTTAATCCGCAAAAACGGCACCGGCGGTGGTGCTTACCCGTGCCGGTGCTTTATTAAATAGTAATGGAGTCAGAGAGAATGAACGAGAGAGACTTGACGGGCTATCCGTCCATCGACAAACCGTGGCAGCAGTATTATTCCGAGGCCGCCCTCCGCGCCCCACTGCCGGGCGGGTCGATGTATGACTATATGGCCGCATGCAACGCCGACCGGCTGGAGAAAACCGCGCTGAATTACTTCGGACGAACGTTTTCTTATCGTGAACTGATTTGTGAGATTAGCCGTGCTGCTGCGGCTTTCTGCAAAATCGGGATCCACAGCGGAACTGTCGTTATGGCATTTGCCTTGAATACTCCGGAATGCATCGTCTCTATTTATGCGCTAAACCGGCTTGGAGCGATTGTTGATCTACAATATGCAGACCAGTCACCAAGGGAAGCGCTGGAGAACTTACAGCGCACCCAAGCCCGGTTCATTTTGACGGCGGATACATTTCTCCCTCTGGTTCAGGATACACTTGAACTGTGTAATTTCGGAACTTCTGTGCAGGTGATCACGATACCTGCGGCTCGTTCTCTGCCGCCATTGAAACGGCTGTTTTTCACGGCACCGAGGCGCAGTATCAGAGCAGATAATATTCTGAATTTTGACGACATATTGGTCGATCTGCATGATCCCATACCGCCCGGTAAAGCGGACGCCCCCGCTCTGATCGTTCACACCAGCGGAACTACAGGTGTTCCGAAGGGAGTCCTGCTCAGCAACAAAAATGTAAATGCTGTTGCCGTGGAATATAAAAACTCGCTGCTTGAGCTGGAGCCGGGTGATTCCATTCTGAATATTGCTCCGCCCTTCGTAGCTTTTGGTATCTGTCTCGCCATTCATACGCCGCTATGCCTTGGGATGCAGGTTTGTCTAAGCCCATCTCCTGATCCCGAAACAAACGGAAAAACTTTTTTTCTCTATAAACCGGTTCATTTTCTCGGCGGCCCCGCTCACATCCGCAGCATCGTGCAAATGCATAAGCGGCAGAGCCTGTCCTTTGTCCGGACGATAGGCTACGGCGGTGAAGCGATCTCATCCGAGGATGCAGAACGGTATGTATCGTTTTTCAAAGACAACGGAGCGCCTATCTCACACCTTGCTCCCGGATACGGCATGACGGAGTTTGGCGGAACGGTCGTTACAACCGGCAGCGCGGTTTGGAAAGAGGGCAGTGTCGGCATTCCGCTTCCATTGGCAAATGTGAAAATCGTCGATCCTGACAGCTGGGATGAATTGCCATGCGGAAAGACTGGAGAGATATGGATGACTTCGCCGAGCCTGATGCTTGGATATTACCGCGATACCGACGAGGACGGCAATGTGCTTGTTGCAGATAAGTCCGGAACCAGCTGGCTGAGAACCGGCGATCTTGGCGAGCTTGATCGAGACGGTTTCTTATTCCTGCGCGGGCGTATCAAGCGGATATACCTTGCCAAAGGACGCAACAATAGCATCTATAAGCTCTTTCCCGACCGTGTCGAGCGGGTCATTCGAGAGTGTCCGCATGTTTTGGAATGTGCAGTCGTTGTAAAAAGTGCAGATGGTATTTTCCATGTTCCCGTTGCGTTTGCAGCGGCGCAGGAATGTACCGTCTACCAGATCCTGCAGTACTGCAAAGATCATCTCCCCGAATATATGATACCTGAAGATATCCGCATCGTCGACCATATCCCGCACACAGCGACTGGAAAGATCGATTATCATCTTCTGGAAAGCTTAGTTGAGGAAGAATCTCAGCAATGACGGTCTCGTATCATTAAATTTGTGATAAGATAAAAATCAATCGATTTGGTATACCGTGCGGGTACCCCTTGCCTCTCCCTATGGGAGAGCCAAGGGCCTGTAACCGGTTACATAGCATGTTGGCATGAGAAATGGAGCGTATCGGCAGCGATACGCTCCATTAACTGTTCTACGAATCCGCCGAAGCAGATTTATTCCGACCGCAGGTCGGATTTCATCGTCCCCGCGTACAGCTTCCGCAGCTCGCCAAGAAAGCCCGGATGGCCGAAGTCCTTCCTGTAGCATATATGTATCCGCCGCACCATGCTCAGATCGGAAATGGGCAGCACGCGAAAGCGCCCCTCCTCGACCGCTCCCATACACGAGCGCGCCGAGAGCACCGAAACTCCGTAGCTGCTCTCCACAAGCCTTTTGATCGTAGAGACGCTGTCGGCCTCCATCATCACGTTGAACTGCTCAAGGCTCATCCCGCACTTTTTTAGGCTCGCCTCGAACAGCGTCCGCGTCCCGGAACCCGCCGGGCGCAGTATCAGCTTTTCCTTTTTCAGCTGCGCGAGGGATATGTGCCCCGCGTCGGCAAGCGGACTGTCGTTCGGGACGGCGGCGGTGAGATAGTCAGTGTCGAGCAGCAGGGAGTTAAATTCATTGCCCGGAAACGGGGAATCAACTATCGCAAGGTCGAGCATCCGCCCGCGCAGCAGCGCGATGAGTGTCCTGCTGTTCTCGGAGATTATCCGCAGCTGCGCCCTCGGATGCAGCTGCATGTACCGCGCCAGCATTTCCGATACCGCGCTGTCCTCAAGGCTCGGCGATACACCCACGACAAGGCTGCTCACCTCGCGGCGAGACGCGTCTATCTCAAGCTCCATGCGACGCCGCAGTGACGCCGCCTGCGCCGCGTAATCGGCTGCTATCTCGCACACCTCGGTCGGCAGCAGCCGGTTCCCGTCCTTTACGAACAGGAGCGCGTCAAGTTCCCTTTCAAGCGCGTGTATCTGCTGCGCGACGGCAGAGGGACTGAGGTCCAGCTCCCTCGCCGCGGCGGAATAGCTTTTGAGTTCACGGACGAGCCGCAGCGAATCAAAGCGCTGGTCAAAGCCTGTCGGTAAATTCAAAGCGGAGCCCTCCCTCCCGTTCGTTTTCTCCCGGCGCTCATATCACCGGCGCGCCCTCGGCGGAGACGATGTGCTCGCACCGCTCCATGAATCCGTTTATGTCCTCAAGAGAGATCTCCCTCTGCATTTTCAGCGACAGATCGCAGCACAGCCGTCCCTCGCCGTCACGGCTGAGCTCACTGCGTATGATGTGTGCGTCCCACTGCCGCAGCTGCTCTTCAAGCTCCTGCTTGAGGCCGTCCGTGTACTCGGCGGTGAAGCGCAGACGGTTTATCGTGAACGAATCCGCGCCGACTGTGAAGCGGTGCATCGTTATCTGGAACACCGCCACCAGCACAGTCACCGCGATGCCGATGAAATACATTCCCGCGCCGAGGGCAAGGCCTATCCCGGCTGTTGCCCATATCCCGGCCGCAGTCGTGAGTCCCTTTACGGTGCTGCCGTTTTTGAATATCACGCCCGCGCCGAGAAAGCTTATGCCGCTCACCACCTGCGCCGCTATACGCGCAGGGTCTGCTCCGCGCGTGCCGTTAAAAACGCTGCCGTCCGGGTATGTAAGGTCGGCAAAGCCATATTTGGACACTATCATTATCAGCGCCGCCGCGCAGCACACTATGATGTGCGTACGTATCCCGGCCTCCTTGAAGCGCTTTGTGCGCTCAAAGCCTATGCACGCCCCGCAGAAGCATGCCGCCAGTATCCTGACCAGAAAGTCCAGATTCTGCATTATTGAAAACTGACTGTTGAAATATTCGCACAGCGTCATTCCGTATCGTCTCCCTCCGAAAGCTGTTGTAATGAAATACGGCGGCTGCGATCTGACCGATCGCAGCCGCCGGCAGGTACCTCAGGCGGACTTTCCGCGCATCCGTGCCGGCTGTATATGCCGAGGGCGGCCTGCATCGCAGGCGCGTTGTAGATATCGCCGTCATACTGCTTATACATTGCCGCACCGCCCTTCCTTGACTTTTTTGCTGTCTGATGCTACCATTGTATTCGAGAAGCCAATAAAGTCAAATTATGTTTTTGATTGGAATAATAAATTTTTCTTATGGCGGTGTGCGATGATAGACAACAAACTGTACACTCTTCTGAAGGTATACGAGTGCCGGAACTATACCCGCGCGGCGCAGCAGCTGTCTATAACGCAGCCGGCTGTCAGCCAGCATATCAAGGCGCTCGAGAGTGAGCTGGGAGTGAAGCTCTTTGAGCACGCAAACGGCGAGCTTCTGGTCACCCGGCAGTGCGAGGAGGCCGTGAAATTCGCCAAAAAGATAGTCGGGCTTTATAACAATCTCTACCAGAGCATGCGGGATGACAAGAGCCAAATCACGCATCTGACCATCGGCATCACGCATACTGCCGAGAGCAATGCCATTGCCGAGGTCTTGGC
>CAKTIH010000012.1 GCA_934565615.1 uncultured Oscillospiraceae bacterium | reverse complement strand
GGAGAAAACAGATATGTCTACAACCAGCTTTGACCTTCTGACTCCGGATCAGCAGGATCTGCGGCAGATGGTACACAGCTTTGCGGATGAGGAAATAATCCCCACCTGCAAGGAGCTTGAGATCGAAGGCATTTTCCCCGAGGAGCTCTATAAGAAGGCCTATGAGATGGGGCTGACCACGATGATACTGCCCGAAAAGTACGGCGGCATGGGACTCGATATCTTTACCTACTCGATATGCAAGGAAGAGCTTGCCCGCGGCGACGCCGGTTTTGCAGGCGCGGTGGCCGGAAGCTTCATGGGCTCCCTGCCCGCACGTCTCTTCGGCACCGAGTACCAGATCAAGACCGTGACCGAGCTTCTATGCAACGGAGGCGCGATGGCTTTCGCACTGACCGAGGCCGAGTCCGGTTCCGACTCCGCCGGTATGCGCACGACCTATGTCGACGACGGCGACGCTTATGTCATCAACGGCTCCAAGACCTTCATCTCCGGCGGCGAGCATGCCGACATGTTCCTTGTATTCGCAACCTTTGACCGCGAGCTTCGCGGCAAGGGAGTGTCAGCGTTCTATGTCGATGCAAAGACCCCGGGTCTGAGCATAGGCAAGAAGGAGGACAAGATGGGCTACCGCACCTCCGACACCGTCGACCTCATCTTCGACAACGTCCGCGTGCCCAAGGATATGCTCATCGGCAAGGAAGGCGAGGGCATGATGATAATGTCCCAGTGCCTCAACCGCACCCGCCCGACCGCAGGCGCCGGCGCAATAGGCAACGCGCAGTACGCCTTTGAGATCGCAGCGGACTACTCCACGAAGAGAATGTCCTTCGGCAAGCCCATCTGCAAGCACCAGGGCATAGGCTTCAAGCTTGCCGAGATGTACACCCTGCTCGAAGCGGGCCGTCTCATGTGCTGGCAGGCGAGCAAGACCGCCGATGCAGGCATCGTTGATGCAAAGCTCTTCTCCGCAGCGAAGGTGTTTGCCTCCGACGCCGGTATGAAGGTCTGCTCCGAAGCTGTCCAGATCCTCGGCGGCTACGGCTACAGCAAGGAGTATCCCGTTGAGAAGCGCTTCAGAGACGCGAAGATATACCAGATCTTTGAGGGCACAAACGAGATACAGAAGATGGTCATCAGCAAGGACATCACCAAGGAGATGCTGCCGAAGAAGGCGTAAGCACACGGCGGCCAACAACATGTATATAATTCCGGCGCGGGAGCCGCGTCGGAATTATAAAGCCTGACTTAGTCGGAAATATAACGAGAAAAGACAGAAGAAGAAAGGAAGAAAAAAATGGCAAAGGCAAAAACCCCGAACAAGAAGCTGATGCACACCATCATCGCTCTTGTGATCTGGGCCATCTTTAAGTGGCTCATCCCCGCACCCGAACCCATGACCGACACCGGCATGGAGATCGTCGGCGTATTCATCATGGCAACCTATCTGTGGATCACGGTCGAGACCGGCTGGACGAGCATTCTGGTCGTCAGCATGGTCGCGATATCCGGCGCGATGAGCGCAACGGCCGCTATCAAGGGCTCCTTCGGTGACTGGATGTTCGCCTTCCTGATGGCCTGCATGCTCGTCAACCACGTCCTGAGCGAGACCGGCATCTCCCGCCGCATCGCGGTATGGTTCATCACCCGTAAGTTCGTTAAGGGCAGACCGTACATCATCGTGCTGATGTTCTTCGCGGCGATGTTCGTCCTCGGTCTCGGCATGACCTCCTCCGCGACCTGCGTCATGTTCCTCGCACTGGCAAAGGAGATCCTCGACACCTGCGGATATGACCGCAAGGATAAGTTCTCCCAGTTCCTGTTCTGCTGCATCGCAGCTATCACCATCGCCGGCAACGGTATGACCGCTATCGGCCACGGCAACTTCATCACCGGTATGGGCTGGGTCGGCGAAGCCTTCGGCTTTGAGATCAGCATTGCACAGTCCGCTGCCATCGGTATGTCCATCGGCATCGTCTGGATCCTGCTGGTCGTGCTCATCATGGCCAAGATCTACAAGATCGACGCTTCCAAGCTCGTTAACCTCGACATCGACGCTCTGCGCGCCACCATCCCTCCCATGAGCAAGAAGGAAAAGTTCGCGGGCATCATGTTCCTCGTTGTTATCTTCTTCTGGGTCGGCAAGGATCTGCTCAAGGGCCTCACCGGTATCCCGTTCTTCGCAAGCATGCGTGACTTCATCTCCAGCCTCGGCTCCGCTATCCCCGTACTGCTCTGCGTCTGCGTGTTCTGCGTCGTTCCTATCGACGGCGAGCCGCTCATGAACTTCAACAAGGCAACCAAGTCCATCGCATGGCAGAGCTGCATGATGATCGGTACTGTCCGTCTGCTCGGCACCGTCGTCAACATGGAAGAGCTCGGCATCGTCCTGTGGATCCAGCAGGTGTTCGGACCTATGGTCCAGGCTCTGCCCTCCTTCGTGTTCGTCATGGTCTGCATCGGCGCTGTGCTGCTGCTCACGAACTTCGTTTCCAACTCCATCGCGATGGTCCTCTTCAAGGTCGCCGCTCCCCTGATAGTCCTCATGCCCGGCGTGAACGGCCCGGCTCTCGGCGTTGCAATGATCTGCGCCGCTCACTATGCAATGTGGACTCCCGGCTGCACCACCACTACCTCTATGGTCGTCGGTACCGGCGACGTCGAGGGCAGCTTCATGACCAAGTGGATGTGGCTGCCGATGATCGCGGCATACATCTGCCTCGTCTTTGTTGGCTACAGCGTTGGTTGCCTCGTGTTCTAAGCTTAAACTTATTTTTTGATACGGCAAAGAACGTGATCTGTCCGAGCCGTTCCCGGTGTTTCCGGAAAAGCCTTGCGCTTTTCCGGAAACTGTGGAATAATCTCGGATGAGTTGTCGTTTTTTACGTAAAACCGAAGGTTCCACTCCTGGCGGGACATGGTCTCCAGGGGATCGTGCCCGGCCCTGTCGAGGGAATATATGTCACCGTTGAAATCGGCGGGAGATGTGTATAATCAAAAATAGAATGGATGTGGTATTTTGCTCTCTTCCCAGGTTATAGCCTTATTGATATTAGTTTTTTGCATAGTGTTCTTTATAACCGAGTGGATACCTTCAACCGTCACCAGCATCATAGCGTGTCTCCTCTTCGCAATGACCGGAATATGCTCCTTCTCAAAGGCCTTCTCCGGTTTTTCCAACAGCACGGTCATCCTCGTTTTCGGGATGCTCGTTATCGGCAACGCGATGTTTGAGTCCGGTGTGGCTCAGAAGATCGGCAATGTCGTAATGCGCGTGTCCGGCGGCAGCGAGAGAAAGTTCATCCTCTTCGCCGGCGGAACGTCTATCATCATGTCAATGTTCCTTGCAAACATGGCTGTCATCGCAATGTACCTTGCGGTCATGAGCAGCGTTTGCAGGACCAACCCCAATGTAAAGCTTAAAAACATCTGCCTTGCGACGACTATGGGCGCAATGTTCGGCGGCGTATGCACGCTCGTCGGGTCGACGCCCCAGCTCACAATGCAGACCATCCTTGAAGGCGCTACCGGGCAGACGGCAGGTATGTGGGATTTCATGCCCGTCGGCCTGTGCTTGAGCGTGGTTTATCTCCTGTATGTCCTCTTTATCGGTTATCCCCTCGGAAAGAAGATATGGGGCAAGGACGACGGCAGTGAGAATCTTGATGAGCTCGATACGCTTGTCGCGTCGAGAGCGGTCAAGGTCGAGGAGGACGCAGGCCACAAGAGAAAGCAGATATACATGTATATCATTCTCGTAATGCTCGTCGTCTTTTTCGCAACGGAAATTGTCAGCAATGTTATTGCGACCTGCATTTGCGCGATCCTCTGCGTCGTCACCGGGTGCACGACAGAGAAGAGCGTGCTGAAGAATATGGACTGGGCGACGCTCATCCGCCTTGCGGGCTGCCTCGGTATTGCCTCCGGCATCAACGAGAGCGGCTGCGGAGAACTGATCGCCAGCGGCTTCACCTCGGTATTCGGCCCGGATGTGCAGCCGATAGTTTTCCTTGCCGCCTCGGTCCTGGTGGTAATGGTCGTCAGTAACTTTATTTCAAACTCAACGGCGGTATTTATAGTGCTCCCGCCAGTGCTCGCTGTCTGCCAGCAGTACGGCTTCAACTGCTTAGCCTTCTCGATAGCAGTCTGCTACGGGGCAAACCTGTGCTTTGCGACTCCGCTTGCAAACGCGCAGACCGGCACCACTATGGTCGCAGGGTACCGCTTCAAAGAATACTGCAAATATAATCTGCTCCTTGAGCTTTTCGTATGGCTTGCCGTAGTGGCGTTCATGCCGCTGTTCTGGAACCTGAGAGTATAGGCTTTCGGCATCGGCTGCTTCTGTGCGGAGGGTAGGAGGTAATATGGAATTTCTCGGTGGGCTTCTTGCCGGAAATGCGGAAAAGTTTCCGGATCGGATAGCTGCGATCCACGGTGAGAACACCATGACATACAGACAATTGAATCATGAAGCCGACCGCCTTGCAAATTCTATGCGGCGCGCGGGGCTGAAAAAAGGCGACCGCGCGGCGCTGCTGATGAAGGGCGGCATAGATTGGCTGCTTGCGTTCTATGCCTGCCAGAAGCTCGGCGTGGGGCTTGCGCTGATACACCTGCGTCTGCTGCCCGAGGAGATGCTGCGCATGGTCGCTCTCACAGGGGCGGACACGCTGATCTGTTCGGCGGAATACCTGCCTCAGGCGGAGTATATTGCGGAGAACTCCGGAAGGGACTTCAGGATGATAGTGCAGGGCGGAGATGAAAACGCTCCGGACGGCGCATATTCCTTTGAAGATCTTCTGCGCGGGGAGGACTGCTCCGATGCGCAGGCGGGCATGACCGGCGATGAGGAGAGCATCATACTCTTCACCAGCGGGACGACCTCCGCAGCCAAGGGCGTTGTGCGCACACAGCGGATGATGGCGGCCTACGCGTCCGTACTGGCCGGGGAGGAGCCGATGAATGCCGGTGATACTATGCTCACACCGGCGCCGCTGTATCACGCGACAGGCATATGCTGCGTGGTAAAGATGCTCGTCGGCGCCGGGACACTCATACTGCTCGATCACTTTGACTGCGAAAAGGTGTGCGCGCAGGTGCAGAAGTACCGCGCAACGCAGATAGCGCTCGTTCCGCCTGTATCGTACCAGCGGCTCAAGGCCTCGGGGTACCCGGAAAAATACGACTTGAGCAGCGTAAAGCTCGCGCATGTCGCAGCGGGCAAGGCGAGCGAGGAGTGCTTCGAGGATCTGTTCAGCATGTTCCCAAACGCCGGGGTGCGGCTCTCGTGGGGGTCGACCGAGGCGTCGAACATCACGTCGGTCACGCTCAGGCGCGAGGATATAAAGAATGACCGCAGGCTTTTGACCTCCGTCGGCAAGGTCAATTCCGTGGCGGAGCTGAAGCTCGTTGACAAGGACGGCAACATCGTCGAGGGTGCGGGCAGGGGAGAAGCGTTCGTGCGCTCACCGCTGGTCTTTGGCGGGTACCTGAACGCACCGGAGCTGACAGCGCGCAGCTTCTCCGACGGCTGGTTCGACATGGAGGATATCATGTACCGCGACGAGGAGGGCTACTATTACCTGCTTGACCGCAAGCGAGATATCATCAAGACCGGCGGCGAGAACGTCTATGCGCAGGAGGTCGAGCAGGATCTGCTCAAGAACCCGGCGATATCCGAATGCGCCGTGATAGGCGTGCCGGACAGAAAGTACGGCGAGGCGATCGCCGCGGCGATCGTGCTGAAGAAGGGCTGCACGCTCGGCGGGCAGGAGTTCATAAGCTTCTGCCGGGAAGTCATGCCGTCATTCAAGAAACCGAAATACTGGGCTTTCATGGAGCAGCTGCCGAAGAACGACGTCGGCAAGGTGCAGAAGGCAAGGCTCAGAGAGCGCGCCGATCTGTTTACGCCCGTTATGTGAACGGATACGGATCGCAGGAACATATATAGATAAGAAGGGAGCATGAAGGTGAATATACTTGTTTGCGTAAAGCAGGTGCCGAAGGAAGAGGATCTCAAGCTTGATCCCGTGACCAAAACGCTTATACGTTCTCAGGGGACGGGAGTAATAAGCGAGTATGACAAATACGCTATGGAGCTTGCGGCGAGACTGAAGGCCGAGGATGGGGGAAAGGTGACTGCGGTCACGATGGGACCTCCGTCGTCGATGGAAGTGCTGCGCTACTGCATGGCCGTGGGAGCGGACGATGTCTATCTTCTCAGCGACCGCGCGCTCGGCGGCGCGGACGCCTACGCGACGGTCAACGCGCTTGCCGCGGCGAAGGCGTATCTTGAAGCCGACGGCACAAAGTATGACCTCGTGCTCTGCGGAAAGCAGGCGAGCGACAGCGATACCTCGCTTGTCATGCCTGAGCTTGCGGAATGCCTCGGCCTGCCGCAGGTCACCTTCGTGAGCGGCTACGAGCTTTCCGAGGGGAAGCTCATAGTTCAGCGCGAAACGGACGAGGGCACGGACCACATCGAACTGCCGCTGTCGGCGGTCGCGTCCGTGGACAAGACCGTGTTCGAGGCGCGCCGCCCGAACATGCGCCTGAAGCTGAAGGCAAACCACATGGAGATACCCGTACTCGACGCACAGGCGCTCGGCCTTGAGGCAGAAGAGATCGGAGTCAAGGGCTCCAAGACGACGGTCGGCAGCTCCTATTTCCCGGAGCATAACAAGTCCTGCGTCACGATCGGCGGAGAGAGCAGCGAGGAAGTTGCGGGCAATCTGCTCTCGGCGCTGCGCAGTGCCAGAATGATATGAGGTGAAGCATATGAAGAAAACAAACAGAGATATTTTCACCGTCATGGAGCTGTCCGGCGTGGGCGTAAAGGGAAGCTCTCTTGAACTGTTCACCGCCGCGCGCACCGTCACCGGCAAGACCGGCGGACAGGTGATCGCGGTCGTAATCGGGCACGGCACGGACGAGGCGGTAAAGGCCGTTGCGGCCTGTGCCCCGGACGCGATAATACGCGTGGACGACGCGCGCTTTGCAGAATACAGGACAGCGGCATATACGAACGTGCTCACAGCGCTTGTGAAGAAATACGAACCGGACGCCGTCATGGTTTCCGCGACGAAAAACGGCAAGGACCTCGCGCCGCGCCTTGCAAGGAGACTCGGCACAGGCATAACCGCCAACTGCACGGAGCTGAGCGTCGAGGCAGACAGCGGCCTGATCTCATGGAACATGCCGGCTCCCGGCGGGATCATGGCGACAATACTCTGCTCCGACACCCGCCCGCAGATGGGCACGATATGCCCCGGTGCTTTCCGCAAGGCGGACAGCGTGGAGGGAGCGGAGGTCGAGATCATCGACGAGACGGCGGAGGAATTTGAGGATGACGGCGTGAAGCTTATCCGCCGCGTTCTGAATGAGAGCGACCCAGAGCTGTCCATCACAGACGCGGACATTATCGTAGCCGGCGGCAGAGGCATGGGTAGCGCCGAAAACTTCGGCCTGATACGCGAGCTTGCGGGACTCCTCGGCGCGGCAGTCGGCGCGTCGCGCGTCGTGGTCGACGCGGAATGGGTCGACCAGAAGCGCCTTATAGGCCAGACCGGCAAGATAGTCCGCCCGAAGCTCTATATAGCCTGCGGCATTTCCGGCGCGCTCCAGCACATGGTAGGCGTCGAAAAGGCCGAGTGCATCGTTGCGATAAACCGCGACCCCTCCGCGCCGATCTTCGGCTACGCGGATTACGCCGTTGTCGGCGACGCTGTCAAGATAGTCTCAGCCCTGATCGAGGAGCTAAAAAAATAAAGGGTATACGCCCTGCAGAATAAAAACAGCTTTGAACCATTGCAGCGCAAGGGTTCAAAGCTGTTTTGCATACCGGCATGTTTTGTGCGCAGCTTGAGTATTGCCCTCCGAGATGAACTGACAGCAGCTTTATCATGGAGTGCTTTGCAGTGACTTCTCGGTTTCATGCAGAATATCGAGTGCCGTGCTCTCACGCGGCTCGTGCCCCGTCCAGATGCCCATAGCCCTAATTCCCTGAAAAATGCTCATTGCACGTCCGGAGAAGGTTTGCAGCCCTTTGGCTGCGCAATACGGCAGCAGCACCGATGAGGGATTTGAATAGTTTATGTCGATGACCGCAGCCGAGCGGGGAAGCCGGTCAATAAACGACAGATCGTCAAAATCGGGGTGACCAAGCTGACCGAGGGCGCTGGCGTTTATCAAAATATCGGTTTCCGGGGCAAGCGAATCAAGCATGCCTGTCTCCAGCGGCACGGCGTGAAACGGCGCGCCTGCTCGGGCAGCGGCGGCTTCGGCTCTCTCAATGTGCTGATTTGCGATGTACACACACTCAGGCAGCTCGAAGGACAGGTAATAGGCAATGGAGCGGGCGGCTCCTCCGGCGCCTATAATGATCATTCGTTTGCCGGACAATTCAAGCCCCATTGTGCGGAGATATTTTATCAGGCCCCAGCCATCCGTGTTATAACCGATGAGCCGTCCGCCGCTGCACAGGACTGTGTTGACAGCGCCGCAGGAGGCTGCGGAGCCGTCAAGACTGCCGCAAAACGTGGGGATAACGGTTTTATATGGCATAGTTACGGTGAAACCATCCAGAGTGCTGCCGAGGAAGGAGACAGCCTCGGCGAATTTGCTGCGCTCCACATTGAAGATATCAAAAGAAAGCTCTATGCCGAGCGCGTCCGCATAGCGGGCGTAAGTGCCCGGCAGGACAGAGCTGCGCATATTTTCTGCGAGCAGGCCCAATTTAAGCATGGGATCCTCCGTCTTTGATCAGTGTACCGCTGTGCACATAGGTACAGCGGCCAAATAAATAGTACATCATCAGAGAGAGCTGAGCAATACGGCAAATACTCCAAAATATTCGATTCAAAATTGTATACATTTTAAGAGACAAAAAGGTTGACAAAAATGCGGTGCAAAGATAGAATAGGGTCATCCGATAACAGTGCAGAAAACTGCGAGAAAAATCGAAATGTTTGTTGGAGGACGATATGGTAATTACAAAAGTTGAGCCGATAATGCTGTGCTACAAGCCGGAGAGAGCGCCGAGAGACGGACTGGCGGGGATCCCTACCAGGGATGTGTTCCTTGTCAAAATTTACACCGACGAGGGGATAACCGGAATAGGGGAGGGGTTCTGCCTTGGTTCACTTAGAGCTACGGCCGAAGCAATGAACGAGACGATCACCCCGCTCATTATGGGGAAAGACCCCACAAGAATAGAGTATCTTTGGAACCTGATGTATCAGCAGACGTTCCGCTATGGCAGGCGCGGTATTATCATGGCGGTCATAAGCGCGATCGACATCGCTCTTTGGGATATTCTCGGCAAGTATACAAACATGCCGGTGTACAAGCTGCTCGGCGGCGCGCATGAGAGCCTGATACCGTATGCCAGCGCGGGCTATTATATGGACGGCAAGACGCCTGATGATCTTGCGAAAGAAGCTATGAGCTACCGGGATATGGGCTTCGGGATAATGAAAATGAAGATCGGCGGCGCGTCGATGGCCGAGGACAAAGAGCGTATCCATGCGGTGCGGTCGGCGGTCGGGTATGATTTTAAGCTCGCGGTCGATGCAAACAATGCTTATGACTTTAATGACGCGCTCTGCATGGCACGTTTCTGCGAAAAGGAGGACATATTCTTCTTTGAAGAGCCGATGTCATCCGACTTTGCAGAGGACAGCGCAAGACTTGCATCAGCGGTCGATGTTCCGATAGCCGGATATGAGACACAGCTCACCCGCTTCGGGATGAAGGAGTTTATTGTTCAGAACGCAGTGGATATAGTCCAGTTGGATGTTATCTGGACCGGCGGCATAAGTGACTGCGTCAAGCTGGGCAATTTGGCCGGCACATGGAATAAGCCCGTTATCCCGCATTTTTCTGCATCGATGGTGTCTCTCGCGGCTAACCTCCATCTCGGAATGGCGCTGCAGAACGATAAGTATATCGAGTACACGCTGGACGTGAATCCCCTGAGGGATGAGCTTTCACTCTACCCGATAAAGATGAAAGACGGTATAGTTACCGTACCTGATCTGCCCGGCATAGGCGTCGTGCTGAACGAGGATACGGTTTCTAAATACAGAATATATTAAAGGAAAAAGGAGAAAGAAAATGAAAAGAATCCTGGCACTCATAATGGCCGCATGCATGATTTTTGCTCTTTGCGGATGCGGCAGCAGCACGAATGACGGCAGCACGGCTGCGCCCGCAGCGGATGCACAGCAGAGCGGAAGCGCCGATACGACCGTCTACGAGTTCAGCATGAACACCGCTTATGACGTTAACTCTCCCATGTGCATCGCGGCACAGAAGTTCTGCGACGATGTGCTTGCCGCATCGGACGGTAGACTTAAGATCAACCTTTTTACCAACAGTGCGCTTGGCAGTGAGAAGGAGTCCTATATCGCCGTTGCCGGTGATGAGCTTGATTTTACGATCGCCGGCTGCCTTGGCCTCGACATGTACGCGCCTGCGTACAGCTTCCTGTCCGCACCGTTCCTGTTCAAGAATATGGACCATATCCGCGCCGTAATGAACAGTGAGCTTGGCGAAGGCATGAAGCAGGATTTCCTTGAGGACAACATCAGAACTGTATCTATCGGCTGGCGTGCCCCTCGCGTCATGTCCTCAAACAGACCGGTCTACACTCCTGATGATCTTGCCGGACTGAAGATGCGTGTTTCCGAAATGTCCTCCTGGGTATCGATATGGGGACCTGACACGCTCGGCGCAACTGCGATCACTGTGGCTCTGGGCGAGCTCTACAATGCGCTTCAGACCGGCGTTGCCGAAGCATCGGAAGGCCCTTACGAGCAGCTTGCCACATATAAGTTTTATGAGGTCCAGGACTATGTCATCAACACTGACCATGTTTATGAATGGGTCGGTATGTTCATGAGCGACAAAGCCTATCAGAGCCTGCCCGAGGATCTTCAGAAGATCATCGATGATTACGCAGAGGTTGACTTCAACCAGTATTGCACTCAACTGAGCGAAGAGCTGTCCGACAGCTTCCTCAAGGAGCTGACCGACAACGGCATGACCGTTATCGATCCCGACTGCGATCTGTTCCGCGAGAAGGCATTTGACAGCTATGAAAAGTGGTTTGCCGATACATGGACCGTCACTTCGTTTGATGAAATAATGAGCTATGCAGAATAATTCCGTGATGGGACGGGGATAGGGATGCACGACTGCATCCCTATCTTAAAAACGGAGGAGGTTTATATGCGGGCTATCAATAAAGTTAATGCTTATTTGATGAAAGCCATTGAAATACTTTCGGTCGCGCTGCTGTGTTCCATAGCGCTGATGATAGGAATACAGGTCGTCTCGAGGATCGTCGGTATAGGACTTCAGTGGCCGGAGGAAATGTCACGGTTTGCGTTTGTCGGAGTCACATTCTGCGGCAGCGTTCTGGCGCTGCACCAGAACAAACATATAGTTGTAGATATGCTGATCACAAAGGTGGGCCGCGTACCGAGACTGATCTTAGAGATCATCGCACAGATGTTTATCATAGGCTTTTGTGCCTTCGCGGTAAAGGGGATATTGCTGACCATAGCCTCGGCTGTCGGAGTACATGCAAATTCTCTTATCTGGTTTAACTATAACTATCTTTATTACCTTGTTTTTGCAAGTCTTATCCTCATGATACTTGAGGCGGCAATAAATATTGCCGGTCTTGCCGTGGCTATTGCCAGCGGAAAGGGGGAGACGGAATGACACAGGCTATGTTTCTTATAGTCCTGGTTGCGCTTTTTGCTTTGGGTATCCCGGTGGCGTTCGCGCTGGGAACGACTTCCGTGCTTATGATGGCGATGTCAGGCTCGATGAAGTTCGGCACGATCATCCAGCAGATGATAAACGGCGTCAATACGTTTACGCTCCTTGCAGTGCCCTTGTTCCTTCTGGCCGGTAAGCTGATGAACTCCAGCGGTACGACCGACAGACTTTTTGATTTTGCGAAAAAGATGGTCGGCTGGCTGCCCGGCGGCCTCGGCCATGTGAATATACTTGCGAGCGTTATATTTGCCGGTATGTCCGGAACGGCGGTCTCCGATGCCAGCGGCCTCGGCGTTATCGAAATAAAGGCAATGACAGACGCCGGCTTTGACAAGGAGTTTTCATGCGCGGTAACGGCGGCGTCAAGCACGGTCGGCCCTATAATTCCGCCGAGCCTGCCGCTCGTTGTCTATGGCACGATGTCCGGTGCGTCGGTAGGTGCGCTTTTCATGGCCGGGATCATTCCGGGTATCGTTATCGCCTTGTGCGAGATGGTCGTCGTGTTCATATACGCGTTTAAGAATAAGTACCCGCGCGAGAAGTTCCCGACCGGCAGAGAATTTTTGTTTGCTCTCAAAGAGGGTTTCCTGCCGCTGATGGCGCCGGTCATAATTCTGCTGGGCATATACTCCGGACTATTCACGCCTACGGAGTCTGCCGCGGTCGTCGTGTTCTATTCTCTGGTGCTGGGTTTATTCGTATACAGAGAGCTTACATGGAAATCACTGTATAAGGTGCTGGTAGAAACCGTCATTGATTCGGCGGCAATCGGACTGCTTGTCGCCGCAGCAACGCTGTTCGGGACATGCATTGTAAGGGCCCTGATCCCGCAGACGATACTGAAGCTTGTCACGGCCTCCGTGTCGTCCAAGTGGATGCTCCTGCTGGTTATAAATCTGTTCCTGCTTGTCGTCGGCATGTTCATGGAAACGGTCTCCGCTATTACAATACTCATGCCGATAATGCTGCCGCTCATAACAGCGTTCAATATAAACCCGGTGCAGTTCGGCATAATAGTTGTTCTGAACCTTATGATAGGCGTGCTCTCGCCGCCGTTTGGGCTGGTGCTGTTTGTCACGGCAAGGATAGGCGAATTGCCGATAGAACGCATGATAAAGGCGCTGGTGCCGTGGTTTATAGCGCTGCTGGCGGCACTCACGATAGTCACCGTATTCCCAGATGTGTCGCTGTGGTTCCCACGGCTGATAGGAATGAAATGCTGACGAATAGGTAATACCCATCACTCGAGAAGCGATCTATGCTTAGCGGCGCGGGGGAGAGAGTAAGAGCATGTACCGCGTTCCTGCGGCAGGTGAAATAAAGAACAATGCCAATCAACACAAAAACTTATGAATTTTTCAACTCATAAATGTTGACCGCGGCGTACACACGTGATATTATATAAAATCAGTTACGTGGAATTTAATTAGAAGATTGGTGCTTTATGGATACTGCTTCACAATCGCTCCCTTCAGAGGTATATACGACCTTAAAAAAGAAAATCATCAATTTTGAACTCATGCCCGGCCAGCTCCTGATCGTCCAGGACGTGGCCAAGGAATTCAATATGAGCAGGACTCCGGTACGTGAGGCAATGGTCCGCCTGCGCGGAGAGGGCTTGCTCGTTGATTCCACGGGAAGAAAATTCAAAGTATCGAACATATCCTGGGATTTCATCTGCGGCCTGTATCAGGCAAGAAAGCTCATTGAGGAATACTCGATAGACATATTGAGCAGGCAGATGCCTGACGGCTTTATGGAAAAAATGCGGGACAACATGACCCGGATGCGTGAAAATCTTGATAAAAAGGATTATTACGCCGTTTTTGAGGATGACGCGGATTTTCATAAGCTGATCGTCGACGCAAGCGGAAACGTTGTTATTCGCGAGTGGGTAGAAGATATGTATGACCGGCAGATGCGCGTGCGTTTTCTGTCCGTCTCGGTCGGGAACCGTCTCGAAAAGACGCTTGAGGAGCACAAGGCTGTGTACGATGCTGTTGATGCCGGCGACTTTGAGCATGCTAAGATGCTGCTTAAGCAGCATCTCCAGAACACTGTGGATGAGCTTGAGTCATACCGGGCAGATAAGATGAGTTTGGTCGCTACGGTCGTAAAGTAAGCGGGCACGGCATGATCGTTTCTCCGTGTAGGGATCGGGATCCCTGAGATACAGGAGAAAGGTCATTCATGATAATTACAGATGTAAAAGCGATGATACTGCAATACAGGTATGAAAACGGTATTGCGGATGCACAGAATTTCTTTGATGTAAGAAACGCGGTCATTGTTCAGGTATATACGGACGAGGGAATAGTCGGCCTGGGCGAATCCGCGTGCTTCGGCGGACCTCCGCAGACGACAAAGTTCATCGTGGAAAACGAGCTTGCCCCGATCATTATCGGTGAGGACGCAAGCAAAATAGAGTGGATCTGGCAGAAAATGTTTGCCAGAACACGGCAGCATGGCCGCGGCGGCGTGATTTTTGCGGCGATGAGCGGAATTGACGTTGCGCTTTGGGATATTCTCGGCAAGGCGGCGGGGCTGCCGGTATATAAGCTGCTTGGCGGCTACGCTGACCGTGTGACCCCGTATGCAAGCTCCGGCTTCTATTCCAACGGTAAAGAAGCTAAAGAGATGGCGGAGGAGGTACGCAGCTATTTTGAGCTTGGCTTCAAATATGCCAAGATCAAAATAGGCCGCAACCCGGAAGTCCTGATGAACCCGATATCCAAGATGGCTTATTCGGATCAGTGCTGCTATACGCTGGAGGAGGATCTTGAGCGGGTAAAGGCCTGCTGCGATGTGGCGAAGGAATACGGCGCGCGCATCATGGTCGATGCGAATAATAACTGGAATACCTTTACCGCCATCATAATGGGCAGGAAGCTTCAGGAGCTGGGAGTATACTGGCTGGAGGAACCGCTGCACCTGGACAATATCGACGGCTCAGCTGAATTGGCAGCGGCGCTTGATATGCCGGTAGCAGGCTATGAATCCGAGATAGGGTTTTATCATTTCCGCGAGTTCATCCAGCGGCGCGCGATCGATATAGTCCAGCCTGACTGTATCTGGTCCGGCGGCATAACCGAGTGCCGCAGGATCGCGGCGCTTGCTCTGGCGCATAATCTGCCCTGCAATCCGCATGTCTTTTCCTCCGGTGTATCGTTTGCGGCAAATCTGCACTTTATGGCATCCCTGCCCAACGCCGGCCTTTTCGAAATGGACAGGAATGTATATCCTCTGCGGGATGAGCTTCTTGACGTTAAGTTTGAGATAGCTGAGGACGGTTTCCTCTATGTGCCGCAGGGGCCGGGACTTGGCGTGAGCCTCAACGAGGAGTGCGTAAATAAATACAGAATATCCTGAAAGGAAATGTGTATGCTCAACTTTGACTATTGCGTACCGACAAAGGTAATATTTGGCAGGGACACGGAGCTGCGTGCCGGAGAGGAGATCCTTGCATGCGGCGGGAAGAAAGTTCTTGTCGTATACGGCGGCAGGAGCGCGGTCAATTCCGGACTGCTGGGAAAAGTGGAGGAGGTGCTGACTGAGGCAGGGCTGGAGTATTTCCTGCTCGGCGGGGTCAAGCCGAATCCGCGGCTTTCAAAGGTTCGGGAAGGCACGGAGCTTGCGCTCGGCAAGGGGATAGATTTTCTGCTTGCCATAGGCGGCGGAAGTGTAATCGACACCGCGAAGGCGATCGGTTATGCCTTGGCAAACCCGGATGCCGATCTGTGGGATATGTTTATCGGTAAGGCACCGGTCAAGGGCTGTGCGCCGGTTGGCGTGGTATTGACGATCGCTGCCTCTGGCAGTGAGGCGAGCAATTCCTGCGTCATCACAAATGAGGACGGATGGTTCAAGAAAGCTCTCAATACTGAGTTTGCAAGGCCGCGCTTTGCCATAATGAACCCCGAGCTTACATATAGTCTGCCGGCATTCCAGACGGCCTCCGGCGGTGCGGACATAATGATGCATACTCAGGAGAGATATTTCTCAAACGTAAAGAACACCGAGCTTGTTGACGCAATGGCAGAGGGGCTGCTTGTGACGGTGAAGAACAATATCGTCAAGGCGCTGAAAACTCCGGACGATTATAATGCCAGAGCCGAACTTATGTGGGCGGGCAGCCTCTCGCACAACGGCCTTACCGGGACCGGAAAGCAGGGAGACTTTGCCTGCCACCGCATAGAGCATGAGCTGGGCGGAATGTTTGACGTTGCGCACGGCGCAGGACTGACGGCAATCTGGCAGAGCTGGGCAAGATACGTTGTTGCGGTAAACCCGGAGAGATTCGCAAAATTTGCCGTAAATGTCATGGGCTGCACCATGAATTATGATGACCCGATGGAAACGGCGCTTGCGGGTATAGAGGCAATGGGTGACTATTACAGGAAAATAGGCATGCCGACGAATCTCCGCGAGCTTGGCATAACAGAGCTTTCCGATGAACAGATACATGAAATGGCAATGAAGTGCACAAATGGCGATACCGCGCCTGTCGGTGCGTTCAAGCAGCTTTATGCAGCAGATGTGGAAACGATACTGAATATGGCCCGCTGAACCCGTGATCCTTGTACACAAAGCAGCGGGACAGGATTGCCTCCATTCTCAAAATTGACTGACACGACAAAGCCGCCGCAAGCGATACGAAGCTTGCGGCGGCTTTTTTATGGGTCCAGACTTGCGGCCCAGCGTATATACCTATATCTCAAACCATGTTTTTCAGCCCAATGCTACGTCCAGAGCCATCATGACGCTGAACCCTGCGGCGAAGAAAACCGTGCCGATATTGGAATGCCGCCCCTGTGACATTTCCGGTATCAGCTCCTCTACGACCACATAAAGCATTGCACCGGCGGCAAAGCTCAGCAGATACGGCAGCGCCGGGATAATGAGCTGCGCGGCAAGGATCGTAAGCACCGCGCCGATCGGCTCCACTGCGCCGGAAAGCACCCCGCCGAGGAATGCTCTGCCCCTGTTTTCCCCCTCTGCTCTGAGCGGCATGGAAATTATTGCTCCCTCCGGGAAGTTCTGGATAGCGATCCCGAGGGACAGCGCGAGCGCGCTTGCCGCCGTGATCTGGGTGCTCCCGGATAGGAAGCCTGCGTACATCACGCCGACTGCCATTCCCTCCGGAATGTTATGCAGCGTGACTGCCAGGACCATCATCGCGGTACGGCTCAGATCGCTCTTCGGGCCTTCCGCCTGCTCGCTTCCTATATGCAGGTGCGGTATCATGCGGTCAAGCGTAAGGAGAAACAGCACTCCGAGCCAAAAGCCGGCGAACGCGGGGAAGAACGAGAGCTTTCCCAACGCCGCCGATTGCTCGATCGCCGGTATAAGCAGGCTCCAGATCGAAGCGGCCACCATCACCCCGGCTGCAAACCCGGCGAGCGAGCGCTGGACCAGATCGCTAAGAGAGCTTTTCATAAAGAACACGCATGCCGCACCGGCTGCCGTTCCAAGGAAAGGGATCAGTATTCCGAGAAAAACCTCCACTGCTTCACCGTCCTTCGCGCTTACTTGCGGCGTCAGTCTGCCCGGTCAGGAACTCTTCTGCGTACCGGCAGAAGTCCTCCGGATGTATTGTGACCAGCTCCGCATGCGCCATTTTCGGAAATTCGCGGAGCTGTATCTGCGGGAAGTAACGCTCGATAAAGCGTATATTCCCACGGCGGTCACGCTTTTCGTCCTCGCCGTACCAATAGGCGAGGGGCGTGCCGCGCACGGCGGGCTTCTCCGGCAAGGCATAATTGTTGCCCGACCAGAACACATTGCGTATCGTCCGGTCGGAGTAGGTCTTGAGATAGCTCTCCATTGCGTCATACTCCTTTACGGAATCATGTCCTGGAAGCGTAAAACGCTCCGGAGGAAATGCCGCTTCAAGGACTTTACGGCTGTTTGCCGCGATTTTGAAGAACAGAATATCGCGCGCCAGTATCAGTTTTCGCACCGGGTACGGAAACTGATAGGGGGTTATCCCACCGTCGATGATCGCCCGGCCGACGGGTATCTCGCCCAGCGCCAGCAGGCGGGTCAGGCACGCGCCGCCCAAGGAGCAGCCATAGGCTGCGTCCAGCCGGGCAACGCTGTGGCCCTTCAAATACGCCGTTACTTCCTCAACGGTCTGCTCCACGGAAACGAAGTCGCCGGGGTACTCCGGCTGGTGTCCGTCATATATCACCTGAAAAACGTGCCAAGTTTGGGAGAGCAGCGCAACGGTCTGCTCAAACACCCATACAGGCTCCGCCGTGCCGGGGAAAAACAGCAGTGTGCGCTCGTGCTCCTGTCCGTGCTCCAATATCTGCATAGTCCGTACCTCCGATTTTATGTATTCCTTTATTCAATTTCTGCCGCACTGATCGGCACTTTTGGGCCGCATCGGCAGCCAACCGGTTAATTAACTCTAACTTGCGCTCTTTAGAAAAGCTCATTGCATGGACGCTTTGAGCCTTTGGCCGGGAATATTCCTTCGGCTGCATGGTAGCAAAAATTACCCAACGTGTCAAGATACAAACCAAGCAGAGAACTCCGCTTGAGCCGGAGTTCTCTGCTTGGTTTTCTTATTGCGGCGGGCCGTCCCGCCCTTATCTTACAAAGCTGTATTCCAGCGTGTCCGCATAGCGGTAATATACCGTGTCACCCTCGGAGAGCCCGGAGAGGACTTCGACATTCTCTCCGTCCGACAGGCCGGTAGTTATCGCAACGGGCTTTGTCGGTTCATCGCTTTTCTTGTCGTAACCCGTGCAGACGTATATCCCGTCCGAGTCCTCCTGCACCGCCGCGAGGGGAATAAGCAGAAGATCATCGTTTTCCGCAAGCTGTACGCGTACCGCCGCGTTCATCCCGGTCAGCATATCCTCGGTGCGCGGGAGCGTCACTGTAACAGAGTATTTCGTGCTGCCGCCGCCGTTCTCGCCGTTCGGGTCGATCTCGGTGATCTCACCGTCAAAGCTCTGCCCCGGCAGTGCGTCGAGCGTCACCGTGACGGCCTGCCCGATGCTCAGCCGCGCGATGTCCAGCTCGTCGACCGTGAGGGCTATCTCCGCTGTGTCATAGTCCGTCAGGGTACACAGCTCCGTTTCGTCCATGATGTAATCCTTGGGCGTATCGTCAGCGGCAGCGGCAGCCGCAGTGCCGCCGGCCGTTCCGCCGCCCATGCTGCCGTTCATGCCGTCGGGCATTTCATTGCCGCCGGTCGAATCGTCCTGATCGCCGCCGCTTGAGTATACGGTCACGCTTATGAGCGTGTTGGATTCGTCATAGCCGAGAGCGAGGATGTCCCCGGCCTTGATCTGCGAAGCGCCGAGAGCTTCAAGCTCCGCCGCGTCGAGAGTGAGATCACTGCCGTCGGTGAGCTGGACGGTGACTATCCCGGCCTCCGTGTCCACGGCTGTTACCTTGCCGAACTTTTCCGTGACCTTGCTGTCGCCCGGCTCCGGTTCGGGTTCCGGGTCGACGGGATCAGTGGGCGTCGGTTCTTCGGAGCCGCCGGGCTCGGTAGTTCCGCTTTCGCCTTCGCTCCCGCTTTCACCTTCACTGACAGGCTCGATAATTATGGCATTCAGCCTTTGCAGACTGCCGAGAAGCCGCGCCGCGAGGTGCGTGCCGCTGCCGGTACTGCCGCCGGTGGAGTTGAGTATATCCTCATTAAGCCCAGTGACGCGCCCGCTGCTCTCGGCGTAGACGCCGCCGCGCTCGTAGGCTGCGAAGAGCGCCTGCATCTGCGCTTCAAGCTCGCGCCGCTGGGACAGGAGCCGTTCATATTCTCCGGTGTATTCCGTGTCGCTGAGGTAGATAAGGCTCTGCCCGGCGGAGACTGTGTCGCCCTCGGAGACGTACACGGCATAGACTGTGCCCGTGTAGCCGACGACGTTCACCTCTCTGCCGCCGCTGTCGGTCAGGACGATGAGCGCCCCGTTATTATATACCGTGTCCTCAACGTCAGCGCCGCTCTCGGCGTAAACCTTCGTCACCGTTCCGTCGATGGGGGAGTAGAGTACTGAGGTCACTGTGTCGGAGCGGCTGCTCTCAATCGCCGCGTCAAGCTCCTGCATGAGCTCGTCAAGCTCCGATATCGCCTGCAGCACCGAGCTGCGGTCGACAGTTGCAAGGAGGTCACCGGCCTTGACATAGTCGCCCTCGCTGACTTCCCAGCTGCGGAGCTTCACAGACCCGGCAAGGGCGATG
Organism: uncultured Oscillospiraceae bacterium; assembly: GCA_934565615.1. Taxonomy (GTDB): domain Bacteria; phylum Bacillota; class Clostridia; order Oscillospirales; family Oscillospiraceae; genus Limivicinus. The sequence goes on along the minus strand of CAKTIH010000012.1, from coordinate 9,187 downwards.
CTCCCCGTGCCGCTGTCGCTTATCGACCCGCCGGAAGTGAACACCGTGTCTATCGTGCCATATTCGGCTTTGGTAGAAAGCAGCTCCTCCACTACATTGACGGAGCTTGTGTCAGCCTTGCCGTTCGGCAGCAGCGCTATCAGCAGTGCCGCAGCGAGAACGATTGCCAGCGCTGCGAAGAGCGTTTTCTTCTTTCCAATTTTTCTGAGCATTGTCTTAACCTCCGTAATGCAGCGCATCGATGGGCTTCATCTTCGCGGCCTTGTTCGCCGGGTACAGTCCGAAGCCGACGCCGATAATGAAGCAGAACAGCACCGCAATGAGCACGACCGCGCCGTTCATTTTGAACGTCAGGTCGAGGCTCGCGACGACTACGCTTATTATCCGCAGCGTGCCCCATGACAGGAAGATACCTATCGCGCAGCCCAGCATGCACAGCACGACGCTTTCAAGAAGGAACTGCTGGAGTATCACGCCGCGGCTCGCGCCTATGGCCTTGCGTATGCCGATCTCGCGTGTGCGCTCCGTGACGGTGACGAGCATTATATTCATGATGCCGATGCCGCCGACGATGAGGGATATCCCCGCAATGCCGCCAAGCAGGATAGCAAGGATGGAGGTGACGCTGCTCATCGTGTCCTCAAGGGCGTCCTGCGTTTCGATCTCAAAAGCGTCCTCATCCTGCGCGAAGCGCTCATAGAGGATGGAGTACATTGCATTCTCCGCCTCGGCGGTCGTGCCGCCGGTCTCGGCGCTCACGTAGAAGGACGTTATCTTCGAGGAGACGCTGCTGCTCAGCCGCACCAGTGAGGTATAAGGGATATATACCGCGAGGGAATTGCTTGAAAAGACTGCGGTGAGGGAGTCGTCATTATCCTCAAGTAAGCCGACTACTTTGAATTTAATTCCGTTCAGCGAAATCTCCTCGCCGATGCAGTCGCTGTAGCCGATAAGCTCCTGCGCGGCGTTTTCGTTTATGACGCAGATGTTGGATGCATTCTCCACGTCTGCACTCTTTATATATCTGCCAAGCAGCATGCTGAGCCCTTGGATGTTGTAGTATGCTGCTGTTGTGCCGTAGAGCTGCACCGTCTCGGCATTCGAGCCGTATTTGCCGACGGCGCTTTCGGACTGCCATGCGGCAGTCTGGCCGACGCCGTCTGTCTCCGAAAACTCGGCAAGGTCGCTCAAGCTGATCGGCTGACCCTTATCGTCACTGACAGTCACGGTCAGCAGATTTGTGCCGAGGCTTGAGATCGTGTCGGTCACGGTGCTGGTCGCGCCGTTCACAAGGCTGACGAGGATGACCAGCGCCATGACACCGATGATGATGCCGAGCATCGTCAGAAATGCGCGCAGCTTGTTGCCGCTAATGGATTTGACAGCCATGCGCAGGGATTGCTTCAGAGTGTCCATCATGCGCCCTCCTCAGTGAGATGTCCGTCGAGTATCCGCACGCGCCGCCCGGCCTGCGCGGCGACAGAATCGTCATGCGTGATGAGGACGATCGTGTTGCCCTGACTGTGCAGCTCGTGAAAGATATCCATGATCTCGACGGTGGTTTTTGAATCGAGGTTTCCGGTCGGCTCATCGGCGAGGATCAAAGATGGCCGGGTGACTATCGCCCGCGCTATCGCGACGCGCTGCTGCTGGCCGCCGGAGAGCTCGGTAGGGAAGTGGTTTGCGCGCTTGCCGAGCTTCACGCGCTCGAGCGCCGCCGCGACGCGCTCTGTGCGCTCCTCCTTTTTTATGCCCTGATAGATGAGCGGGAGCTCAACATTCTCCTCCGCGGTGAGCTTCGGGATAAGGTTGAAGCTCTGGAAAACAAAGCCTATCTTGCGGTTGCGGATATGCGCAAGCTCGTTTTCCGAGTAGTTTTCTATGGGGATGCCGTCAAGCAGGTACTCCCCTGAATCGGCGACGTCGAGGCAGCCGATGATGTTCATAAGCGTCGACTTGCCCGAACCCGACGGACCGATGATGCCGACAAATTCACCCGGAGCGACATGCAGGCTCGCGTGATCGAGCGCGTGTACCTCCTCGTCGCCTATCCGGTAGCACTTGGAGAGATCCTTTATGCGAATCATGTGACCACCGCCTTATCAGTTCCTGCCGCCAGGCATACCGCCGGGGCCGCCGCTCGGCATATTTCCGCCGCCGAAATCACCACTCGGCATACCTCCGCCAAAGTCGCCGCTCGGCATGCCGCCGCCAAAATCCATGCCGCCGGGCATGAAGCCGGAAGCCGTCTGCTGCTCTTTATAATAGACCGTGTCGCCCTCGTTGAGGCCGCCGGTAATTTCAACATAGTTTGCGTTGGATATGCCGACTGTGACCTCGACCATGCCGCCGAACTCGCCACTGCTCTCGTCGTAGCTCGTGTAGACGTAATAGCTGCTGCTGGTCTTGTTGAGCGCATCGACCGGGATGAGGAGCGCGTCGTCCACGCCGTCTATGACTATCGTCGCCGAGGCGGACATACCGGCGAGCATGGCGTCGGTCTTGTCGATGCTGATGGTCGCGGTATAGGTCGTGACACCGCTGGAGCTTGTGCCGGCGCGGTCGATCTCGGTGACGGTGCCGTTGAAGCTCTCGCCGTTTATGGAGTCGATCGTGACTATGGCGCTCTGCCCGACAGAGACGGAGAGGATCTCGCTCTCGTCGACGCTCACCGGGATGGACATGGTCTTATCCGGGCTTACGCTGAAATACTGCCCCTCGGTGCTGCTGTCGTCGGTGCGGCTCTCGTCATAATCGGCGTTTATTTCCTTGATGGTTCCGCTGATATCGGAATAGAGCGCGCCTTCCTTATATATCTTTATGAGCCGGTTGAGCACGGCTTCCTTGTCGCTGCGCTCGGAGAGGAGAGTTTCGTAGTTTGCGGTGTAGTCCGTGTCCGTAAGGCTCATGAGCGTGGCACCGGAATAGATGCTGCTGCCCTCGCTGACATTGAGGTACGACACAGTCCCTGCATAGCCGACTATTTTCAGCTCGTCATGGATATACAGCTCGCCGCTGCCGAGGACGGCGCCGTCCGAGCTTTTGACGCTGACGGTATCGCCATATGCGGGGCCGTTATCGGTGACGAGTACGGTCGCCGTGCCGTCAAGGACAGTGCCGACGCTGCCGGAGTATTCCGCTCCGTCGGAGGTACTGACGGTCACGCTGTCCCCAACGGAGAGCGCGGCGGTATCGATATCGACCGCCATGTACCCGTCGAGCGAGACAAGCATCAGCGCGCCGTGCTCATACATGACATCGTCAACGCTGTCGCCCGCCGCGGCATATATCTTCTTCACCATGCCTGAGACGGAGGAGCTTATATAGCTGCTGACGGAATCACTGACGGCGCTGTTTATCTCGTCGTCAAGCGTGTCGAGCTCGCCGCTGACCGTGGACATGGCGAGCATGACGGTGTTCAGGTCGACGGTCGCGAGCAGGTCGCCCTCTTCGACCTTACTTCCGCGCACGGCCTTTATCTCCTCAAGCTCCACACCGTCGGGGATATCGAGAGTTTCAACATCGTCGTCGCTGAGCTGGCCGGAGCCTGAGACGGAGGTGCTGATGCTGCCGCGCGTGACCTCGGCGGAGAGTATCTCCGTGTCGTCCTTTCTGCCGTACTTTTCCGAGACGTTTTTTCTCAGAATGACTACCGCCGCGGTTATCAGAACCGCGGCAGCCGCGATGATTATGATGAGCTTTTTCTTCTGCGCCGCGCTGAGCTTGGTGCTTCGCCGATCCTGCTTCATAATGGTACCTCTTTCCTGCATGGGTTTGTGATAAGCATACTCTAATTATCCAAGCTAAAGCGGAGCTAAAGGCGATGAGCGGGAACTGTGAACATTTCCTTAATATTACAGGACAGAAGCGTAAAATGCGGCAGACGGCGCGCTGTGCCGCTTGCGCGCGTAAAGAGAAAAGGGTATAATATTTTCAGAAATGAAAAAGCTTTTATGGCGGACAAGTCCGCCATCGGAGGAAGACAATGTATATCGACTGGACATATATAATCCTTGTGCTGCCCGCGGTGCTCTTCACAATGTGGGCAAGCGCGAATGTGAAATCTACCTATAATAGATATTCCCGCCAGCAGAACTCCCGCGGCATGACCGGCGCTCAGGCCGCGCGCCGCGTGCTGGACGCGAACGGGCTGCAGAACGTCGCCATACAGCAGATAGACGGCGAGCTTACAGACCACTACGACCCCAAGGCGAACATGATCCGCCTGTCGGCTGACGTGTATAACGGCACATCGACCGCGGCTATCGGCGTTGCGTGCCACGAGGTCGGCCATGCGATACAGTACGCGCAGGACTATGTGCCGGTGAAGATACGCTCGGCCATCATCCCGGTCACAAACTTCGGCTCGAAGCTCTCATGGCCGCTCGTGCTCGCGGGATTGCTGCTGTGCTCCGTTGCACCGGACTTCATATATCTGGCGTATATAGGCGTCGCGTGCTTCGCCCTGTGCGCGGTGTTCCAGCTCGTGACGCTGCCTGTGGAGTTCAACGCCAGCAGCCGCGCGATGCAGACGATAGAGAGCATGGGCATCCTGTACGGAGAGGAGCTTACGGGCGCGCGCCGCGTGCTGCGCGCGGCGGCGATGACCTACGTTGCGGCGCTTGCCGTGACGCTCATGCAGCTGCTGCGGCTTATCATCATGGTCAGCAGCCGCGACAGGAGAAGGTAAACGGATACGAAATGAAACCCCAGCCCCGCGCTTTTGACGCGGGACCGGGGGTTTGTGGTAAACGGCCGGTTTAGTTTGGCTCTTTTGCTGCGACCGACTGCCGGTCACTCCGCGGGGTGACTTTCTCGACGCGGAGAAAGTCACCAAAGACGCGTTTAGGAGGCGGGGATTCCGCTTTCCCCGCCTCCTAAAAACCTCCACCCTTGAACCGGCCAAGAGAAACCATTGCGATGGTTTCCCTTGGATTCCTTCCGGGGGGGCAGTGGACGGAGATGTAGCTCGTCTTGGATGGCATTGGATGTAGACAAAAGATTATTAGGAGTTCGCTTGGGAGTGACTGATGATGCAATGTCGAGAAGCTAAGGACAGTGTCAAAAAATATAGGGTCTCGTATATAACTGGAGCAACGCTGAAAGCCGGACTTGTGTTTCTGCTCATAGGGCTGGCTATTTTGGTGGCTATCGTCATAGTAGAGAAAGTGGAATTTTACTGGGCAGTATATGCGAATTTTGCAATTATCATTATGGTTATAATCATTTACGTTGGCTATATGTTTACCAGCATGTCCACATATAAGTTTTCTATATCGTATACAGGGATAACCATGTATGAGCCAAAGCATACATATGCATTCTCCTGGGATGATTTTGTAGATTATGGGGTGGCCATTGCCAACGTATCGTCGCCCGACACACAAAATACATTTTGGATCTATTTTGCCAAGAGATGCCTCCGGGAAAGCGAGAAATGCGTTTTCATGCGCAAGCTTGAGAAGAAGCGCGACTACATAGCATATTTCCAGTACAGCCCAGAAATCTACGAAGAGGTAAGGCGGTATATTCCTGCGCAAATGAGATCACAGATAGACCGAGAGTTAGCTCCGTGGATAGAAAATATGACGTTCACGGAGAAACGGATAAACCGGTGAGGGGAAGGACGCCAGCTCAAGTGAGGAGGGAAGAATTTGATCCCAGAAAAGATACGGCCATTCTTTGAAGTGTCATGCCAGAAAAATAAAGGCGGCAATGAGCTTGTAGAGGGAACACTTACCTGCTGCGCTTCGCATGATTTTGAGGTGTTTGCAGAGGGAGAAATTAAACACGGTGTGTTCTCTAAATTATACCTGCTCCCGGAAAATGACAGGCTTGTGTTAAACGCCCGCTGCAAAAAGTGCGGAAGAGATATTCCTGTCTTTGACAGCCGCTGCGACGGATATGAAAAATGTGAGAGCGGTCAGCCTGCGCATACGCAAAGCAGACGCGTTGAGTGTATAAAGTGCCGCGGCACGAGCTTTGCCGTTGACGTCACGTATGAGTACCCGGAGGATATCGAAGAACTCAAAGAGCTCGGAACGGCGGAGATCGGCAATGCTTTTACATGGATATGGATCTCGCTCAAATGCAGCGGCTGCGGCGCTGTGTATAAGAACTTCATAGACTATGAGACTGCGTAGGATGAAACATCGGGGGTGAGCCTCATGCGGAAAGATGATAGGGACGGCGTCAAAAAATATAGGGTCTCGTACATAACCGGAGCATCGGTGACTGCCGCGTTTGTGTTTGTGCTTCTGTGCACGGCGTTTGTAGTGACTATAGTCATAGTATGGAAAGTGGAATTAAACTGGGCAGCATATGTAATTTTTACGATGTTTATTACAGCTATAATCCTTGGCATCATCTGTATGTTTACCAGCATGTCCACATATAAGTTTTCTATATCGTATACAGGAATAACCATGTATGAGCCAAAGCAAACATATGCATTCTCCTGGGATGATTTTGTAGATTATGGAGTGGCCATTGCCAACGTATCGTCGCCCGACACACAAAATACATTTTGGATTTATTTTGCCAAGAGATGCCTCCGGGAAAGCGAGAAATGCGTTTTCATGCGAAAGCTTGAGAAGAAGCGCGACTACATAGCATATTTCCAATACAGTCCCGAGATATACGGCGAGGTGAGGCAGTATATTCCCGCGCAAATGAGATCACAGATAGACCGGGAGTTAGCTCCGTGGATTGAGAACATGACGTTCACGGAAAAGCGGATAAACCGATGAAAAGGCTCTTTGAATAAAAAACAGCCGTCCCGTTTTTGATGCAGTGCAGAAACGGGACGGCAGTCTTTTAACTTGAAGCACCCTCGGAAGGAATCAAAGGGAAACCGCGCACGGTTTCTCTTTGTCGTTGTGGGTGAGGGTACATAGGGAGAGGGGGAGTCGAAACACCCTCTCCCTATGCGTGTCTTTGGTGACTTTCTCCACGCCGAGAAAGTCACCCCACGGAGTGACCGGCAGTGAGACGCTGCAAAAGAGTCACACCCAACCGGCGTGAAATGCCGGTTTTACTGCAATGCTAATTTTTGCGTTCATGCCGATACCTCATCCGGTTCGCTTCGCGAACCACCTTCCCCTCAAGGGGAAGGCTTTTTACTTATCATGTCTCGTCCGTGGACGCTTCTTCATCCGCGTCCTTGAGATCCTCCGGGAGGAACTGCATGAGGTCGTCCTTCGTCGGCGCGTCCAGCGCGGCGACGCGGTTTGACTGGCGCACGACCGTGTCCTCAAACACGTTGCGCACATCGCGGCCGTTGCCGAAGTTCTCACCGCGGTTCTCATACAGCTCTTCAAACATCGCCTTTGCTTCGGCTTCGGCCTCTTCGGTGAGGGTATAGCCGTTCTTTTTGCACTGCCCCTTGAAGATGTACAGGAGCTGCTCGCCGTTATAGTCGGGGAAGTAGAAATATTTATTGAAGCGCGACTGGAGGCCGGGGTTGGAGTTAATGAACTTCTCCATAGGTCCGTCATAGCCCGCGACGACGACGATAAGCTCATCGCGGTGATCCTCCATCGCCTTGAGTATCGTCTCTATCGCCTCGCGGCCGAAGTCGTTCTCACCGCCGGAAGCGAGGGAATAGGCCTCGTCGATAAACAGCACGCCGCCGAGGGCGGACTTAATGACCTCCTGCGTCTTGAGCGCGGTCTGCCCGACGTAACCCGCGACGAGCCCGGAGCGGTCGACCTCGATGAGCTGCCCCTTTTCCAGCACGCCTATCGCCGCGTACAGCCCGCTTATGATGCGCGCGACCGTTGTCTTACCCGTGCCGGGGTTGCCCATGAACACCATGTGCAGGCTCATCGGCGGGATGGGGAGCCCATTCTCCTTGCGCAGCCTGCGCACCTTGACAAGGTTCATGAGGTTTTTGATGTCCTTCTTCACATCGTCAAGCCCGACGAGGGAGTCGAGCTGCGCCATAAGCTCGTCAAAGTCCGGCTTTTTCTCCTCGGCGTCAGGCTTTTCAGCGTCGCCTTCTTTGGGCTTTTCGCCGCCCGCAGTCTGCTCCTGAAGGCGGTGCTTTTCCTGAAAACCCGGCTCGGAGCTTGTGACATAGTCAAGGGGATTGAGCGACTCGCGGCTCTTGCGCACGCCGCTCGTGTCGCATACTGCGGTGAGCTTGTCGGTACACTCGGTTATGTAGGCGGCCTCATCGTAGCTGACGTCGTCATCCACGGCGGCGAGGTAGAGCAGGATGTTCGTGAGCATGCGGATAAAGGTGCGGGAGGCCTCGGTGCCGCGCTTGGCGTCGCTCTCCGCAAGGCTCCAATAGAACACCGGCGGGAGAAAGACCTCGCTTTCACACACGGAGCTTGTCAGTGACCAGAGCATCCATTTCGGCTGCGGCTGGTTGCGGGAATATATCTGGTTCGCCATGTCGACATGGCGCTGGGTGATCCCGCCGCCGCGGCTCCACAGCCCAAGGGCGCAGCGGGTCATAAACTCGTCCAGCTCCTTTGCCATAGCGATGCCGCCGACGCGGTAGAAGGCGTCGGTATTGGCAGAGTATATCTTATGAAAATCCTCGGGGGAGCGGTTCCATGTAGTAGGCATGACAAAATCTCCTTAAATCCACGTTCTGATGTATGCTATTATACATTCACAGAGCCGGGGACACAAGTAAAAAGTTCATTATGGACTTAGGTAAGACTGATAAAATAATGAGAAAACTGAGAAGAAACGGCGGAGCTGTTGACAGAAATTCCTGAAAGCTATACAATTTGCACGTACTTGCAAAGGACATTTGTTGTGCGTTGTGTACATAATGCCCAAGCTGCAAACCGGAAAATCTCTCTCAGCCCATAGGGGCGGGGAGATCAAAATAAATCTAACGGAGGAAAACACATGAAAAAGTATCTGGCACTGCTGCTTGCACTCGTGATGGTCCTGTCCCTGTGCGCATGCGGCAACAGCGCTCCGGCCGCATCTGAGGCCCCTGCCGCTGAACCCGCAGCCGAACCTGCGGCTGACGATCTTGTCTCTCTGGCTCAGGCCGAGGGCGAGCTGGTCGTCTACGGCTCCTGCGAGGAAGAGTACCTCGCCGCCGCCTGCGAGAATTTTGAGAAGCTCTACGGCATAAAGACCACCTATCAGCGTCTGTCCACCGGTGAGGTGCAGGCCAAGATCGAGGAAGAGAACGGCAATCCGTCCGCCGACGTCTGGT
>CAKTIH010000011.1 GCA_934565615.1 uncultured Oscillospiraceae bacterium | reverse complement strand
GTATCACGTGGTAGTTCGTGATGATGTAGCCGTCGGAGGAGACGATGAAGCCGGAGCCGCTGACAGCGGCGGAGCTTGTCATGCCGAAGAAGTTGCTGTAGGTGATCTCACTCGAGATGCCGACGACCTGCTGGCAGGCAAGGTCATATATGCTCGATGCGGACATTGTGCTGCCTGCAGTGCTGCTTGCTGCGGGGGTACTGCCGGTATTAACGACAAGCTGCTTTTCCTCGCTGCTCAGCTCGGCTATCTGGCTTTCAAGCTGATCCATCCTGTCGGAGTACTTGCCGCTCATTATCGCGCCGCCGGCGAAGCCGCCGAGCAGTGCGCATATAAGCGCGACGCATACTATCTTTACCCAGCCGCTGCCGGAGCTCTGAGCCTTCGGCTCCTTGGCTTCCTTGACGGGCTTTTCGGGGGGAGTGTAGTATTTCGGAGGAACGGTGCTTTCATCCTCGCGGACATAGTGCGCATCGGAATAAATCTTCTGGGTATATCCGTTTTTGTAATGATATTCGCCGTTGACTCTGTCGGTCGTATCGGCCTGTGGGGTTGAAGTTGTGCTTTCCGGGGCTGCCTGCTCCGGATGTTCATCATCATACGGATAATACATAATCGGAACCTTCTTGTTTTCTATTTGAAAGGTACATGCTGTGTACTTCTCTTGTTTACGTGCCTTACTATACAGGGCATTTATGACGTTGTAATGAACAAAGTCCCAAGAATTTATAAACAAGCTGAATACAATATATGAACCCGCAGCCGAACAAGCTGTCCCCTTGGCTCCCCTTGTTGTAAGGGGAGCTGGCGCGTCAGCGCCTGAGGAGATAAAACGCCGTGTCTTTATCCGCAGTGAAATGATAATAACCCCTCAGTCAGCCTTGCGGCTGACTGCTCCCTTTACGCAAAGGAGTCTTTGGCGCGGCACTCCCTTCAGTATTTTCCGTAGTTCAGGTTGAGGTATCCGTCTGTCGGCTCGACGGCAGTGTTCTCGGTTATCCACTTATATGTGCGCGCGGAGTTTGTGTACAGATCAAGGCTTATGTAGTCATAGACGTAGTCGCCGTAGACATTCGCGCTGCGGCCGACAAACTCCGACATCTCCATGTATATCCACACGTTCGTCGTGCGCAGGCGCGTCTCCTCGGTGTCGGAAGCAAAGCGCAGGCCGATCGTCCCGTCCTCCGCGTCAGGCACGATGCACTCCGTGTACAGCTCATAAGCCTGCGCCGGTGTCAGGCGGACGGTGTCGTTAAGATAACTGCCGTCATCCCCGATGTTCTCGACTGTCAGATAGGCTGTACTTATGCTCTCCTCCGTGACCGGGATGCGCGGGAAAACTCGCTGCGCGATAAGCTCCGGGCAGTTGAGCAGCCTGTCGAGCGCGCCTATCGCGGAATCCGGGTCGCTCTCTATACCATCGCTGTATGGCAGCCTGTACAGGCGGCAGACGTGCCTGCCGTCCTTGAGGTAATAATTGAGCGGCTCAATGTAGTAGTCGCCGTCAGTTCGGTTCGGCAGGCTCTTCGCTTCGATAAGCTTCTGATGAAATTCGCGGTAAAGCTCCAGCGTCTCAGGCTGGTTTTCGTGCCCGCTGCTCCCCTCTGAGAAGTTTATGTAGTCTATCTCGTCAAGCGGCGGGACGTACTTTTCGTAGCCCGTGACGTCGAGCTCCGCGCACAGCGCAAGCGCCATGAGCGCGCAGCACACCGCGGCATACTGCTTCCAGCCCCTGGAGAATACCCTCAGCGTTTTCTGCATCAGCATCTCCGAGCCGAACCAGCCGATGAACGCCCCGGCCGGCAGCATCGCGATCACGAGCACCGCCGCCGGTACGCCGTAGAGCACATAGTCAAAGAACCAGTAATATACCGCGCATGCGAAAGTCAGCGCCCCGCCTATCGCCATGCAGTATTTGAACGCGGGTCTGAGCCAGCTCACGGCCACGACGTCCCCGGCAAGCTCCATGCGTCTCTTGCGGACTATGACGAGTCCGAGTACGGCAAGCACTATCCCCACTACGCAGAAACCGATAAGGTATCCGGACCATGTGACGGAATAGGTATAGACGCCGTCCTCTGCACCGGGTACCAGCGTGGATATGACGTCGCCGTTGATGAAAAGCATCTTGACCGGTGAGAGGAAGTCGAGCACCGAGCCGTCGTAGGCATAGCCGTAGACCAACACGGACAGCAGCGCCTCCACCGTGTGCTCCAGAAGCACCGCCGCAATGTTTATAACGCCGTAGAGCGCCGGGAGCACCAAGAGGTTCCCCGTCAGTGCGGCGCAGAAAGCGGCAAGCCCGAAGAAAGCCGTGCTGCACATGAGCGATGCCGCCAGCCGTGTCAGCATATATTTTGCAATGACGTTCGGCGTGCCCGCAAGGATGATCCATGCCGCGGCCCATACGAGCAGGTCGGCAATGAGCATCGGCGCAAGCCCCGTGATGAAGGCCGTGCAGTACATCGTCTCCCGGCGCAGCGGCAGGGAGTTTGCAAGGCCGCATCTGCGCGTATCGTACAGGTAGCTGAACACTGCCATCGCGATGAGCACGGCGAAAACGAACGTGACCGGGAACTCAAACCTGCAGGTTTGGAGCACCTGACGGTTCACGCCGTATATTTCGAGCAGACTGCCTCTGAGGTTAAAATGCAGCTTACTGAGCAGGTTCACCGGGAGCACGAATATCATCGCCGCAAAGTACGCCGCCCACAGCGGCCAGAAGCGCTTGAGCAGATTCAGCGCAACATGCTTATTAAAGAATGATATCTTTGATCTCACTGTCAGCGCCTCCCAGCTCATAAATAAATATCTCCTCCAGCGTCAGCGGCAGTACGTCTATGAAAAACGGCTGTGCCGCGGCCAGAACGTTCGTCACTTCTTCTGCCGTCCCTCGCACTATCAGCTGATACAGCCGCCCTGTGACGCTCTTGTGCAGTATCTCAAGCCCTTCGGGCAGCTCCCTGTCGTCCGGCAGCGCGAGCTGCACCTTGACGGTGCTGTCCTGAAGCTCGCACAGCGGGCGCTGCAATAGCATCCTGCCCCTGTTCATTATGCCGACGTGGTCGCACACATCCTCAAGCTCGCGCAGGTTGTGCGAGGAGACGAGCACCGTCGTCCCCCGCTCGGCAACGTCCGCAAGCAGCAGCTTCATTACCTGCCGGCGCATCACCGGGTCGAGCCCGTCGAGCGGTTCATCGAGCAGCATGTACTTCGGGCAGAGCGACAGCGCCAGCCAGAACGCTGCCTGCTTCTGCATCCCCTTTGAAAGCCGCTTGAACGACCGCTCCGGTGCTATGCCGAAGGCCTGTGCAAGCTTGTTATAGCGCTCCTCGCTGAAGCTTGGGTACATGCGCCGGTAGAGCAGCATCATGTCCTTTACCGATGCGCCGGGGTAGTAGAACACCTCATCCGGTATGTACGCTATCTGAGCTTTGACCTCGGGGTTTTCAAAAACCGCCTCGCCGTCATAGAGCACCTCGCCCTCATCCTGCCGGAGTATACCGGCCAAATGGCGTATCAGCGTCGACTTGCCCGCGCCGTTCGGCCCGACAAGTCCGTAGACCGCGCCGTCCGGCACGGATATGTCCAGCCCGTCGAGCGCGGTAAAGCCGTCAAAGCTCTTCCGCAGGGATCTGACTTCTATCATCTGTCTCTCCTCCTTGTATCATGGCGCGCATTTCCTCCTCGCTCACGCCGAGGCTGTGCAGCTCCGCCGTCAGTGCCGAGAGTTTTTCCATAAGCTCCGCCTTGCGCGCTCTGGCAGCGTCGTTCTCTCGGCTGACATAGCTGCCCTTGCCTGGTACGGAGACGATGTAGCCCTCTGCCTCAAGCTCCCGGTAGGCGCGCTGGATCGTGTTCTGGTTTATCGTCAGGCTGACGGCAAGCTCCCTTACCGACGGCAGTCTGCTGCCCTCGGTGAGCACACCGTTTATGATAAGCTGACGCAGGCCGTCCTTGACCTGCTCATATATCGGCCGCGAATCGCGGTAGTTCAGTTGTATCATCCATATTCCCTCTGTACTAACTGTACTAATTTAATTGATACAGTTAATATATACCACTCCCCCGCCCCGCTGTCAATACGAGAAAATCTTAAATTTGGCAGATGTTGGAAAATGGCAACAGGACTCTATTCTGTAAAAAAGCCTCGCAGAGTTTTTTCGCCTCGCAAGGCGAAAAAATAAATCAAATACATTTTCTCTGGCGGCGTGTACGTCGGAGAAAATACTTCTCGCGTAGTGAGTGTCGGGCCTGCGAGGCACAGAACGGATCGCAATCTTTTTTGTCAAAGAACCTTTGGTTCTTTGACAAAGCTAATCGCGCCGCCCTTTCGAGCGGCGCGATGTGCGCGGTATCGTTGTTTATCTCTCCTGCACCTGCTTGCCTGTCAGGTGCTCTATCGTTATCTCATAGAGCTGCACCGCGCGGAGCGACTGTGCTATCTCTTCGTCTATCTCGCTCTTGTCGGGATAGTACTTCTCCGCAAGAGTGCGCACCTTCTCCTCGGTCATGGCCGCGTCATCTATCAGATGGCAGCGCCCGAAAACGATGGTGCTCTGCGTGTAGGGTGCCCATTCGCCCTCCTTGTACCGGCTGTTTCCGTAGACCGTGAAGCAGACCTTGTCGCTCTTCTTAAGCGAGTCCACCTTGTGGCCTGCCTTTGCGCCGTGGAAATAGATCTTGCCGTTTTCCATGTCGTAGAAGTAGTTGACCGGCAGCGCATAAGGATAGCCGTCGTCGCCGTTCACCGCAAGAATACCTCGCTTTTCGTTCAGCAGCAGCGCCTTTGCGGCCTCATCGGATATCGCGTTCTTCTTTCTTCTCAGGGGTCTGAACATGCTTTCTTCCTCCTTGTTCAGCAGCAGTGCCTTCAGTTGCTGCAAGTCGTTCACGATATGATCCGCTCCTGCGGCAGCAAGCTCGCCCTCCGCCGCATAGCCGTAGCGCACACCGACGCAGTCGACGCCGCAGGCCTTCGCCCCGGCGACGTCATACTTCGTGTCGCCGACGAGGACCGTCTCTGTTCTGTCCGCGCCAAGGGCGTTCATCGCGCGCGTCAGGACTGCCGCCTTGGAGTTGTTGTTCCCGTCGCTGTCGCTTCCGGAGATGACCTCGAAGAGGCCGAGCATGTCCTCATCGCTCAGCAGCTTCTCTGCGAGGTGCTGCGGCTTCGAGGTCGCGATGCCGACGTGCAGCCCCGCGTCGATAAGCTCACGGAGCATCTCCTTTATCCCGGGGAATACCCGGCATTCATACAGGCCGATCGGCTGGTAGCGCTCTCGGAAATCCTCCGTCGCGGCTTCGGCCTCCTCCTGCGTAAGGTCGAATTTTTCCATGAACATGTCCACCAGCGGCGGACCCGCAAAGCAGCGCAGCGAATCGAGCTCCGCCGCGATCCCGCGCTTTGCGAGGGCGTATTGTACAGACTTGGTTATTCCCTCGACCGTGTCAAAGACGGTTCCGTCAAAATCAAACAGGATATATTTGTACATTCGATTCCTCCTTTGTTTGATCGAGCTTAAATTATAACCGAGCCGCGCTTTGATGTCAATCACGGTGCAGTGCGTATAAATAGATTTTCCGGAAATCCGGCCAAATATTTCAGCGGGAGAAACCACAGAAATCTGTGATTTCTCCCGCTGTTTCTAACTTTTTTTAAAGCCGCGGCAGGCGGCAAGCATACCGCTGAGCATATCGCTCCCAGAGCTGCTGCCGATACTGAGCAGCCGCGTGATGCTGTCTGCGTCCCCGCCGAACAGACAGCCTTCGAGCAGCTCATAGTACTCGCCGCGTGCCGCCGCGCGAAGATACGCGGCACTGATGCCATTGGTGTACTCCCCGGCGTATTCCAACACGGCTTTGCTTACCGCCGCGCAGACCTCCGTTTTCCCGGTGCGCCGCGCTGCATACATATACCCCACGAGCCAGTCGTCGCAGGCGGGCGTCAGTCCCCTGCCGAGACCGAGCAGACCCTTTACCGCCGCGGATACTTCTTCATATCCGCCGCATGCCGCGTCAAGGAAGCTATCGGTACGCCGCTGCATCTCTTGCAAAAGCGGACTGTCCCCCGGCGGCTGCATTCCGCACGCGGCGTATCTGAGCTCACCGCGCCCGGAGCTTCTCAGCGCTTCTTCAAGCGCCCGGAGCCGCTCGGGTGACACGTCCGCAGGGTTTTTCTGGCGTGTCTCTTTTTCACCGTGAAGCTCTATTTGCAGCTCACCGGCAAGCATAAGGGTTCCGTTCTCAAAGCGCAGCGGCCGACCCTCAAGGCTCTTGTCATACGGAAGCTCTCCTATATCCGGCAGCGCCGCGCCGATCGGTATCTCGCCGAAGCGCGCGTCGTGCAGCAGGAGGATATCCCCCCGCTCCGTCTCAAGGTACCAGCCGCCGTGCGTCACAAGGAGGATCGTCCCGCTCCACGGGCTCTGCGCCGCGGCGCGGAACGTCTCCCCCTGACAGGTGCTTATAATGCTTTTCATGCCTCACAGCTCATAGGCCGCGGTCTCGCGGGCGACCCCAAGCTCCTCGTTCGCCGGGATCACCGTCACAAGGACCTCAGAGTCTGCCGTCGAAATAACGCCGGCCGGTGCGGGGGAGCTGTTTTTCTCTTCGTCAAGCTCGATCCCCAGATGCCGCAGCTGCGAGCAGACGGCCTTTCTCACAAACGCCGAATGTTCGCCTATGCCGCCCGTGAACACAAGCTGGTCCAGCCCGCCGAGCTCGGCATAGAACGCGCCGACCTGCTTTATTATGCCGCTTACAAAAGCGTCGACGGCAAGCCTTGCCCGCTCGTTCCCGCTCTCCGCGGCGCTCTGGAGATCTCGCATGTCATTGCTGACTCCGGATATCCCCAGCAGGCCGCCGTGCTTGCTCAGTCCGTCCTCGATCTCCGCGGCGCTCAGACCCTCGCTCTGCAAAAACGGGATCATATATGGGTCCGCGTCCCCGGTGCGGTTTGCGTGGATGAGCCCGGACTGGAGCGAGAAGCCGAAGCTTGTGTCAACGCTCCTGCCGTCCTGTATCGCGCAGACGGAGCAGCTCCCGCCCAGATGGCAGGAGATCACGCGCCCGGCCTTGCCGTAGCTGCAGCTCTCCCGGGCGATGTAGCCGTGGGAAGCCCCGTGATAGCCCATGCGCATCAGGCCGTACTTCTCGTACCACTCATACGGCACGCCGTAAATGCGGCGCTCGGTCGGGATCGTCGTGTGAAAGGCAGTCTCGAACACGCCTATCTTCGGCACGTCCGGAAGCAGGCTGTCAAACTGGCCTATCGCCTCCAGGTACGCCGCGTTATGCACCGGGGCAATAAAGAGGTAATCGCGCATCCCGTTCATGACCGCGTCCGTCAGCTCATGCACGCCGTAAAAGCCCTTGGAAAGCACGGTCTTGAAGCCGATGCGGTCTATCTCGCCGGCGCTCTTTATCACTCCGTATTCCCCGGATACCAGCGCGTCAAGGAACATGCGTATACCCGTCGTATAATCCGGGATACACTGCCCCTCGAGCCGGTAATGCTTACCGGTCACGAGGCTGCCGTAGGCAAATATCGCCTTGTCCCGGCTCCCGACGCGCTCGATCTTTGCCTCGCACAGCGCCGTTTCCTCCGGCATTTCAAACAGCTTGAACTTCAGCGAGGTGCTGCCCACATTGGCTGCCAATACTTTCATCATTTGTCCCTATACTCTTCCGCAAAGGCCTTCATTGCCTTTTCAAAGCACTCCATCGGTACGCGCGCCATGCCCGCGCCGATCAGGCCACCTTCCTTATTGAACATGCCGCCGTGGATGGTCGGGCAGATACCGGTCTTGAGCACAAGGCGTATATCGAAGCCGACGGGCAGCGTGTCAAAGTCCAGATTGGGTATGGAGAAATTGGGGTTATGGGTGATGGTGATCTGCTCCATCTCGCGGGTCTGCGCGATCGCCTCGGCAAGGGACATGCCCCGGAGGTTGAGAACGATCGGGCTTGCCGCCGCGGCGACGCCGCCCATGCCCGCGGCCTCGACGACGCAGCTATCCCCAATCCACGGGAGCTGGTCGGCCTGCGTGAACTTGGTGGAGGTATATTTGCCGGTCATATATGGTGCCGGGGCTGTGAACCATCTACCGGGAAGTCCCGCGACCTTTATGCCGAACTCACGCCCGTTGCC
The DNA here is from genome assembly GCA_934565615.1 of uncultured Oscillospiraceae bacterium. Lineage (GTDB taxonomy): Bacteria > Bacillota > Clostridia > Oscillospirales > Oscillospiraceae > Limivicinus. The sequence continues at coordinate 21,667 of CAKTIH010000011.1, read as the reverse complement.
GCCGAAGGCCGTGACCATAGTGGAATAAGGGATGCCGTCTGCCGCGATAGCCGCGGAGCGGGACGCGCCCTGACCATAGCAGTGGAAGAAGCGCGGAGTGTCTACTATGTATCTGACGGTCTGCATGATGACCTCTTTCGGCAGGTCGAGTGCAAACAGCTGTGGGAGAACTATCTTGTCAAACAGCAGGTCCGCCGCGGTCTGACGCGTGTGGTTCTCATCGCCCATCTGCATGCTCTCGGCAAGGATAGGCTTGAGCGCGATGCCGCCGTTTTTCGCCAGCATCTCGCGCATGGGCGGTAAAAGCTCCTCGCGCATATGGCGCAGGTTTTCCGCGATGTCCTTGCTGTAAAGCCCCCAGCCGCAGAAGCCGCCCTCAAAGGGGCCCTCTGCCGGGAAGGTCGCGGCGCGGGTGTGGTTGCGCCTATCCTCGACGACGATCATCGCAAGGGACTTTGTGATGATGCCCGTGCCCGCGCCGACCGTGTTGTGGTTGAGCGCGGAGTCGATCTTTATCTCGCCCGAGTGCAGAAGCTCCATCGCTTCCTTCTCGTCCTTCGCCCAGCCTTCAAAAAGCATCGCGCTGACCATGCCGCGCCTGTGCAGCATGACCATGTCGTCCAGGTCCACCGGAGGTCCGGAGTGCAGGATCATGTGATCCTCCAGTCCTTCCACCACCCCCCCCGCCGGGAGCACGTCGACCCACCACGGGTCATTATCTGTCAGGCAGGCAGCGGCAGCCTTGTTGGCTTCCGCGATTTTCTGTTTCATATCAGGCATATTTACTCCACCTTTACTACAAAATTACAGGAATTCATCAAGAAGCTGCTCGATTTCGGCGGATTGCTTGAAAGGCGGAACCCACTCGATCTGCGCGCACTTTACCCCCTGCGCGGCCATAGAATCGTAAAATATCTTTATGCCGATATTGGCAACGGAGGGCTTGCTCTTGGGTATCGGCTTCTCCTGAGGAGTCTGCTTCAGCTCGCTGCTCATTTGTTTCTCGCCTCCAGCTTCTTCATTATGGCTGTGCTCAGCAGAGCGCTCTCATGGTTGCTCTCGGCAACTATCACGCCCGCTTCTCTGAGCTGCTTCTTTATTTTATCCTTGCCCTGCGGGTCGCCCTCGCCGCCGCAGACCGCAAACACGTATACGATGTCCGGCCGCTCTCTTACCATCGGCAGATAGCAGGATGCGGGGTCGGGTGCAACGCCGGGGCCAAGGATGATATCCATAGATATCAGCGCGACCTCGGGGTCGCTTATCTCCTGCCGGAACCTTGCGACGCGCTGCGCCGGGTCAAAGACCGTGTGCGGTGCTTCGGCGGTGAAGTCAAGGTCGCCCATGTCGAGGAGGGTGTTGCCCTCTGACTGCTTGTGCGTCTTGAGCCGGCGGGCATATTCGGTGTTGTCGCGGTTGGTGTACAGGGTGAGCTCCGGTGCCTCGGCACGGAAGGTCATCAGCGTCTCTTCAGAGAAGGTGCCGCCGGTGTAGAGGCCGCGGAAATATTTGCGTTCGGGAGAAAGAGAGTCCGCGCTGCGCTGCGCAAGCTCCTCGCGCTCTTGCGCCGTAAGGCCGAGGGAGGGCTCCTTGCCGGTCACAAGCCTCACGCAGGCCTTCGCCGCATCCGTGAGGTTGAAGGTCCCGGTCACCTTATGCCCCTTATAGAGCTCCTCATCCGCGCCGAGGAACACGGCGACGACGGGCTTTGATAGCGTGTCCGCCTTCTCAAGCACCTTTTCCATAACGTCACGGTCGGCGAGCATGGACACAAGGCAGATAAGCTTCGTGTCATCATCGCGCTCGAGCCTGTCCATGTCGGCCATCATCGATACGCCGCCCACGGGCTTCTTCAGGTCTCTGCCGCCTGTGCCGAGAACGCAGGTGACGCCGCTGCCCATCTGTTCTATAAGGCAGGCGACCTCCTGAGAACCGGAACCGGACGCGCCGATAACGCCTATCGGGCCATACTTCACAATACTGCCGGCAGCCATTGCCACGCCGCCGAGGAGCCCGACGCCCGCGTCCGGTCCCATCATCAGGCAGCCGTGGTCGCGTGCGTATACCTTGAGGTCATGCTCCTGTTCGAGGGACACATCCGCCGTGAACATGAACACATGGCTCCCCTTGTCGATGGCCTTGTACGCCTCATCGAGCGCGTATTCCCCGGGCAGCGATATCTGGACTACGTCAAATTCGCCCTCCGCGAGGTCACCTGCGCTGTGATAGACCTTTTCGCGCTTTCCGCGTCCGGTGGAAAGCGACTCCTCAACGAAGGCGCAGGCCGCGCGCATCGGCTCCTCGCTCTGCGCGTCGAGCGCTATCATAACGTCGTTTGAAGTTGCGTCCGCGGGCAGCTCGTAGCCGAGCTCACGCAGCAGATTGATATTCTGCTTTGTGCCCATGCCGCACTCCGCGCCATCTATGCCCTCGCGCTCTGTCAGCTCGACCGCGACGGTCATCAGCGTAACAGAGTCGACATATCTGTTTTTCAGTAAATATACCTTTTTCAATTTTTGTATCCTCCACGGCACCGTCACTCCGGACTCTGTGCCTTGTCAGTTCATTTCCGGTCAATACAAGCCGGGCAAGACAAAAGGAACGTAGGTCAGGAGCAGCAGAAGGACTGCCATATAAGCGAAATACGGCTTGCCTTCACTGAGGAACTCCTTCAGACTGCATCCTGTAACGCCGCAGGTCGCGAACATGACGGTGCCCATAGGCGGCGTAATGCAGCCGACAGCGAGGTTGAGCGTGAACACCATGCCGAAATGGATGGCATCTATGCCATAGCTTGCCGCGATAGGCGCGAGCAGCGGTGCAAGTATGATCGTGGCCGCGCAGCCCTCCATAAACATGCCGACAACAAGGAGCATGAGATTGATGACCAGCAGGAAAAGATACTTGTTGGATATAACGGAGAGCATGATAGCGGAGATCGCCTGCGGCACCTGTTCCTTAGTAAGGATCCATGAGTACATTGAGGATGTGCCGACAATTATAAGCACCATGCCGATCGTCACGCCCGCTTCGCGCGTAGCCTGGCAGAACTTTTTCCAGTTCAGTTCCCTATACGCTACACCGAGAACTATCGCGTAAGCGACCGCGATCGCGCCCGCCTCAGACGGGGTGGCAATACCGATGCGTATGCTGCCGATTATTATTACCGGAAGCGCCAGCGACGGGAAAGATCTCTTGATGGAGGCCTTCAGCCGTCCGGGGACGAGCTTTGTATTACGGAGCGGAACATAGCCGCGTTTTTTTGAAATGATCTTGGTAAACCACATCATTGAAGCGCAGGTGCAGATACCGAGTATCAGACCCCAAGTGAAGAGCTTGCCGATCGAAACGCCTGCCATCGTGCCGTAAAGGATCATGCCGATCCCGGGAGGTATAAGAGGAGTGATGAGCGAGGAGAACGCGGTGATGACCGAGGAGAAGCCGTTGCTCATGCCGCTCTTATTCATTGCGGGGACAAGTATCTTTGCTTCCATAGCCGCATCAGCAACGGACGAACCGCTCATTCCGCCCATGACAGTGGACAGCAGGATGTTCGTCTGTGCCAGACCGCCGTAAATGCGTCCGGTGACCAGACTGCAAAACTCCACTAGCCGTTCGGTCACGCCGCAGTAATTAAACAGCACGCCCGCGAATATGAAGAACGGGCAGGCCAAGATGGAAACGCTCTCCATGCCGGAGGTGATCCTCTGCGCGGCGATCACGATATCAACATTGGGGTTGAGAGAGAAATATATGACCGAACCAAGAAAAACAGATGCAAAAACCGGAACCTTAAAGAAGATCAGGACAAGCGTAATAAGAGTTGCGATAGCTACGTAGTTACTTATCATTTTGCACTATCTCCTTTGCGGAAAAACTTTTTTATATCCTCAATGCCGTTAAGCACATGGTTGACTACCATCATTGCGCAGCATACAACGACCACACCATAAATGTAGAACTTGGGTATCTTGAGCATGGTAGTGGACTGGCCGGTCGCAAGGAACTTCATGGTTCTGTCAAGCTCCAGCTTAAATATCATGCAGACGGATATCATCACGAGTATCCATACTATGACTTCTATGACCTCCTGCACCTTTTTGGGCAGGGCATTTGTCAGCAGGTCTATGGCTATGTGACCGCGTTCGCGGAAAGCGATGCTTGCGCCCGAGAAAACAGACCAGACCAAAAGCAGCATCTGTACCTCCTCTGTCCAGCCAAAGGGTTTGCCTACAACATACCGCATGATCACAGCCGTCACTGTCAGCGCGACGAGAGCCGACAGGCACAGTGCAAAGAAAGCAAGCTCGACGCTGTCTATGGCTTTCCGAATTTTACTTAACATAAACATCTCCCCATATCAAATTGTGCTGATGCCTCAGCCCGGAGGAGCTGTATACCGCCCATCGCGGGTGCGGTATACAGCTTTCCGCAGTCAGAAGCAACAGCACATCGGTTTATGCGCAGGAAAAATATGAATGTGTGTTATCAGTGATTTGCTCTGTATTCGGCCATCAGGTTATCAAGAGTCTCCTGAACGCCGTCAGAGAAGTTGCTCAGTTCAAAGTACTTATCAACGCAGGCTCTGTATGCATCAACGTCTACATCGTAGAACTCGATGCCGGCGTCAATGAGCAGTTGCTTGGCCTCTTCGGTTTTCTCATCGAAAACGTCGAAGCAATACTCGCTGCATTCCTTGGCAGCGTTGTTGATGATCTCCTGCTGCTCCGGGGTCAGGGTCTCCCAGACGTTCGCGGACATGATGAGTCCGGTAAAGCCGGTGACGTAGTTCTGGTTAGCAACATACTTGCTGACCTCGTTGAGCTGCCATGCGTATGCGTCGGCAAGGGGGAACTCAAAAGCATCGGCGGTACCGTTCTGGAGAGCGGTGTAAAGGTCGCCGACAGCGATGGTAACAGGAGTGGCGCCGAAAGCAGTGAAGGTATTGACGTAGTTTGCGCTGCCGGGAACGCGGAACTTGAGGCCTGCCATGTCAGAGGGCTCGACGACCTTCTTGGTAGTCCAGAAGTAACGGGTGCCTTCGATGAGGTCGCAGTTGATGACCTTGATGTTCTTTGCGTAGCACTGTTCGGTAAGGCCTGCGAACCAATCGCTTTCAGTGATTGCGCGGATCTCTCTGGGATAGTTGCAGAGGAACGGAGCCATAAGAGCGCTCATGTCTGCAACACCGGCTGCATCTCCGATGTCCGCGGGGCTTGCGATAGCGATGAGGTTATCGTCGGCAAGGACATTTTCCATCATGTCAGCAACGGAACCGTACTGGCTCTGGCCGTAGTAGGTAACGTCGAACAGACCGGAGTCGTTCAGGATCTGCTGGAACTTGAGGCAGGTCAGGTCGGTGGGAGTGCCTGCTGCGCACACGGTAGCAAGGCTGAGAACAGTTTTCTCGGCAGGTGCGGCAGCCTCCGCAGGAGCAGCGGGGTCTGCGGCTGCTGTCTCGGCAGGTGCGGCGGCGGTGCCGCAGGCGCACAGTGCAAGCACCATGCACATGGTCAGGACGAGTGCAAGTAGTCTTTTCATTTTCGTATTACCTTTCTTTTTTTTATTTATCATGGCCTTGGCCATAACGCACTTAATTGATTGTCCGCCCGCGCCGTTTTGTTCGTAAATAGGAACGCGGTTCGTTTATGTGAATTATATCATCGGCATCTTTTTATTTCAATACCCATTTTGATCGGCATTGCATTTTCGTCCATATATCTGAATTCTCGTTATTTTTTTGTATACTTTGCTATGCCGGCAGACTGTTTCGTACACTTGATAAAGCGGCTGCCGTTTTGCATTATTCCCGAAGCAAAAATGCCACATCCAGCGTAAATATTCGTTTTTTTGTCACATTTTCATTCAAGTACGGCAACTGCATGTTTTCCTGTGCTTCGCCCGAACAGTTCTTATTTACGAACGTGGTCGTGCTTGTCTGTTCCCGTCTGTTTGTCCACCCATCTCTTTATTCTCAGGGCTTCCGGCGTTTCGAGCTTCATGCGCCACGACTGCGGTTCACGTGCTGTTCTCTTTCAGCCGCATAGTATTTTCATGCTTTTTTCACTTTCGTATTCAAAAGCGGACATTTAACAAAAGGTATTGCTTTTCTGCCTGCTATGGTATAGAATAGGTTTGTAGAAATTCTGAACAATTCACATATACGAACGCAGGAGGCCGACCGTGGACAACACCGTATCTGAAAACAACAACAGCCAGCACCGCTCAACCGAGCGCGTCGTTCTGATCCTCGAATTTTTGACGGAGACAGAAAACTCCGGCAAAACTCTTACCGAGATTGCAAACTATCTTAATGCCCCGAAGAGCAGCATCCTTCCCATCCTCCGCACGCTCGTCTCATACGGGTACCTGCACTATAACCCCATAGTCATGCAGTATTTCCTTGGGTACAAGCTCTATGAGATAGGCACGAAATACGTCGGCGATTCCAATATGGATGACGTTATCTTTCAGGTCATGTACAACTTCGCCGTCGCCAATAACATTACGCTCATACTCGGCGAGCTGATTGCCGGTGACGTTCTTGTTGTGCAGCGGGTGGATTCTTTTGAAAAGCTGCGCTTCTACCGAGCCGTCGGCCGCCGCATCCCCGCTTATGCGGACGCTGTCGGCAAGATTCTTCTTGCCGAAAAGAGCGATGCTGACGTTATGCGTCTCTACCCCGAGGGGCTTACCCCGATCACACCTAAAACGATCACGAATCCGTCCGTGCTTTTTGAGGATCTCGATACGATCCGCCAGACCGGCGTCGCCGTCTCGAATGAAGAATCGACCCTGTATGTCCGTTCCGTTGCTGTGCCGATCAAGAAGCACGATGTCACCTGCTACGGACTTGAGATATGTATCTCGATATTTGATTATACAGAAGAAAAGGAGCGCAAGCTGCTCTATGAGCTGTATGAGCTCAAGGGCAAAATAGAGGGCTTCCTCAAAATGCAGTAATACAGAAAACCGGCGGCATGGATAACAAATCCCTGCCGCCGGTTTATCGTCATATTGTCTTTTATCTTTATTCGCGCGCTGCCAGCGTCCCGTCTATCACGAAGGCCGGTGTGTCCCCGTAATAGCCGCTGAAGGAGAAGCTTGTCCCCCGTGTGCGCAGCTCAATGTCCGCGTGGCTGTCGGTGCGCACCTCGTGCATATACGCTATGCGGAAGCGCGGTATGGCGTACCTGCTCATTATCCCGGCACCGAAGATGTTGCAGCACCAGTCGATATAGTGCAGGTGGCTTGCGTGGCCGTTGATGTCGAGGTCGGTATACGCCGGTGTGAAGGTCAGCCGTCTCGGCTCTCCGTCCAGCTCCTGTGCCGCCGAGGGAAGCGCGCCCTGTTCCGTGATCCCCGCCCGGAGCAGAGTCTCCGCGACCTCCGGGAGGATGGCGAGGCGTCTCGTGTCCGCGTCCATCAGGTTCCACAGGGTCTCCCCCGTGCCGATCTGTCTCCCCTCGCTGTCGGTAAACTCAAAGCGCCACGGGTACAGCGCCTTCACCGGCTTCTGCGGTATTGCCTTGAGCGTGAGCTTCTCCCCCATCTTCGGTATGCGCTCAAAGCTGACGTTCACGCGCGAAACTACCCAGAGCGCGCCCTTTGCCGCAAGAGACGACCAGTCGATGCTGAGGGCTTCCCGCGCGTAATGCGTCGCACGCTGCATCGCCGTGACTATCGCGCTCGGTCTCCATATAGCCGCGGTGTCGCACTCGTCCGCCTCGATGAGCAGCGTCAGCGTCGTTATCCCGTTTTCGGTCATTATATCATTTCCGTTCATTTATTTCACCATGCTTTCCGCCGTATGCCGCAGACGCGGCATACGGCCATTTAGGCTGCTGTCATAGCTCTGAGAAGATCAGCCCGGCAGCAAACTGCTGAATCAGCCTTCCCCGGCACAGAGCCTTTATTTATTGTTCTTTCCCAATTGGTAGAACGCTACAGCGCTGGCGGCGGCAACGTTCAGGGAATCCACACCGTGGGACATCGGGATGCGCACGGTATAATCGCAGTGCTCAATGGTGTCGTTGGCAAGGCCGTCGCCCTCGGTGCCGAGGACTACCGCGAGCTTCTCCTCCGCAGTGAGACGTGGATCGGCGATGCTGAGAGAGTCCTCCCGCAGCGCCATTGCGGCGGTTTTGAAGCCCAGACCGTGCAGGAAATTGTGCCAGCCGTCGGGCAGATACGTCCACGGCACCTGAAATACCGTGCCCATGCTGACCCTTATCGCACGTCGGTAAAGCGGATCGCTTCCGGCGCTGGTGAGAAGGACGGCGTCCATCCCGAGCGCTGCGGCAGAGCGGAAGATCGCGCCGATATTCGTCGGGTTCATGACGTTTTCCAAGACGGCGATGCGCGTTGCGCCGCGGCAAAGCTCCGCCGCCTCGGGAAGCTTCGGCCGGCGCATGGCGCAGAGCATGCCGCGCGTGAGATGAAAGCCGGTAAGCTCCGTCAGCACCTCAAGGGGCGCGGCAAAAACCGGAATGTCTCCGCAGCGCTCGATAAGCTCCCTGCCCTTTCCTTCGACGTGCTTTGTCTCCATCAGCATAGAGACCGGCACGCAGCCGGCATTCAGCGCGCGCTCTATAACGACGGGGCTCTCGGCGATGAAGAGAGCGTTTTCGGGGTTGGATCGGCTGACCAGCTGGTTCTCGGTCAGGCGTGCATAAATATCCAGCTCCGGGGCGGAGAAATCGTTTATCTCGATAATGTTCGGCATGGCAAAACCCGCTTTTCAAAATGTTCTGCGCCGATTATATACGTATATCTGGCATATTGCAAGATTGAGAATTTACAAATTAACGTTGACTGAGGCGAAAGTTGTGTTAATATATCTTAAGAATAAATAGTACGAAGGTTTGGAAATGCAGAAGAAAAAGATAAAAATCTCCATTATATCCCAGATACATTACGGTAAGCTCATCCTGCGCTCCCTGCTGCTCATCGCGGCGCTCGCGGCATATATCGTCAGCCATCTTAACGGCAGCGGCTCGATGTTCGGCGGCTATGACAGCGTATGGATATGGATAGCGGTGCTGGCGATATACGCGGTAGAAATGGTGCTGCGCTGCTTCCCGTCGGACTACGAAAGCATGGGCTGCCAGAAGCAGTTCAAGAAGAACTTCAAGCCGAACAAGGCCTTTGATAAAAAGGCGCTGCGCCGGGAGTCCTACAAGAGCACCGTGCCGGTCATCATATTCTGGACGCTGCCGAACCTGCTGTTCATCTGGCTGTATAAGCAGGGTATCTTCGACTGGGGGATCATGGTGCTGCTGTCGATCTTCTACTCTGTGTGCGACATGATCTGCATTCTGTTCTTCTGCCCGTTCCAGACATGGATGATGAAGAATAAATGCTGCAATACCTGCCGGATATACAACTGGGACTACATAATGATGTTCACGCCGCTGCTCGTCGTGGACAATCCCTACGCCAAGTGCCTTGTCGCGCTGAGTCTGCTGCTGCTCATACGCTGGGAGCTGAACTACTTCATGCACCCGGAGCGCTTTTATGAGGAGACGAACTGTGCCCTCTCCTGTGCCAACTGCAAGGAGAAGCTGTGCCACCATAAAAAGCAGCTGCGCAGCTTTCACAAAAAGCTGTTCTCACAGCTGCACACCCACAACAGCAGCGGTCTGCCGCAGCACTGATAGTCGAAACCTCCTGCATATTCATGCAGGAGGTTCGTTTTTTAATACCCGTGGTCAAGCGGCTGCCATTGACCACCTTTTGACCTGCCGAGGATCCACATCCAGTTTTTATAGGTGCTGTTTGGGTTCAGTGACCCATCGCCGCCGGAGGAGTCAACATCGAAGGACGAGATCAGGACAATGACCTCGTCGAGTCCGTTTCTGTCCGCCCACTTCTGATGGTCTTTGGATACCTTGTCACCGGCATAGTATATCTCGGTCAGGGTGCAGCCGTTCCAGCTGCGGCGGAACTGACGCTTCGTAACGTTAATGGCAGAGTTGATGTCGTTTTGAGTATATAGTTCGGATTTCACCTCATGCGTTGCAGCATTGCTAACGTCTCCGCAGGCGCAGAGCGTCAGCACAAGAATGGCGCACAAAATAAAATTTATAATTCTTTTTATCATAGCATTATATACCTTCCGTTATCGGAGTATCTTCATTTTTGCAGGCACGCTTTGCAAGATACGCCGTCAGCGCAGTCAGGGCGGCGGTGACAAGCTCGACTGTCCACAGCGGAAGGTACGCATTTATAAGCACCGTCGCGGCGTCAACGAGGAAGTGGAGGAAATACGCGAGCAGGAGGTATTTCTTCTCGCCGTACCTCACGGCGCGGAACACGAGCAGCGAAAGGCTGATGTGCAGCGTGATAGCGATGACGCGCTCCAAGCCGCCGAGGAAGTAATAGGCGCTCGGCGTCTGCCACAGCGCCGAGAGGGACGCCGCGGTCTTAGCAGCGGTATCCGCGTCCAGCGCGGCAAGGCTCGCCGCCATGGCACCGGAATTTATCATGGCGGAGCTGACGATGTTGCTAAGCATGGTAATGCCGATGAGGAGCATTGCTTCGATGCCGCCGTGGCCGACGCCGTACATAAAGGCATTGTCAAAGTCCAGCGGCTTTACGAAAAAGCGCATGGCGACATAGCGCCCGGTCTCCTCAAAGAGCGCCGCCATCAGGCCGCCGTAGAGCGCCAAGAGCAAGGGGTTACCGGTAATTGCAGTCCCGGTGGAGCCGAGGATAAGGTTATGTGCAAGGCTCTCAAGCAGGACGACCATGACGACGAAAACGCCGCAGCCGATGAAGAACGCTGCAGTCTTGGCGTGCAGCTTTTTCTTTGAATAGATGAACAGCGCTATAGGCAGCGCGAAGGAAATGAGCAGAGCGACGGCCATGCCGGCGATGCTCAGAGCGGGTACGGTCTCAAGAGTCATAACGGACCTCCATGTCAATTGATATCATCTATGTTAATATTTTACCACATCGGCATTCTCATTTCAACAATTGAAATAGTCGAAGCGGGCGGATATAATAGCGGTATAAATTTTATGCACCGGAGGCAGGCATGAGATTCACGAAAATGCACGGAGCCGGAAACGACTTCATTATCATCAACAACATAGAAGAGCTCCTCCCCGTGGAGCGGCTCGGGGTGCTGGCAAAGCAGCTGTGCGCCTTTCACACCTCGATAGGCGCGGACGGGCTGATGGCCGTAATGCCGGCAAAGAACGGCGGTGATTACGGGATGCTGTTCTTCAATTCCGACGGAAGTCTCGGCGAGATGTGCGGGAACGGGGCGCGGTGCATCTGCCGCTGGGGCTACGAAAACGGCCTTGCAGGCAAAACACAGCGCGTTGAAACAACAGCGGGACTCGTGACGGGAGAGCGCATTGACCGCCGCCGCTACCGCATACGGCTCAATGACCCGTCCGTCATCGACCTGCACAGGAGCGTCACAGTCGGCGGGACGGAATATGACTGCTGCTACATAGAGCTCGGCTGCCCCGGTCTGCCGCATGCGGTGGTTCGGCTCGACGGCTTTGATGAGATGGACGAGAGCGAGCTGCGGGAGCTTGGGCGTGCGCTGCGCTCCTCCCCCGCTTTTCCCAAGGGCGCGAACGTAAACTTCGTCGAGCTCACGGGGCGCGACGCACTCAAGATAAAGACCTTCGAGCGCGGGGTCGAGGACTTCACGCTTGCCTGCGGGACGGGCTGCGGCTCCGCCGTCGCAGCGCTCACGCTGCTGGGGCAGGTATCATGCAGGGATGTGACGCTCAGCTCCCCCGGCGGGGTACTCAATGTCACGCTCACGCAGGACGGCGGCACTGTGCGGGACATTTACCTGACCGGGCCGACGAACATAGTCTGCTTGGGTGAGGTAACAGATGAGGACTTGAGTATATAATAGGCAGGCTCCGATTCATGGAGCCTGCCTATTCTGTTGCTTGACTGATTTAAATTATTTGTCTGAGCCTTTCTCGCGCAGATAGGCTGAAGCATCCTTAAAGAAGCTTGCGGTAATAAGAATAATTATTATGCCTATCGGGAACGCGGCGATGATGGACACCGACTGCAGACTGTTCATGGAGTTTTCCGAGAATATGAGGGCTATCGGCAGCAGGATGAACACTACCGCCCAGAACGTGCGGACACGCTTATCCGGTTCCTCGCCCGGCTTGAGCCGCTTATATGAATAGCTTGACACGACAAGGGTCAGTGCGTCGAAGGTGGTGGAATAAAACGCCACCATTGTGACGGCAAGCAGGATAAGTCCGAGCTCCGTCAGCGGCAGAGTCTCAAATATCTGTATGATCGCTTCGGAATAGTAGCCGCCGTCAGCAATGAAGCCGGTGATATCAAGCCCGTGCTTCATCTGCTGGGCAAGCCCGTAATTGCCGAGAATGATAAACGAAGTGAAGGTGCCGGCAATGCCCCATCCGTAGCCGCCGAGTATCGTATTGCGTATGCTGCGCCCCTTGCTTATGACGCCGATAAAGAACGGCGTTGCGACGCACCAGACCATCCAGTAAGCCCAGTAATAGATCGTCCAGTTCTGCGGAAAGCTCGTTTCGCGCAGAGGATCCATCCAGGTCGACAGGCCGATAAAGTTCTGGACAAGGTTGCCGATCGACGAAAAGCCGGTCTCAAGAATATAGCGCGCCTCGCCGCCGCCGAACAGGACATAGGCAAGCAGGGCAAAGAAGCAGTAGCTGCATATGACCGCGAGCTTTGCGATCCCCTTCATACCGAACCAGACGGTAATGGTATACACCGCGGCGATCATCAGGAGGATCACAATGGTCAGCCCAGTACCGGCGCGCAGAGAAAACACATGGCATATCGCGCGCGAAAGCAGCGGCGTTGCCAGAGAAAACGTTGTGGCCGTGCCTGCAAGCAGCGCAAAGATCGCGGTCAGGTCGATCGCGCGGCCCCATCCGCGCTCAACACGGTCGCCCAGCAGCGGGCGGCAGGCCTCGGAGAACTTCTGTTTATCGCGGCCGCGGACATGTATCATGAAGCCGAAAGCGACCGCCAGAACTATATAAAAGCCCCATGCGATGGGCCCCCAATGAAGCAGAGGATATGTGGACGCCCATTTCTGCATGCCGCCCATCATTTCTATCTGAGGTTCGTTCGCGTACAGCGCCCACTCGCAGAGCGAGTAAAAGAGTATATCCGCGGCCATAGTGGAGGTGAATATCATCATTCCCCACTGGAAGGAGCGGTACTGCGGCTTTTCGCAATCGCCGAGCTTTATTTTGCCGAACCTGGAAAAAGCAATGTACAGCGTGCAGCCGAGAGTGCCTGTGCCCATCAGGGCGTAATACAGGCCAAAATCGTCACCCAGAAAGCCGCGCACAACGCTCAGAACCAGCTTTGACCTGTCCGGAAATATCATGAACAGCGCACATACGGTCAGCACAACTGTCAGCGGAACTATCATGGATACCCAGTCGAGCTCCCTGCCCAACGTTTTTCTGTCTGTTTTCATTCGGAATGCCTCACAATGTTTTATATGTCGGGTCAAGCTCACACAGCTCCGCGAAGCTGTCTATCTCGCGCAGATCGCCCGGACGGATCGGATACACAGTCAGGCGGTAATCCTCCGGATGACAGAAGAGCGCGACGTCATCCCAATAAATATCGCGGTTTTTATTGCGGACAAATTCAAGCTCAAGCTGGGCGCTGAGCCTCCGCCCGTCCTCCTCCGTCCAGCGCGAGACACTGTAGAGCTGCCAGCCGCGGCGGCCGCCTGTGCGGCTGCATTTGGTAACGGTCCCGTCCTCCACTGTAAGGAGCCATTCCGACGTCTCATCATCTGTCCACACGCAGCTATATCCGGAGCGGGTGAAATCAGGATGCAGTATCCCGGGGTCACTGATAAGCTGGTCGCCGTCAAGGACTATAGCGTTTTTCAGATGCTCACGCGCAGAATAGAGCGAGCTTATGTTGTTGCATTCATTATACCAAGGGTTTTCGATAAGCTTGACGCCGTCATAGCTCTTTGCCCATTCATAAAACTGTTCCTTCAGATAGCCTACAACGACATATATCTCATAGATGCCGTTTGCATGGAGCGCCTCGACTATCGTGTCGATCATACGCACTCCGTTTACCGAAACCAGCGGCTTCGGCGTGGTGAGCGTCACGGGCTGAAGGCGCTTGCCGATGCCCGCCGCGACTATTATCGCGCGCTCCACTGTATGTTTTGCTTCAGACATATGCCTCTCCGAACCTTTTCCTGTATTCATCGAAAAATATTGAAGAATACTCCTTTGCATAGTCATACTGCCGCAGAGCGTATTCCCCAAAGTCTATCCCGCAGTGGTGCTTAAATTCGCACCAGTTGCTCCAAAGAAGCCCGCTGACGGCGATATAGCAATATATCTTGAGCCGGACAGCTTCATCGCAGCCCTCAGTGAAGTACAGGTCGATAAGCCTGTCAGCCTGCGCGCGGTCATACATGGCATAGACGATGAACATCGCAATATCAAGGTGCGGGTCCTGCGTTCCGGAATACTCCCAGTCGATAAGCTTTATCGTTTTCTCGCCGTGCGCCGGCGCCGAGAACAGGAAATTATCCGGTATCGAATCGATATGACACAGCTGGAGCGTTTTCGGCTGCGCATCGATGAACCTGCGCAGGGACAGGACAGTTTCCTTCGTCTGCCGGTAATCTGCGTACAGTGATTCTTCACCGTTCCACAGGCTCTCATAAAAATCTATACGCTCCCAAAGGTCAAAGCTGTGCTCAACATGGAGCTTTCTTCCGTGAAAGCTCCTGAGTGCGCTCATGCACAGAGCTACCTCCTCCCAATCATCGGGGCGGCAGGTGTGCGTGCCTTTCAGATATGAAGAAATTTTGATCCCGGACACGGGGTCAAAATAGTGTACCTCCTCGCTGATACCAAGCGGGGCGATAACGTTGTATACCGCGTGCTCCTGCGCACGGTTTATCATCTGCTCCGCTCCCTCACCGGGGATGCGGATTATGTACTGGCCGCCGCGTGCAAAAAAAGAGTATGAACGGTTAGTCATGCCGGTTTTCATCTTCTGAAGTCCTTCGACCTCACCGGCACGGCAAAAACCGCAAGACTCTATCAGTTGTGGAATTGATGATGTCATTCTGCACCCCCGGCAGCTTTATGGAAATCGCGCTGGAAGATAACGCGGCGGAGCTGTCTGCGCGCGGCGGCCGCTCAAGTCAGAACTTTCCCGGCTATTCCGCGCTCCTCCGCAAGCCCTATTTCGGCATAGCGGCTGTCAATGCTGTGTTCAAGATTATCCCCCAGCAGAAAAAAGCAGCCCTCCGGTACGGTAAACTCCCCGGCAGTGAGATATTCCGGGCGCACTGACTCCTCCGGCAGCGGCGCTGCCGGCTCATCGTTTATAAACAGGGTCCCGTTCTCCGCACGCAGCCTGTCTCCCGGTACGGCGGCAATGCGCTTGACTATGCTGCGGCCAAGGCTCTCGCACCGGTACAGTACAACGTCACCGCGGCTGTACGTGCCGGGCTGCTTATCCAGCAGCACAAGGCTGAAGCTGCGGTACGTGGGTGCCATAGAGTCCCCATGTATCAGCAAAAGCTGCCACTTGAATATCGAAATGAGCATAGCCAGCAGCACAACTGCCGACAGCACCAGAATATAGGAAGCGTTTTTTCTCATTGCCGTCTGCTGAAAGGAAGAGACACGGCAGTTTATTTCTGCTCTTCCCCGTCGTTCTCAACGACTATATCGTCGGACTCAACTTCTTTATTCTTATTCTCATCGACGCCGAGAGCCTCGTTGACCTTTTTCTTGGCCTTTCTCCAGTAGATACCGACGACCGCGCCGACGGCAACAACAATACCCGCGACGGCCTGGATCACATAGGTCATGACCGAGGGGTCGATATATGCTTCGCCGTTCGCGCCGAACATCAGCATGGCGGTGAACGCGGTGAGGACAACGCCGGAAATCTTTGCAAGCTTCTTCATTTTATTTGTTTTCCTTTCTCTGCTGTGCTTTCTTCTGTATTGCGCCGATAATATATTTTGCGCCGACGCGCGTGCTGCTGCCTATGTTATACACATATTCATGCATGGCGCGGTCTATCTGCTCTCTGTACTGCTCCTGCTGGCCCAGCATTTCCAGAACGGTGTCCCCGGCTTTATCTATTTCGTCCACTTCAAGCGAGCGGCCTATCACATCGCGCAGGGCGATATTCAACGGCACCTCGGCGATCTTCTGCCAGTCGGGGTTCATAACCTTCATGGGCGTGTTTATGAACAGCACAGGCTTTTTCGTGGTAAACGCAAATTCCCAGGAAATATCCGACCAGTCAGTAATGAGCAGGTCAGAATCAAAGACGGTAGAGTTTGAGGAGAAATCGGTCTGGATCTCAATATCGTCACGCCCGGCATAGCGGGCCTTGAGCTGCTCCATATACGCTTTCTTATGGCGCACATGCTGCGGGTGCGGCCTGACCACGACATTGAAGCCGCGGCCGCCGAGCGAATCGAGCAGCTTCTCAAGGCAGCTATCGACGATGTTGTCCTTCTGCCACGATGGAGCGATGAGTATCTGCTTGGTTTCGTTCACCTTCACGGCCTTGCTCTCATAGGCTTCAAGCATTTCATCCAGCAGGGGGTAGCCGACCTCGACGAGGTTCTTCCTCGGCGTATTATCAAGCTCCTCCATCTGGCGTATCTCACGCTCCTGCGAGGGGCCGGTGCAGAACACGGTGTCATAATGGTCCTGCGCGCCCTTGCGCAGAAGTGAGTTCGTGCTGCCCACGCCGTGCTGGACGTAGATATATTCTATGTCCTTCCTGACATAGCTGCGCTTGATGTGGAAATTCTCCAGATCGGGCATGGTCATGACGACCACATCCGCGTCCATCTTCATCATGAGCGTGATGAGCTTCTTTTCGCCGATATAGTACGGCTTGAGCTTCGGCTGCTCCTTTGCAAGCTCGAACACGATATCGTTCGGGTCGCTCGTGATATAGTGGACGGCGATATTCGTATTGTTGAGGATATACTCTATCGTTGTTTTATAATACTTATAAAAGCCCGTATTCTCAGAATAGAACACAAGGTGCTTGTTCGCTACCGAGAAAAAGCGCTTATAGTCCGCGCGCTCGCGCCGGGCGGCTGCCTTGTCCTTTTTCCCGCCGAGGTTCTCGAGCGCTGCAAGCTCCTGCTTGCTCTTTTCCAGCGCCTCATAGTCGACATAGTCCTTCGGGTTTATCCAGGCGTTCAGAGCATAGAGCATGACGATCGCAAGAAGGTTGCTGACTATCCAGTAAACAGCGACGCCGACCGGGACGAACCAGCCGAGATACAGCGACAGCACCACGGACAGGGCAAGCATGCCGTATTTATTCCAGTTGCTCTGCTCCGCCTGAAGCACGTTCGCGGCGTTCTGCGCGGCGCACATGAGCCACGCGGACGCGCCGGCGAGGATCGGCGAGAGGATCAGCCAGCCCTTCTCCTCGCTCGGGACAAGGCTGAGATTCACTCCGAGAAAGCGCATATCTATGGTGCTGTCGTTCATGCCGGAGCGTATCGCGGCGATGAGCCCCATGAGGATAACGAGCTGTATGACCAAGGGTATGATAGACGCGAACGGGCTATAGCCCTCCCGCTTGAATATTGCCGACTGTCCCTCGGCAATGGCGTCAGGATCGCCGAAATGCTGCGCCTTGAGCATATTTATCTCCGGCTGCATCTTCACCATCTTTATGGAGTTCTTCTGCACCCAGACGGATATCGGCAGAAGGATCACCTTGCTGAGCACGGTGAAAAGAATTATCGCCAGGCCGTAATTGCCGCAGAGGTCATAGCACAGCCGCAGCGCCCATTCAAATGCTTTTTCCAACCATTCCATTATATCTGTATCCCCGTGATCCTTTTATTTGCGCTCATAAACGGTACCGGTAGGCACAAGAGTCGTCATATCCTCGGCGCTGCCGGTCTGCTCATATTCCGTGAGCAGGGAGTTATCCGCCATTTCATACCAGAGGAATCGGCGGGAGCGCTCGTCGCCCTCGTGCCAGTCGAATACACCGTCCGAGCCCGCGCCGTCCAGCAGCCGCTGATACGCCTGCTGAAGATCGTCATAGGATATCGGAGCATAGCTCACGGTCAGTCCGTCATGCTGTTCGCCGCGTCCCTTGATGAGAAGGATCGGGTTCTGGTTCATGTTGCGCAGATCAGTATCGTTATGGCTGCCGTGGTCAGCCATGATGACTATGGCAGTATTGTCATACACCCCGGCCTGCTTCATCTGGCTCAGGAACAGATCAAGCATTGTGAAATTGGCTTCTATGACATCCCGGTACGGGCTGGATTCAAGGACGTTGAAGTCCTTGTCATAGACA
Organism: uncultured Oscillospiraceae bacterium; assembly: GCA_934565615.1. Lineage (GTDB taxonomy): Bacteria > Bacillota > Clostridia > Oscillospirales > Oscillospiraceae > Limivicinus. Next base: position 3,328 of record CAKTIH010000011.1, on the reverse strand, counting down.
TGCGGCTCATGCGCGCCCTCAAGGTGGATATACTTGAAGCGCTTTTCACCGCCGGAGGTGATCGGAGAATCGTTTTTGAGCGTATTGTAAAACGAGAGGTCTGACCAGTCGAAATAGCTGCGGCCATCGTCGCCGCCGTATTTTACAGACTCATTGAGCCTGCCGGGGAGATCATAGCCAAGATACTTGAGGTCCCACGGCGCATGCTTGATGATGGTCATCTTTATCATGAGCTTGCACATATACAGTGCGGAATCGGGCACAGGCTGATCCAGAGTCAAATTCTCAAAGCTGTCCGGCTCGACCGCCGCAAGAGAATAGCCGTCATACAGGTACAGGCCCTTCCGGTAGCCCTCCTGATCGAGGCGCTCTAAGAGCGGAGAGGACGCATACGCCTCGCGCTCATAGTCGGCAAAGGACTCCTGCGCTTCGTACCACTGCCCTGTCAGGATCAACGGGATGGAAAGCTGCGAGTACGGATAGCCGCCGACTGTGTTTCTGAAATAGGTGAAGTCATTGAAGATCTCGCTGTAATGCGCGTCGCGCGCCATAGACTGCTCAAAGGCAGTGGAATCCACGGCGTCAAGGACGAGTATCAGAAGATTCTCGTCCTCGGAATAGGTGAACATATCTTCGTCCGTCGCGATGAGCGCGCGGCTTTTATCCGAAAGCTCGGTGGTCAGAAAGACTGTGCCGAGCGTGACGGCAAGAATAAAGGCGATGGCAAGCCCGGCATAGGAGCCGAGCTTCACAAGCCGGCTGCCTCCGAGCTTTTTCATGAGCACCAGCACCGCGGCGATGACGATGACCCACAGAGCTATGGAGCAGATACGGTCAACGGGAAAGCTGCCCCAGTCCACGGGCTTGCCGTCCATAGGAGGCAGGTCCCACACAAGGAAGCTGCCCTGCACCCAACTGCAGATAAGCGCGACAAGACAGGCCGCGCTTACATAATTATATAGCTTTTCGTTTATCCTGCGGGCAATATACAGCACCAGAAGGGCAACGAGAAAGACAGCGGCAAACAGCCCCAGCACATACGGGAGCATCTGCCCTGCCGTAAACCAGAACTCAAGCTGGTTTGTCACATACAGCTCATACGGGGCATAGATAAAAAGCGTAAAGCAAAGCGCAAAGGCGATAAGCGCCCCTGACAGGATGCTATATTTGTTTTCTTTTTTTCGATCGGCGGCAGCAACTTTCATTCCTTAAAGCCCTTTCAGGAAACAGCATATTGATATAATCTATATAGTACCACACAGTGCAGCATTTTTCAACTAAACACTGCTCAATCCAGCGGTTCATAGAACATGTCAAGATATTCCTCAAGCGTCACGCCGAGGTCGTATATCTCCTTGGCGGCGTCAAGGCCGACGTAGCGGTAGTGCCACGGCTCATAGATGATGCCGGTAATGTCGCTGCTGCCGTTCGGGTAGCGCAGGATGAAGCCGTACTTCCAGGAGTTTTCCATGAGCCATTTCTGCGTTGAGGTCTGCTCCTGGCCCTCGTCAAGGTAGGGATAGTTAATGTCGATGATATCCGCGGCAAGGCCGAGCTGGTGCTCGCTCGTGCCGGGGATGGCGACGGACTGCGCCGCGATTTCGGGCGCGTCCTCCGGGTCGGTCCCGGCGGCGACAAGGCGCGCGATCTTATTATTAAAGAGGTACTGCTGCTTTTCCATAGTGCGGTAGCCGGAGCATATGTACGGCTCGTTTCCCGCGTCTTTGCAGTCGGCGATCATTTGCAGGAGAGCATCGGCGCAGCGGGTATCTATGTACTGCCACTCGTCCCCGTCGTCATTGACGAGCTGAAGCTCCGTCTCCCAGTCCTCGGGCAGCTCGTGCCAGGGGTTAACGAGCGTGAGCAGCTCCGTGCGCTCCCGCAGCTTCGGGGTGGGTTCGGGCGTCGGAGTCGGTTCCGGGGTCGGCTCGGGCGTCGCCGCAAGCTCCGCAGGCGCAGGCTCCGGTTCGGCGGGGGGCACAGTGAACAGCTCCGGCATGCCGAGCACCGCGAGCAGGAGCGACGCGCAGACCAGCAACAGCGCCAGCATGACTATGAGTCCCGCTCTTTCCCTTGTTTCAAGCATCAACTAAGGTCACTCCTCTTATATATCAGAACGAAATGATGCCAAGATGCTCAAGCAGGATCTTGACGCCGATAAGGATAAGGATAGCGCCGCCTGCGCGCTCCGCCCACGCCTTGAAGCGCAGGCCGAAGATATGGCCGATATAGATGCCGAGTGCGGACAGGCAGAAGGTCGTAACGCCGATAAGGGCGGACGAGGGCAGGATGCGCACATTGAGGCAGGCGAAGGTCACGCCGACGGCGAGAGCGTCGATACTCGTGGCGACGGCCATCATGAGCATGGTCTTAACGCCGAAATCGTCATTGAGTTCCTCTGCCTTGGAGAAGGATTCCTGGATCATGTTCACGCCGATTATCGCAAGCAGGCCGAAGGCGATCCAATGGTCAAAGCTTGTGATGATATGCTCAAAGCGCGAGCCGAGAAACCAGCCGATGACAGGCATGAGAAACTGGAAGCCGCCGAAGTACGCGCCGGCAATAAGGGCGTGCTTTACGCCGAGCTTCTTCACGCTCAGCCCCTTGCAGACGGACACGGCGAACGCGTCCATGCTCAAGCCGACGGCGACAAGCAGCAGTTCAACAAAACTCATTGACAAATTCTCCTCAAAAGTTTAACATTGATAAATAAGGGTGAAAGTAAGTTTAAGCGCTATTTTCACCCATACCGTATAAATGTACAATACCAGCACGCAAAAGTCAAGGAAACAACGGTATATCAACAAATATTGAAGCCAAAGAAAGGAAGATTTTCATGAACGAAGTTTGCGAAATGCTCAAGAAGGCAGGCACATATTTCATCGCCACCTGCGAGGACGGGCAGCCCAGAGTCCGTCCCTTCGGCACGGCGCACATCTATAACGGCAAGCTCTATATCCAGACGGGCAAATCCAAGTCTGTGTCGCACCAACTGCATCAGAACCCGAAGCTTGAGATCTGCGCAATGCTCAGTGACGGCGAGTGGCTGCGCGTCGAGGCGTCCGCCGTTGAGGACGACGACCGCGAGGCGCGCGTGAGCATGCTCGAAGCGTACCCCGAGCTCAAGAGCCTCTACTCCCCGGACGACGGCAACAGTGAGGTATGGTACCTGCGCAACGCGACGGCGACGGTGTACTCCTTCACCAAGCCCCCGAGAGTTATCAAGTTCTGAATAAGCGTATCGAAAACAGGCTGCGGCACATGCCGCAGCCTCAGTCTGTCGAGGAACCCGGTCTGTACTCAGGAGCAGACTGGGTCTCGAACATAT
>CAKTIH010000010.1 GCA_934565615.1 uncultured Oscillospiraceae bacterium | reverse complement strand
ACACCTGAGACATCGAGAACAGACCGATGAGCGCGCAGGTGACGTTGATGCCCTCTGCGAGGAAGGCCTGACCGAACATGAAGCGCTTGGTGCCGTCGATAGGATCAAGGCCAATGGTAGAGATGAGCAGGCCGAGCGCGCCGGACATAAGGCCCTTGACCATAGACTTGCTCGAAACACCGGCGATGATGGTAAGGCCGAAGATGCCGAGCCAGAACTTCTCTGCCGACATGAACTTCAGCGCGAGCTGAGCCAGCAGCGGAGAGAAGAAGTAGAGCGAAATGCAGCTGAGAAGGCCGCCCCAGAAGGACGACCAGCAGGCAGTTGCCAGTGCCTTACCGGCTTTGCCCTGCAGAGTCATCTGGTAGCCCTCGATAGCCGTCGCGGCGGATGCCGGGGTACCGGGGGTGTGGATGAGTATAGCGGAGATAGACCCGCCGAAGATCGCGCCGCAATAGATGGCACCGAGGACGATAAGTCCGGTATCGGCAGGCATGGTGAAGGTCAGCGGCAGCATCAGCGCAACGCCCATCGCGGCCGACAGACCCGGCAGGCAGCCGATGACGATACCAAGGGACACGCCGCCGACCATAGCAAGAAGATTTATCCAGGTGAGGGCACTGACGAAGCCCTGACCCATCTGCTGTAAAGTCTGAAGCATAGTCTATCCCTCCCTTAGAACAGCAGTCCCTTGGGCAGACGAACGCCGAGGAACTGAACAAACGCCAGATATATGAGCAGGTTGACTGACACGACCGATATAACGGAGGCCAGCACCGGAACTTTCAGATAGAGCAGGGACGCAAACATGAAGATCACGGTCGCGGTAAAGAAGCCGAGATACTTCATCATAAGGAAATAGACAATGGTGAGCGCGAGGGAGACGAAGAACTGCGCGGGCTTGAAGCCCTCGAACACCTCATTGACGCCGCTCTCGACGCCGAACTTCCGCGCCGCGATTATCATCTGCACAAGGTAGAGTGTAGTCAGCGCGAAGAGCAGAGCGATGGTGAACATAGGATACTTTTTGCTCTCGGCAGAAAGCTGAAAGCTGTAGACATAGAAGAACGCGCAGACGGCGTACATAAAGCCGACGACGCCTATGTCCGTTTTCTTCATTTTCAAGGGGTACTCCTCCTTAAAGAAAAACGGGGCAGGCATGCCTGCCCCGTTCAGGATCAATTATCAGGTTAGTAAGGCAATCTGATTATTCGTACCAGAAGCCGGTAGCAAGGCCTTCGGTGAATGCCTGCTGCTCCTCGATCAGAGCGGCGGTAGTGGCGGCATCCTTATAATCGGTTGCGAACTCGGAAGCGGCTGCGAGGTAATCTGCATCTTCCATGGTGGCCTTGAATGCGGCCTCGTAGAAGGCGATGACTTCATCGCTCACGCCGGCGGGAGCAACGATGCAGCGGGAGGAGCCGAGCCACTTGTCATAGTAGCCGCACTCGCCAAGAGTCGGGACATCGGGGAACTCGGGAACGCGCTCGGTGGAGAATGCCGCGAGAGGCTTAACATCGGTACGGCCGGCAATGTCGGCGACCTTTGCAACGCACCAGTCAGCCTCGCCGCCGAGAAGGCTCAGCAGCTCGTCAGCGGTGTTGCCCTGGGGAAGATCGGTGTACTTGAAGTCAGCGGAGTTGGCGAAAGCCTGTGCGCCGATGTGGTTGGAAGCCTGTGCGCCGTTAGTGGAAGCAACAGTGGTGTTCTCCTTGGCGTATGCAACGAGGTCGTCAATGGTGGCGAAGCGGTCATCGTCAGCGCGGACGAGAACCAGAGAAGTCTCAGTGACGTGGTTGCAGATGGCCTTGAAGTCGGCAGTGGTGTAAGTGCCGAGGCCCTTAACGATAGAGGAGTTGAAGTTCGGCAGGTTCATGAAGCCGATGGTCATGCCGTCGGGATCGGCAGCCGCGAGCTGGGACCAGCCAAGAGAGCCGGAGCCGCCGTCGACGTTCTCGATAACGATGGTCTGGCCGATGTACTTCTCAGCGTACTGAGCGAGAACACGGGCAGTAACGTCGGTGCCGTTGCCGGCCTTATAGGCGACGATCATGGTGACAGGGCCGTCGGGAGCCCAGCCGGTGTCCTCGGCGGGAGCGGCATCGGCAGCAGTGTCAGCCGCGGGAGCCTCGGTCGCTGCGGGTGCTGCGGTCTGGCCGCAGGCGCAGAGAGCAAATACCATGCAGAGAGCAAGGATCAGTGCAAATACTTTTTTCATTTTATCCTCCTATTTATTGTGGAAACGGCTCACGCCGTCCCCAAAATGTATTAATATTATATGAACTTAACAGCTTTTTGTCAACACGCGCCTTTTTCTTTCTGCTTTTTTAACAAATTCTCCGGAAGATTTTCAACATATTAACAAGGGCTCTATTGCTATCTTGATAATTCCATGATTTTTCTGCGGTGCGGTACATAAGAGAAACAAGCGCAGGGTAATGACGGAGATAAAAAATCGCCGCAAGCTTTGTAAAGCTTGCGGCGACATGGTCCGAGTGACTGGAGTTGAACCAGCGGCCTCTTGAACCCCATTCAAGCGCGCTACCATCTGCGCTACACCCGGAAATATCTGCATTGATTTTCAACGCTCGATTATATTAGCACAAAGGCCCGGAAAAAGCAATACCCAAATTGCTATTTTTTATCTGTTTTTCGAGCGCACGGCAGAAAAATGAACGCATTTTATTGGAAGGCCGTTGTTTTCCCGAAAAGTATATGCTACAATAGCTGTGCGACGTAATCATATAATTTGAACCCAAGGGTTGGTTTTTACTCCGGTAAAAACGCAGCCTCCTTTTGGCATCCCTTGGGTTCGTCAAATTGATTGCGTCGCAGCAGTGAGGCTATGCGTTTTTCAGTGCGCGGCTTCGGCTGCGCACTTTTTATTTTGGAGGAGTATAATATGAAAAAAGTGATCTCTATGTTGCTGGCTCTATCTATGATGTTCGCCCTGTGTGCGTGCGGCGGACATGAAACCGCAGACAAAGAGCAGGAAATAAAACCGGACAGCTTCACGGTCGAGGACTTTGAAATAGAAAAGTTTGCCAATGGCCGGATGTTTTTCAACGTAAAGGTCCGGAACAACACAGACGCGGACGCTGCTGATTTTTCTATGGACTACCAGCTCCTCGACGAAAACGGAGATTCCGTTTTCGACAGCGGCTTCATTGCCCACAATATATTCGCCGGTCAGAGCTGCTGGCTCGGCAGCTATTCCATTAAAGACGAAGATTATAAAAGTGCAAAAACCATCCGCTTTGTAAGCTATCGTGCAGCCTCCGGCGAAGATATTCTTTTTAACAACAAAGCGGAGTTCAAGCTTGCGGAGCTTATTACGGCTTCTATCGACGGCGATGATGCGGTCAAAAATGAAATTGCCTTTGATACCCCGGTCGTCCTCTATGAAAACGAGAACGTTAAATTATCCCTCTGCAGGATCTTTGAGGAAGCAAGCTCTGTAAGTGAGAGTACCGATAAATGCTTGGAGTTCAGCTTGGAAAACAAGAGTGACTATCCGATTTTCATTTGGGGTATAAGCTTTTACCTTGACGGCAAAGAAATGTATGACGCACACATGCAGGGGCAAAATGACATTCTCAGCGGGAAAGAAGCCTCAAGGAGCTTTATAATCAGGTACGATGAGACCACACCTTTGGCTTCCCTCAATGAGCTTCTTACGGGTGAAGGAGCCATGAGCATAGAGGTCAAAAACGCGGAAGGCTCTAAAATTATCGATCATCTCAGCATTCCCTTCAGCTACGATATGTCCGAGTGAATGTTCCGCCTGTCCCTCCGCATAAACAATAATCTTGCAAAGGCGCTGCATGTTTGGTATAATTACTTGATAATATGTACGGGCACTGCCCGTAACCGGCGGCATGGCCTGCATGCTTCCGGACGGAGGGAACATGAACGAAAGCGGAAAGCTCCGCCGCGGCCATTGGCTCGGCACGGCGGCGCTGATAATAACGGATATACTTATTATAAATATAGCGGCATTCGCCACAGTGGTGCTGAGAGTCGAGTTTGACTTTCCGCTCATCACAGCGCTCGGCTTCTTCGAGGCGCTGAGATGCTGCTGCATCCCCGGCTCTATACTGTCGGTGCTGGTGTTCAGCGCGTTCCGGCTCTACAGCAGCCGTTGGGAGTACGCCGGCGAGCGCGAGGTGTTCTACCTCGGCTTTGCCTCCGTCTGCGCCTCCGCGCTGTACTATACCTCCGCGCTCGTCATGCGCCAGGCTCTCCCGCGCAGCTTCCCGTTTATCTGTGCGCTGCTGCTCTTCGTGCTGCTGTCGCTCTCACGTTACATATACCGCCGTGTGAGCCAGGGCAGGCACCTGCATGAGCACCCGGTCGCCAAGAAGCGCACCCTCGTCATCGGCGCGGGCACGGCGGGTGCCATGGCGATACGCGAGTTTGACGATAACCCTGCCTCGCGCAACACCGCAGTGTGCCTTATAGACGACGATCCCGGCAAGCTCGGTACACGCATAAGGGGTGTCAAGGTCGTCGGCGGGCGCGATATGATCGCCGACGCCGTCAAGAAATACGGCGTTGAGGAGATCATCTTCTGCATCCCCTCGGCTGCTACATCCGTCAGAAATGAGATTCTTGAAAAATGCAGCATCCCCGGCGTCGCGCTCAAGACCCTGCCGACGCTCAGCCAGCTTGCAAACGGCGAGGTCACGCTCCAGCAGGTCAAGAACGTCAGCATTGACGATCTCCTCGGGCGCACGCAGGTGTGTACCGACAACAGCGCCATGGCCGATAAGGTGCGCGGCAAGACCGTGCTCGTCACCGGCGGCGGCGGTTCGATAGGCAGTGAGCTCTGCCGCCAGATCGCGGCGCTCAAGCCCGGCAGGCTCGTGATCTTCGACATATACGAAAACAACGCCTACGATATCCAGATGGAGCTCAAGCGTCGGCACCCGGAGCTTGACCTCGTGGTGCTGATAGGCTCAGTCAGAGACGAGCAGCGCGTGCGCTACGTGTTCGATAAGTACCGCCCGGCAGTCGTGTGCCACGCTGCAGCGCACAAGCATGTCCCGCTCATGGAGGACAGCCCCGCCGAGGCGATAAAAAACAACGTCTTCGGTACCTACAACACTGCGAAAGCGGCGGGTGACTTCGGCACATCCCTGTTTATCCTGATCTCCAGCGACAAGGCCGTCAACCCCACGAACGTCATGGGCGCGTCAAAGCGACTGTGCGAGATGGTTGTGCAGTCAATGAACGGGCACAGCGGCACAAATTACATCGCCGTCCGCTTCGGCAATGTTCTTGGCAGCAACGGCAGCGTTATCCCGCTGTTCAAGAAACAGATCGCCGAGGGCGGCCCTGTGACAGTCACCGATAAGCGCGTGACACGCTTCTTCATGACGATCCCGGAGGCCGTTTCGCTCATCCTCCAGGCCGGGGCCTACGCGAGGGGCGGCGAGGTGTTCGTGCTCGACATGGGGCAGCCTGTGCGCATTGACGACATGGCGCGCAAGATGATCCGCCTCAGCGGCTTTGAGCCGGATGTGGATATCAAGATAGTCTACACCGGACTGCGTCCCGGCGAGAAGCTCTATGAGGAGCTGCTGCTCAAGTCCGAGGGGCTTCAGAAGACGGACAACCACCTTATCTACATCGGCCACCAGATGATGTACACCTCCGAGGAGATAGACGAGAAGCTTGAAAAGCTCCGCGGCGTCATATACGCCGAGGCTCCCGAGGTCAGAGAGTGTGTACTGTCGCTGATACAGGAACCGGCGGACAAAATGTACGACGAGATCCCCACCGGCGAGGAACAGGAAGCCGTAACCGTCTAACAGAATAACGTATAGTATAAAGAGTTCTCTGCAAGGCTTTTTGCAGAGAACTCTTTTTTTCAATCCGTCCCGAAGGGACACCATATCCGTCTGCGAAGCAGACGATTTCATCCAAGCGGAGCTTGGATTTCATCTGACGCAGTCAGATTTCATCCGACCATTGGTCGGATTTCATTTGATAGCGCCGCCGGTGACATTGACGCTGCCGTTATCCAGCACGATAGCTTCCTCGCCGCCGGGGATCACAAGCTCCCCGCCGCTCACGTTCACATCGCCTTCGCCAAGCCAGAGCGAGCCGTCAATGATAAGCGTACCGCCGCTGACATTGATCCCGCCGCGCTCCAAGGCGCAGTCGCCGGTGATGTGTACAGTGCCGCTGCGGACCTCAAGCACGGAATTTTGCAGCCAGAAATTCCCCTCGCAGGTGAAGCTGCCGCCGGTGACAAGGAACAGGCCGCACTCGCCCGCCTCGCTGCCCATAGAAAATTCCTCTCCGCCGCTCACGGTGACGGACGTGCCGCCTGTCAGAGCAAACACGGGCTTATGCGCGCCGCCCCAGCCCCATATGCCGAGCTTGTCCACGCGCAGCTCTCCGCCGCCGTCGAGCAGCAGGCTTGCCCCGCCAAGCTCTTTGAGCTCATTGCTGCCGGTAAGGCTCAGATGCAGCGAGCCCCACGGAAGGAGGCTCTCGGCAGAGACACCCGACAGAGCCATTTCCCCGGCAAAGAGGTATTCCCCGTCAACATCGGAAACGCTCAGACTGTCCCACTCCGCGCCCGGGACCTCGCCCCATGACGGGTCAAACACCGTCTGATAATATGGGCTGCTGTCCGCTTCGCTGTCGAGCAGCTCCGCGCCGTAATCTCGCGCGTCGGCGCTGTTAAGCCCGACCGCGGCGATCCTGCCCGCGCCGCCCTCAATGACGGTGCTCTGCGGCAGCTCCTCTGAAACACAAATCGTGCCGCCGCTGAGTATGATCTCCGCACCCTCGCTGCCAAGCTCGTCGACAAGCGTCATACCGTCGCGGGCGGTGATGCGCGAAGCGTCGCGCAGGTGGCGCGTCAGCAGGCTTCCCCCGGTGTTTATCACCTCGCCGCCGCTTGTATACAGAAACTCCGCGTACAGCGCGCCGCCGAGCACTGCCGTGCTGACGCCTGCGTCGGCGTTCGGCACGGCGGTGATATTATCGCAGATAAGCGTCACACCCCCGGCCAACATCAGTGCCGGGACGGGCAGTTCCCGTCCGCCGCAGGCGATACCGGAAGAGTTGACCACCGTAAGCGTACCGGTACCGGTGATAAGGACGCCGTCAAAATTTTCAAAGCATGCATATTCCTCACCGCCGCCATCAAGCACGCAGTCGCCGGTGATGTCAAGGCGGAGCAGGCCGCCGTCGTCCGCCTGTATGCTCGGCAGGGTGCAGTCGTCTGCCTTTATGCTGAGCGCGTCATACGCTTCGCCGTTCCAGACGACCTGCGCCGCGGAGTCTGTGAGCTCCGCCCCGCCGCCGGTGAAGTCTCTCAGCACGATGCCCTCCTCATCGAAGGCCGTGCCCTTGAGGTGCGTAAAGCTCCCGTCCGGAAGGCGCACGCCGTAGGTCGCGCTCTTGCCTTCGTGCGCGCGCTCGGCAAGCGGGTACTCCCGCCCGTCCTCCGAGGCTCCGCTGTTTTCGGCGATGTCATACCATGTGCGGCAGACCTCCGGCAGCGTCTCTGCCCCGACAGGCTCAGCGGTCGGCTCCGGCGTGCTTATTTCGTCCGTCGACGGTGTAGTCTCGCCGCAGGCGCAGAGCAGCAGCATACATAAGGCCATCACAGCGCAAAGCAGCTTCTTCATTTTTCCTCCGTTTCGGGCCGGGGCTCCTCCCAACCGCGCTCAAGCAGCCAATAGCTGTGCTCGCCGCGGTCGTATTCGCCGTCCTTGGCCATGCCGCGCTCAAGCTTGAGCCGCGTCTCGTAAGCGCGCAGCTCCTGAAGCGTGAAGCCGAGCCCCAGCTCCTCCGCGACCGGCAGCAGCGCGAACTCCGTCAGCGCCTCACGTATCTCATAGCTGCCGGGGTACGCCTCGACGTTCGCCTCCACACGGCTGCGTACCGCGGGGTCGGAATCGTATATCTCGAAAAATTTGCCTACGTTTTCTTTCATTGCCTTCTCCGTTCAGAAAAAGAATCTGCCGCTGTTGTTGATATATCTGTCGTTCGTCGAAAGGCGGCGCACAAGGATCAGCGACACGACGAACAGCAGCACCACGAACACCGCGAATATCCCGCTGACCCCAGCGTTTTCATAGGTTGCGATGAAGTCATAGCAGCCGTGGATGAGTGCGGGCAGCAGCAGCGCCATAGTGCGGCAGGTCTTGGAGCGGCTCTCAAAGCCCGCTCCTTCCCAGCGCTTTGCCATGCCGTACCACGCGCCCATGAACACGCCGAAGCAGGCATGCCCCGGCACAGCCGTGACTGCGCGGACAAGCGCCGTGCCGAAGCCGTACATCGCGACGTAGCCCAGATTCTCCCACAGCGCAAAGCCCAGAGAGACGGACACGCCGTAGACCACGCCGTCAAACTGGCAGTTGAAGTTAATGTCGCGCCACGTCCGCTTCTTGAGCAGGAGGTACTTCGCCCCCTCCTCCGAGAATGCGACAATACCGAAATACAGTACCGCATTGTACGCGACGCTCCCCTCGGGCAGATATCTGCCCAGCACCGCAGTGCCGACCTGCTCGAGCACCATCGCTATCGCCGTCGACAGCACGCCGAAGAACACCAGCGAGAGGATCAGCGAAACAGGCTCCTTCTCAAGCCGGTCAGCCTGATAGACCTTTATGAGCAGCACGACGGCGGGGATTATCGCCGCCGTCGCAAGGACGGGATCAATATAGTATATCGCCATTGGTTCGAGTCACCCCGGGTCTTTTTATTTTACGGACTCAAAATCGGTCGTGCCGTTTACAAGCTTGCCGTCGATGAAGGTCGCCATCAGCTTGAGGTCCTTGTTGAGAACGAGGAAGTCCGCGCACTTGCCGACTTCGAGCGAGCCGATGCTGTCGAACACGCCGATGTCCTTCGCGGGCGTCTCGGTCGCGGCCTTGACGGCGGCTTCGAGCGGTACGCCGTAGGACACAACGTTGCGCAGCTCCTGAAGCAGATTGCTCGACGAACCGGCTATCGTGCCGTCAAGCAGCGTTGCGCGTCCGTCGCGCACGATCATCGGCAGCCCGCCGAGATTGTAGCGTCCGTCGCAGAGCCCGGCGCAGCGCAGAGAGTCGCTGACGATGATGAGCCTGTCGCCGAACATCTTATGTACCGCCAGTATCATCGCCGGGTGGATATGTACGCCGTCGCAGATAAGCTCGACATTCGCCCCCGCCGTGAGCGCCGCGCCGACAAGGCCGGGCTTTCTGTGGTGGAAGGGCTCCATGCCGTTGAAGAGATGCGTCACATGCGTCGCACCCGCCTCAAAGCCGGCCATAGCCTGGTCGTAGTCCGCGGTGCTGTGGCCGAGTGACACAGTGCAGACCTTCGATGCCTCGCGGATAAAGTCCAGCGCTCTCTCGACCTCCGGGGCAACGGTTATAAGACGCACTATCCCGCCGCTCAGTTCGTTGAGCTCGTTAAAGAGCGCAATGTACGGCTCCCGGATGTTATCGGGGTTCTGCGCGCCGCACTTGCCGCGCGAGACGAACGGCCCCTCGAGGTGTACGCCCGCGCACTTGGCCTCGCCGCCGAAGCGCTCATAGGCGCGGATGTTCTTCATCGCGCCTCGCAGCTCGTCCGCGGGGACGGTCAGCGTCGTAAAGCAGAAGGACGTGACGCCATTGTCCGAATAAAACTGCGCCAGATGATGTATCTGCTCGGCTGTGCAGTCGCTCGCGTCTATCCCCATCGCGCCGTGGGTATGTACGTCAATAAGGCCGGGGATGATATACGCGCCGCAGGCGTCCATTCCCTCGCCGGGAGAAAATGAACGTATATGGCTGTCAAATTCGATGGATGCGCTTTCAAAGTGTCCGTTGCGGTATACTTTTGCATTGTTGATTATCATGCCGAAAACCTCCATTCATTATGTCTTATTGTTGTATGCCGTATATTTTTAATGTATAGCTGTTTATAGAATATCACCTATCCGCGCCGCCGTCAAACCAATTATTTTCTGACAAAAAGCTTAAAGCTGCTCCCGCCGCAGTTCGTACAGCGCAGCGCCCGTCCGCGCCCGCGCAGCAGCAGGTCGACCGCCTTTCCCCGGCGCATGTACCGGCTCTCTCTGCCGCAGCTTTCGCAGCGGATGATATACTTTGCCTCCGCGCGGCGGCTCTCCGCCGCCTGTCCCTTTTCCGGCGCGAGTCTTTCGGGACTGCACCCGATGCGGCGGCACATGTCCTTCCACACCTTGTCGTGCCCGTGGCTCTCCCCAGGGCAAAGAAAATACACCGCGGCGTGTGCGTACTCATGGCGCATGGTGTCCCAGAACTGCTCGTCGTCCTCCAATATCATATATGAAAGCGTGATGCACAGGCCGTCCTTTCCGCCTCGGCGCGGGCTGCGGAAGCTGCCGAGCTGCTTCACCGCGCGCTTTGATATCTTCAGTTCGATCCCCGAGGTGTCGATCCCGCAGAGCCTGTCGAGCCTGTCATATTCCGCGCGCACCTCTTCAAGACTGTGCATTTTCCTCACGCTCCTTCTATACATCTATTCGATTTCAGCTTAACACAGAGCCTCAAGCAATGCAAGGCCGCATTTTACCAATTAGAATTTCTCATAGTTATGCACATATTAGTTCATTAAAAGCCGTTATATTCCACATGGAGTGGACATCACAGGAGCGGATTATTCCACACTATGCCGAAATGCAAAATTTCTCTTGCAATTGCGCTTTTTCGGTGCTATATTTCTCGCATCAATAAAATACCGGCCGGACTTCAAGCGTCTTTTCCGCAAAGCTGTCGTCCGGGATTCATTACAAAAGCGTCGTTATCAATGCGGTTTTTTAATGGATAAAAGTTTGACATATATTAGATTTATACATATCAGTCATTCTTGTCAACCGGTATCTATCAAATAAGGAGGATACAAGCATGCAGGCATTTATCGATTTCTTCACCGGAGCTCTTAACGACTTCGCGTGGCTGTACATGTTCCTGCCCTGCGTCATGGTCGGTGGTATACTGCTGACCGTCCGCACCAAGGCAGTTCAGTTCAGCCACTTCGGATACACCATGAAAAACACCGTCGGCAAGATGTTCAAAAAGACGGAAGCCGGCAAAGGCGCCGTCACGCCGCTTCAGGCCGTGACCACCGCTCTTGCCGCCACCGTCGGCACCGGCAATATAGTCGGTACCTCGCAGGCCATCGCCCTCGGCGGCTACGGCGCTGTGTTCTGGCTGTGGGTCGCCGCGCTGCTTGGCATGGTCATAAAGTACTCGGAGGTCGTGCTCTCCATTCAGTACCGCCAGCGCGATGAAAAGGGCGACTGGGTCGGCGGCCCGATGTATTACATCGCCGGCATCGGCCCGAAATGGAAGTGGCTGGCTATGGTGTACGCAGGTCTCGCGGGCATCGCGTGCTTCGGCATCGGCAACATGAGCCAGGTGAACGCCATCACCGGCTCCATCACGAACGCCATCACCGCCTTCTTCACGATAAACGACAGCGGCATCACCGTTATCCACTGGATCATCGGTCTGTCCCTCGCAGCTCTCGTCGCGCTGATCCTGCTCGGCGGCATCAAGCGCATCGGCAAGGTCGCCGAAAAGCTCGTCCCGATCATGAGCGTGTTCTACGTGCTCGTCTGCCTCGGCGTCATCTTCTCTCACGCCGGGAACATCGGCGGCGCTTTCGCAAAGATATTCACCGCCGCGTTCAGCCCGCGCGCCGTCCTCGGTGCGGCCTCCGGTATCGCGCTCAAGGAAGCGCTTGTCTGGGGTCTCAGACGCAGCGCATTCTCGAATGAGGCCGGTCTCGGCTCGGCGGCTATCGCGCACGCCGCGGCGGAAGCTCCCTCGGCCGTGCATCAGGGGCTTTACGGTATCTTCGAGGTCTTTGTTGACACCATCGTCATTTGCAGCATGACCGCACTGACAATAATATGCAGCGGCGTCGATATCAACTTCGGCGTGAAGCCCGGCTCCGAGCTCATCACCGCCGCTGTCGCAACGATATTCGGCGACAAGCTCGCGGCTCTCTTCGTGGCCGTCGCGCTGATCCTCTTCGCGTTCTCGACCGTCCTCGGCTGGGCGCTCTACGGCAGCCGCTGCGCGCAGTACCTGTTCGGCACCAAGGCCATCAAGTATTATCAGGCCGCCTTCGCTATCGTCATCGTCATCGGCTGCGTCTCCCCGATAGACATCGTCTGGAACATCGCCGATACCTTCAACGGCCTCATGGCCATCCCGAACTTTGTGGGTCTGTTCGCGCTCTCCGGCGTCGTGGCAAAGCTCACGAAGGAGCACTTCTCCGATCCCGCGGCAATGCTCGAGGACGAGATGTACACTTAATTATAATAGTTAAAATGCCGCTCTGCTGAATGAACAGCAGAGCGGCGTTTCTTATCTTAGGCAAACCCTCTCACTCCGGATAGGTCGAGGTAAGGTCAAGCGGGATATAGGTATAGTTCGCATCCATCGGCTGCTCGCCGTTTCCGAGTACCCAGTCGATCATGCCCTTGTATATCGCGTCATAGATGATGCCGTAGTGCCCGTCGTTCTGGCACCGCACTATCGTGACATTGTTCCCGTGGCGCACCATCGTGTGTATCGCGCTCTTGTTCATGCCGACGCCCGCGCCCTCAAGCAGCAGGAACTCCGTCCCCGCTTTGGCGGTCAGGTCGCATTGCTCCGGGGTCAGCACCTTATCGGTGTGCGCCCAGTGCGCCCCCGCGTCGAAGGTGAGCACATAGCGCACGGCAATACCGTAGTTTTCATAGAGGTATGCCGCAGTGTTCACCGCGGTGTATGCGCCGTTGCTCGCCCCGCATACGACCATGTCATGCAGAAAGACATTGTTCTCGATCGCCGCCGCCTCAAGCGTGCGGTATGCCTCCTCCATGCGTGTCTCCATATCGTAGAAGCCGTTTCTGTACATATAGAGGATTATCGCATTCGGGGACGTGCCGGCATAAATATAATCCTGATAGTAGGCGTTGGCCAGTACGCTGTCATAGCCGCCCGGGTAGAAGATCATGCAGCGCGTGTCGGCGTTGCATTCCTTCGGCACGTATATAAGCCCGATCCGGTGCCAATACAGTGTGCCGTCGCCGATATCCTTTCCGGAGTACGGGGCATTCTCGGCAAGCTCCTCACCGTCGGCCATGCTGACTATGCGGTTCACGCAGCGCTTGAGCAGCGCCTCGCTGTCCTTATAGCTGCCGAGGCTGTTCCATAGCATGATCGCCTCATCCATGCGGCATTCATAGGTCGCCGCGAGAGCCTGCTGATACAGTCCCTCCCGCGCCTCGTTGGCAAGCTCCTTCGCGCCCGCGTAGTTTTCCGGGAGCGCAGAGAGCGCATCGAGCGCGTCAGTATAACTTCCCGCGCCGGTGAGAGAGCGCGCCTTGAGAAAGCCGCACTCCAGCGCTCTGTCCGCCGCGTCCTCGAAATCCCCCAGCGCGTCAAAGGCAAGCCGAGCCTCGTCGTATTCTCCGTTTGCGAGCTTCTCCTCCGCCGCCTCGTATGCCTCGCGGTTCAGCTCATAGTCGCAGCGCGCCATATCCTCGGTGCTGCCGTTTTTCTCGTACCATTCGCGCGCCCCGGCGTAATCCCCGGCGGCGAACAGCTCCTCGGCGTTTTTGGTGTTGTAAAGCTCCACGCCCTTTTTGTACCCGAAAAAGAGCAGTACCGCCGCTAAAAGCGCGCCCACGCATATAAGCAGTATTTTCTTTGTCTTTGTCATAGTCCTTCTCCATAGGTTCAGGAAATTTTTTCAGTTCCCGGGAACAAAATCCACCGGCCGCCGTCTTATAGCCATAAAGCAAAAAGCTAAAGGATAGATCACAAATATCACAGGAGGGTATACAATGAAAGATGTTGCTTATAATCCGTCGGCACTGCTCGTCGTAGGCATGCTCATTGCGGCAGCGTATACGCTGCTGGGTATCTGAGCTATAGGAATAATTTTTTCCAAACCAAGGCCGCCCGGTCTCTTTCCGGGCGGCCTTGGTTTTTCCTGTGTCACCGCGGCGGCACATCTCCGTAGCTCACATAGAGCTCTATTATATCAGTCGTCGGGTACATGAGCTGCTGAGACGAGGTGCACAGCACATATCCCCCTACTCTTCCCACCTCTGTAAGCACCGCTCCGCTCCCGGCAGCCTCGCTGTATGCAGCGTCAAGCTCCCGCTCATGGAAAACGAAAAGCGCCCGCGAATAGTCCGTTCTGCGGTAGACGTCTCTTGTGTTGAGATAGGGTACGGCGTGGAAGATCACGTCGCTCTCCCAGCAACCTGCGATGAGCTTACCGTCGGAATACGCTGCGGCGTTGGGCGTGATGTATGAGATGTTGCCGTACAGCAGCTCATAGCCGTTCTCAACGGCGTAGTCGCATATCTCCTCGGAGGCCGTTTTGCTTTCGCTGAAAACGCCGCGCAGATCGTCCCCATAGCTGAAATAAATATTCCCGGCCGACAGCACACACAGCGCGATAAGCAGAGCGCAGCGCAGCTTCGGCGCGGCGCGCTCAAGGACGATCGCCGCGGAGAGCGCCAGCAGCAGATAATAGATGAAAAGGTATATCGCCCGCAGCTTTACCGTCGTGAGGAACGAAGCCGCGACGACCGCAAGCAGGCTCACGGCCGAAAGCCACCAGTACGCCCCTATGCCCTCGGGCGCGGTCTTGGCGCGGCGTATCAGTATCACCGCCGCGGCGATCACCAGCGCCGTGAAGAACACGAACATCAGCACGAAGAAGCCGCCGTTATTCTTGACGCACTCAAACCCGCTCACAGTGCGCAGCGCGTCGAGAAAGCGCCAGAGCTTCCCGTTAAGCCCCGTCCCGTCCAGAACGGACGTGTCGGAATATATGGACATGTTGGGCACATTCAGCAGCTTCATCAGCAGCACGCCGCCGATGTTGGCAGCGGCATAGCCGAGCGCGCGCCAGAGCGGCATGCGCTGTCCTTTGGGCCAGAGCTTTTCGCGCGCGACAAGGCGGCGCAGCGCGGATATGAACTCGACTGCCAGTATCGGCAGGATGCTCACGCAGGTCTGCCGCAGGCTCTGCATGCCCGTGCAGAAGGCCAGCACCAGCGAAACGGCCAGCGCCGCCGGGCGCAGCGAAGCGTCCGTCCGCGCGCGGACATAGTCTCCCGCTAAGAAAAAGAACGTTATAAGGTAGCAGGCGTAATAGCTCGCCATGACGAAGAACAGCTGCCCTTCATCCGTTTCGAGGATATACGGCATATATACCGCAGCGGTGAGCGCGAGCAGCACCGCGAGCCGCGTGGAACGGCTCTTTATGTACGGCTTTATCATCCAGCCGAGCGAGAGCACTATCAGCAGCGACATGAGCGTCGTCGCGAGCGCCATCGCGGTGTTCATGCTGCCGGTAATGCCGTAGAAGAGCGCCGCGAACACCGGCGTCGCGATAACGTAATACTGGTTGCCGAAGATGTAGTTCTCAGGAAACAGCGTTTTCTGCTCCCACATCAGGCGGGCAACGAGCGTGTCCTCATACATGTCGGCATTGCAGAAATACGCAAAGCCCGCGAAGTTCACTATCGCGAACACAGTGAAATATGCCAGCAGCACGAGAATTATAATAAGGGAGAATGTTCTCTCCTGTTTTTCATTTAAAGTATTTGTCATAGGGAAGCTCCCGAAATATACGGTTTAACCATATAAGGTTACAACAAATCGGCTCAAAAGTCAATAAACGCCGCCCGGCATTGACAGCCCCGCCGGGAGCGTTTATACTGAGAGCACTACTTTGAACGGAGTTTCCATATGCTTTCTGTAAACGACCTTTCCATGCAGTTCGGCTCGTCCGTGCTGTTTTCACGCGTAGACCTGCAGTTCACCCCCGGCAACTGCTACGGCATCATCGGTGCAAACGGTGCCGGCAAGTCTACCTTTATAAAGATCCTCTCCGGTGAGCTCGAGCCGACGAGCGGCAGCGTTACGCTCGACGCGAAGCAGCGTATGTCGGTGCTCAAGCAGAACCAGAGCCTGTACGACGATTACCCCGTGCTCGACACCGTCATCATGGGCAACCAGCGGCTCTATGACTGCGGCAAGGAGAAGGACGCAATATACGATAAGCCGGATTTCTCCGATGAGGACGGCATACGCGCCGCGGAGCTTGAGGAGGAGTTCGCCGAGCTCGGCGGCTGGGAGGCCGAGAGCGACGCCGGGCGCATCCTTCAGGGGCTGGGCGTTGACGCCGCGCTGCACCAGAGCCTTATGCGCGAGATAGACCCGCGCCTCAAGGTCAAGGTGCTGCTCGCGCAGGCGCTCTTCGGCCACCCGGATGTTATCCTGCTCGACGAGCCGACGAACAACCTCGACCTTGCAAGCGTCGTCTGGCTCGAGGACTTCCTCATGGATTATGAGGGCACGGTGCTTGTCGTGAGCCATGACCGGTACTTCCTCAATAACGTCTGCACCCATATCGTGGATATCGACTACGGCAAGATCAAAATGTACGTCGGCAACTACGACTTCTGGTACGAATCCAGCCAGCTCATCCAGAAGCTCATCCGCGACCAGAACAAGAAGGCCGAGCAGAAGATACAGGAGCTGCAAACCTTCATCGCGCGCTTCTCCGCGAACAAGTCCAAGTCCCGTCAGGCTACGTCGAGGCGTAAGCTCCTCGATAAGATCACCGTCGAAGAGCTGCCCGCGTCGAACCGGCGCTACCCGTGGGTCGGCTTCAAGGCCGAGCGCGAGCCGGGCAAGGACAGGCTCTTTGTCACCGAGATCAGCAAGACCGTCGACGGCGTGAAGCTCCTCAATAACGTAAGCTTCATTGTCGGCAAGGACGATAAGATAGCCATCGTCGGCAAGAACGAGCTTGCCGTAACGATGCTCTATAAGATCATTATGGGCGAGGAGGAGCCGGATTCAGGCAGCGTCAAATGGGGCGCGTCCATCACCACGGCCTACTTCCCCAAGGACCACAACAGCTATTTTGAAAACTGCGACTATGACCTTATCGACTGGATGCGCCAGTTCTCTTCCGATAAGCGCGAGAGCTATCTGCGCACCTTCCTCGGGCGCATGCTCTTCTCCGGGGACGACGTCTATAAGAGCGTCAAGGTGCTCTCCGGCGGCGAGAAGGTCAGGTGCATGCTCAGCCGCATGATGCTCTCCGGCGCGAACTTCCTCGTGCTCGATCAGCCGACGAATCACCTCGACCTTGAAAGCATCGCCGCGCTCAACAACGGCCTTGAGGCTTTCAAGTATAATATCATCTTCTCCTGCCACGACCATCAGCTCACGCAGACCGTTGCCAACAGGATCATCGAGATCACCGATGACGGCATCATCGATCGCGTCTGCACCTACGATGAGTACATGCACATCTCCGATCTCGAAACCGGAGCAAGGGAATAAAAACAGCGCGCTGCAATGCGTTTGCAGCGCGCCTTTTAATAATCGATATTCGTCTTACACGTTCGTGCCGTCGGCGGCGATGTGGAAGGTCTCGATCGCGAGCTTGAGTATGCCGTTGACGGTGTCGGTCTGACCCTCGAGTGCGGTGGAATTATAGACAACAATGCTGCCGTCCTCAAGGTTCTCGGCGTAGTATGCACAGGCAACGGTGCCGCCGGCATCCTTATCATTATAGGTGTAGTATATGTAATAGATATCTCTCTCGCCGAAGTCGACCTTGGTCGGGTCGCCGGCCTTGGTCTGGAGGTCCTTGCCCAGTTCAACTTCGGAAGCGGCGGCCATCTCCTTGAGATACGTCTCGGCGTCGGTCATCGGGATCAGGGAGACAGTGCAGAAGGGCAGGTCGGTGCTCTCCCCGGCATAGATCATTGCGTTGCCGGCCTGGTTGGTCATGGCGACATACTGCACGTCATAATCAAAGCTGATGCCGTTGACCTCGCTGACGTAGGTGGTCACACCGGATTCGGGAACGGCGGGAGCACCGGGAGTGGCGACGGGAAGGTCGCTCACGGAAACGGACTGGCCGGGAGCCTCTGTCGCGGCGGGAGTCTCATCCTTGCTGCCGCAGGCAGACAGAGAAAACAGCATGACTATTATAAGAGCCAGTGCGATAACATTCTTCTTCATATCGTTAACCTCTTTCATATAAAGATTTATAACACATACTTATACACACATCGCGTGTAACCTTATTGTAAACTATAGTTCGCGATTTGTCAAAACATTTCTGCGCTTTTTCCGTGATTTCTTCTGAAGAAAGCTTAAGATTCACCGAATCGGCGGTAAACTCGGAAACAAAAACGGCACAGCTCCGTCTTACAGATATAAACAGGCAAATTCTGCCAGATAACGAAAGAGAGAATTGCTATGAAAAAACTTCTTAGTTTAATGATTGCGGTAATAATGCTCCTCTCCCTCGCCGCCTGCGGCGAGGCTCCCACCTCCCCCGCGGCAGAGACCGAATCGCCTGAGTCTCCCGCACCGATGAGCGAGGACAGCAGGCCCGTGGTAGCGGTCACGACCGTTGACGAGCTGCTTGCCGCCATCGCGCCGAATACGGTGATCGAGCTTACCGGTCAGCGCTATATGCTCACCGAGGCGTCGACTTACGGTAAGGACAGCGGCTCCGAATATTACCGCTGGAACGGCTGGGACACCGGCGACGGCGCGGAGCTTGTCATCGAAAACGTCACCGGCCTTACCATACGCGCCGCAAATCGTGATACCTGCATCGTCACCGAGCCGCGCTGGGTGAACGTCCTGCAATTCATCGACTGCGAGGACATCGCGCTTGAGGGCTTCACCGCCGGGCATACCGACGGCGCGTACTGCTCCGGCGGTGTGCTGTGCTTTGAGAACACTAAGACCGTGACGGTGGACGGCTGCTCGCTCTACGGCTGCGGCACCGAGGGCGTCGCGGCCTACAGCTGCGAGGATGTCACCGTCACCGGCTCCGAGATATGGAACTGCTCGCAGGGCGCAGCATTCATATACGGCAGCAAAAACGTCAGCTTTGATAACTGCAATTTTCATGGCATCACCGCCGAGCTTGGCATGTTCAGGATAACCTCCAGCGATAAATTTGCTCTGCTCAACAGCACGGTGCGTGACAGCAGCGGGGACCTCTTTATCAGCAGCTCCTGTTCGAGCGGCGTGTATATCGGCGGCTGCGAGGTTTCTAACAATAAGTTCCGTGATATGTTCGCTTCCGAACTTGTTCCGATCACAGTCGAGGGCTGCGCGCTCGGGGATAATGACATTATAGACTGGTACGCGGATATGGAAAAGCTCGGCAGCCTTTATGAAAACAGCAAGGCCGTCGACCCCGAGGGAAACGTCTATAGCTACAGTGAGCTTCAGGACATACAGAAAACGGATAACGCCGTTTGGAACGCTTATACCCCCGAGGTAAGCACCCCGGAGCTATCCGTCAGTGAGGACGGCAAGGTACACGTCACGACCGTTGATGAATTTCTCGCCGCCATCGCACCGGACACGACGATATACCTCGAAGCCGGCACCTATGATCTCAGCACCGCCGAGGGCTACGGCGTCTCCGGGACCGACCGCTATCATTGGGATCTGCGCTTTGATGGACCGAGCCTTGTCATAACCGGTGTCGACGGACTGACCATCGAGGGCGCGGGCGCGGAGAGCGTCACCATCGCCGCCGTGCCGCGTTACGCGGATGTCCTCGGCTTTGAAAGATGCGCCGATCTGACGCTCCGCGGCTTCACGGCGGGACACACCGAGGAGAAGGGCTCCTGCACTGGCGGAGTTCTGTACTTTTACCTGTGCGATAATGCGGTGATCGACGGCTGCGCGCTCTTCGGCTGCGGCATCATGGGTATCACCGCAGACAACTGTGCCGACATGAACGTCAGCAATACCGAGATATACGACTGCGAATACGGCGCCGTCACGCTCAATGACAGTACCGCCGTGTTTGATAACTGCGACATCCACGATAACGGCGGCCCCGACTTCCAGCTCTATAGCAGCACCGCCGTTGTCGACGGCAAGGAGCAAATTTCCTAAATCTAAATAGTTAAATAGAAGCGTATAAGCCAGTCAAAAAGGCCTCGCAGAGTTTTTTGCCCGCAGGCAAAAAATCAATCAAATACATTTTCCCCGGCGGCGTGTACGTCGGAGAAAATACTTCTCGCGAAGTGAGTGTCGAATTGTCCGTTGAAAACGGACAATGAGGCGCGGAACGGAGTGCAAGCCCTTTTGTAAAAGAAGCTTTGGTTCTTTGACAAGATACGAAAAGCCCGGGTCAGACGACCCGGGCTTTCCTGTATTTTCAGAGGACAAAATGAAAAAGATGAATAACTGCCACTTGCAGTTATTATAATACCCGCGATATGTTTCAAATGTAACAGAGATTGTATTTCAGAATTGTAAAATATACATATCTGCCAAATGCGTCGCACAGCGTGTAAAGATAAAAAGCAGAAATAATATGAAAAACAGCGAAAAATGCTTTGCCAACAGACGGCGTTTGTGTTATAATAATAACTCAAGAAGGATGGGGAGGATTTTTTATGGCGACGTCTACAAAAAAGGCGCTTGCGGCAGCGCTGAAAAAGATGATGGAGGTCAAGCCGATAGACAAGATCACGGTCAAGGATCTTGTCGAGATATGCGGGGTGAACAGGCAGACTTTCTATTACCACTTTGACGATGTATATGATCTGCTCGAGTGGGTGTTTGAGGAGGACGCGAACGCGAACCTTCCGAAAGAGGTCGTATACGACCGCTGGAAAACCGACGTTGTCATGTGGATTAAGTATCTGCGGGAGAACTCGACCTTTGCGCTGAACGTGTATAATTCCAACAGTAGGCTGTACATGCTCCGCTACATAAAGGGGCGGCTCCAGGAGTGCATACGCAGCTTTGCGGATATTGTCGCCGAGGGGCGCAACATCGAAAAGCAGGACTTTGAATTTGTCGTTGAGTTTTACGCCGAGTGCGCGATAGGGTTTATTTCCTATTGGCTTGATATGGGGATGCAGTTTCCGAGAGAGATAGTTGAGGAAAAGATACTGCGCGTTATGGATAACAGCGTTGAGAATCTTATAGAACGCTTCCAGACGAAGTGAATTGAATCAAAAAGCTTGCAGGCATTGCATGTCTGCAAGCTTTTTTGCGTCTGAATGCGGAATAATAATTGACATTACTTGTTGCTGGGATTATTATTTCCTATATTTCAGTGAGCCGGAGGTGCATAAATATGAAGTTCGGGTTTATAAAAGTGATGGCGGCAAGCCCAAAGATCAAGGTGGGCGACACGGCCTTTAACTTAGAGAGCGCCCGGGAGTGCTTTGACGAGGCGGAGCGCATGGGCTCAAACCTCCTCGTGTTCCCGGAGCTGCATCTGACGGCCTACACCTGCGGCGACCTGTTCTATTCCGACACGCTGCTTGACGGCGCGCTCGAAGCCCTGGAGGCGCTGCGGGACTATACGTTCGGAAAGCGCTGCATGGCGGTGATCGGCGTACCGGTAAGGACGGGCGGGAAGCTCTATAACTGCGCTGCTGTTATCCAGAACGGCGCGGTGCTTGGAATCGTGCCTAAGACGGTGCTGCCGAATTACGGTGAATTTTATGAAAAGCGTCAGTTCAGCTCCGGGGCCGACTACCGCGGCGAGAACACGATAAGGCTTGCGGGGAGCGACGTCCCGTTCGAGCGCGATCTGCTGTTCTGCTGCCGGGAGATGCCGGATTTCGTCCTCGGCGTGGAGATATGCGAGGATCTCTGGGCACCCGTCACGCCGTCGACTGGGCTGTGCCTTGCCGGAGCGACGGTGATAGCGAACCTCTCAGCCTCGAACGAGCTGATAGGGAAGGACGATTACAGACGGCTGCTGGTGTCCTCCGCCTCGTCGCGGCTCATATGCGGCTACGTATACGCAAACGCGGGGCACGGGGAATCCACGCAGGACATGGTATTCTCCGGGCACAGCCTTATATACGAAAACGGACAGCTCCTTGCGGAGAAGAAGCCATTTGCAAAGAACGGGCTCGTTGCAACAGAAATAGATCTCTTCAGGCTGCGCTTTGAACGGCACAGGAACACGAGCTTTGACGAATGCGGCGCCCCCGAGTGCCGACGCATATACTTCAGCCAGGAGCTGAGAGACACAGAGCTTACACGGCACATTGCGCGCCGGCCCTTTGTGCCGGCCGATGGGGAGATACTCGCCGAGCGCGCCGAGGCGATACTAAGCATACAGTCGGACGGGCTGATGCGCCGCATAGAGCACACCGGCTGCCGCAAGGCGGTGATCGGGATCTCCGGCGGACTCGACAGCACGCTTGCGCTGCTGGTCATGGTCAGGGCGATGGACATGCTCGGCAGACAGAGGGAGGATATCGTCGCGGTCACGATGCCATGCTTCGGGACGACGGAGCGCACGCGCAGCAACGCCGAAAAGCTCTGCGAGGAGCTGGGCGTCAGCTTCATGACGGTGGATATAAGTGCGGCGGTGAGACAACACTTCGCGGATATCGGCCACGATGAGGGCTGCACCGATGTGACCTATGAGAACTGTCAGGCGCGCGAGCGTACGCAAGTGCTCATGGATATAGCAAACCAGAACGGCGGCATAGTCGTCGGTACGGGTGACCTGTCGGAGCTTGCGCTCGGCTGGGCGACCTACAACGGCGACCACATGTCGATGTACGGCGTCAACGCATCTGTCCCCAAGACGCTCGTACGGTATATCATTGAATACGAAATGGGGCACTGCTCCG
The DNA here is from genome assembly GCA_934565615.1 of uncultured Oscillospiraceae bacterium. Lineage (GTDB taxonomy): Bacteria > Bacillota > Clostridia > Oscillospirales > Oscillospiraceae > Limivicinus. Next base: position 7,379 of record CAKTIH010000010.1, on the reverse strand, counting down.
CGGGCGCTGCCGCTGTGCTGAAGGATATACTCGACACGCCCATTTCGCCGGAGCTGCTGCCGGCGGACAACGGGAGCATCACGCAGAAAACCGAGGACATCGTAGGTCCATACGAGCTGCACGATTTCTTCCTGTACCACATGCTGCGCAGCGGGGCTTCCCCGGCGCGGATATTCCGACTGGCGTGCTATGCCTTCGACGGGGAATACGGCAGGGATGTGATACTGCACTGGCTGCGCACCTTCCTGCGCAGATTCTTTGCACAGCAGTTCAAGCGCTCCTGCCTGCCTGACGGCCCGAAGGTCGGTACCGTCACGCTGTCGCCGCGCGGCGACTGGCGCATGCCGTCTGACGCGTCGGCGCGGCTGTGGCTGGAAGAAGCGGAGAGGCTGAAATGATAAATAAAACAGACATGTACAAATGGTGAAAGCAGCATGAACGATGAAACGGAGAACTTTGGCATCTTCGCCGAGAGCGTTATCGGCGACAGGAAATACCAGCAGGACTTTTTCATGTTCGCGTCCGATACGGACAGTGCTGCAGTGAAGGAATGCGGGCTGCTCGCAATCGTGTGTGACGGCATGGGCGGCATGGAGGGCGGCGAGGTCGCAAGCCGCGTGTGCGCGGAGCATGTTTATAACGGCTACTATCAGATGGGTAAGGTCGACGATGTGTGCCAGACTCTCAGGGAGCTTGTCACGGCGGCGGACGCCGAGGTAGCCGTGCTCACCGATCGGGACGGCAGAAGGCTCAGCAGCGGCACGACGGTCGCGGCCGTCGCAGTTCGTGAAGGCATGGCGTACTGGGTCTCTGTGGGAGACAGCCGTATATATTTCGCACATAACGGACGACTTGAGCGGATCACGCGCGACCATAATTTCCGCCTGCTGCTTCAGGAGCGGTGTGACGCCGGCTGCATCACGCAGGAGGAGGTCGACACCGACAGTCAGAGAGAGGCGCTCATAAGCTATATCGGCAAGGGCGGAGACCTGCTGATCGACACCGGCGTGTTCGAGTTCAGTGAAGCGGGGAACGATGTGATAGTGCTCTGCTCCGATGGACTGTATAAGTCTCTGCCGGAAGAGAATATGCAGGAGCTCGTGATGCAGCATGCCGGGAACGGGCCGCATCTGCCCTGGGTGCTTGTACACGCTGCGCTGACAGGCGGAAAAGCAGGCAAGCACGACAACATAACAGTTCTTGCGATCTACAAAAATTAGCAGACTGGCAAAAAGCATTTTTGACAGTCTGCTTGAAAATCTGAACTTTCAAAAAAGTTCAGATTTTATTCTTATTGGACGTGAAAGACACCCCTCCTGGGTTTCTTTCACCGTATCTTCCTTCCCGTAACTTCTGCTGCATACGGGCTCTTTGACATGCTCAGGGCTGCGGCATTGCGCCGCAGCCCTTTAATACCGTATCATGCCTTATGCGCACAGCCTTATTTCATGCTGCGGTAATCCTCGCAGTCGCAGATGCTGTCGGGCGGGAAGAACTCCTCGACCGGGAAGCGGATGCGGCTGAAGAGCGTGCAGGGATCATCCTCGGTGATCGTGCCGGGGCACTCCTTATCGGGCAGGCAGTAGTCATAGGCGGGAATGAGCAGCTGAGTGTCGCGCTCAAGCCTGATGATGCTGAATTGACCGATAGTCGCAAACCAGCGGCGGGCGGTGTCGGTAAGGACAAGGCTTTCGTCGAAGGCTGCCGTGATCGCCGCGGGGATGCTGCGCTGCTCAAGCTCCGTCGGCAGCAGGCACTCGGAATCGCAGATCTTGCAGTGCAGGCAGATGGGATCGACGGAATTGACCACGGCAATGGGCAGCTCGTCGACCGTCGAGAGCGGCAGCGCGCTGTCCGAGGAATAGGACTTCACGCTTGCAATGCTGCCGAAAAGCATGACCCGCTTATCGAACACGCACAGACCCGTGCAGGTCTGGCCGCCGGGGAAGGTCTCGCCGGTGACGCGGTAGAAGTACGTGCAGTCGACGGTGAAATAGCCGCGGTTAAAGCCGACCGGTTCAACGCTTACATCTACATAGAGCAGCTCTGCCCGCTTGGGGCGGATGCTGAGCGCGTTTTCTATGTAGGACTGGGAGCTCACGGTGGGGTAGACACGCAGATCATCCACACAGTCCTTGTCTCTGCAGCTATCGAATATCTTTCTGGTATTGACGCATACGGCTTCTCGAATGCTTGCCGAGTTCTCAACGGGCCCCGGCACTACTCTGTCGGCCATAGATATACCTCCTGTTGTCTGGATTGAAGAACACTTCAGTACAGTCTATGCGCAAGTTCCGCATATGTGTAAAAAACTCTTGAAAAAGCATGGACGGAAAGTATATAATGACCTATAAAGCAATCATGGAAGGAGACGGTTATGGCACGTCTTGGATTCATACATGAAAAGCTGGATATCAAGATCCTGATCCTCTTTATCCTGCGCCGTCTGCCCGGAGAGGTCGAGCCGGAAACATTATGCGAGCTGTGCCAGTGCGACGGCGGGATAGACTATTTCGATTATTCTGACTGCCTTTCCGACCTTATAGAGACGGGGCATATAAAGGAAACTCCGACAGGGTACACGATCACCGACAAGGGCGCGAAGAACGCGGAGGCCGTAGAGAGCAGTCTGCCGTACTCAGTGCGCATGAAGGCGCTCAAGCTGCTTGCTCCCGTCGAGGAGCGGCTGCGCCGCGCGGCGATGATAACAGCGTGCCACGAGATCGGCGAGAACGGCTGCATGGTCGAGCTTGCGATGTCTGACGGCAAGGGCGAGATAATTCATCTGCACCTGCTGTGCGGCGACGAGGAGCAGGCAAAGCTCATGGAGAAAAACTTCCGCCTCAACGCCGAGAACCTGTATCAGGAGATCGCTGAAATGCTCAGCAAGAAATAAAACATCCGCAATGTGCGGGGAACTGGAGCTGCTATGTCAACGTATATACCCGAAAATTACAAAAGCCTGCTTACGATATATGATACGCAGAAGGCGATAAGTCTGCTCAAGCGTCTTTTTGAGGAGAACCTCGGCGCGAAGCTTAACCTGTACCGCGTTTCCGCGCCGCTGTTCGTCGATGAAAAGTCCGGCCTGAACGACGACCTCAACGGCTATGAGCGCCCGGTGTCGTTCGATATCCTGCGCACGGAGACAAAGGCACAGGTCGTGCAGTCGCTGGCGAAGTGGAAACGCCTTGCACTCAAGCGCTACGGATTCTTCCCCGGCAAGGGGCTATATACGGACATGAACGCTGTCCGCCGCGATGAGGACGAGCTTGACAATCTGCACTCGGTCTATGTCGACCAGTGGGACTGGGAGAAGGTCATTCTCCCAGAGAACCGCACGAGGGACTATCTCAAGCTCACGGTCATGGATATCGTCGCCGCGATATGCGACACGCAGGACACGATGCGGGCGATATATCCGCAGTTGACTGTTCTGCCGAAGCTTGAGCGCCGCGTCAGCTTTATAGACGCGCAGGAGCTTGAGGATATGTACCCCGAACTTACACCGAAGCAGCGCGAAAACGCTTATGTGAAGGAGCACAAGACCGCTTTCATCATGGGCATCGGCGGGAAACTCAAGTCCGGCAAGCCGCACGACGGACGCGCTCCGGACTATGACGACTGGTCGCTCAACGGGGATATCATGTTCTGGGACGATGTGCTCGGCTGTGCGATGGAGGTCTCCTCTATGGGTATCCGCGTCGACCCCGCAGCGCTTGACAGACAGCTTACAATTTCCGGCTGCGATAACCGACGCGAGCTGCCGTATCACAAGGCGCTGCTCGCAGGGGAGCTTCCGCTGACGATCGGCGGCGGCATCGGACAGTCGCGGCTTTCGATGCTTCTGCTCGGCAAGGCGCACATAGGCGAGGTGCAGGCTTCGATATGGGACGCGGAGACCGTCGAGAAATGCGAGAAGGCGGGCGTTGTCCTGCTGTGATGGCGGAGCGGCTGCACGGTTTGTTTATAGATTTTTAATAAACCATGCGGAACATAGCCAAAATAAGGACGTCAAATAGATGCAGGCGGAAATAGACCTGCATCTATCTTTTTGAAATTTACGGAGGAAAAAATGAAAAAACTGTTTACTGTTATTGCGGTGCTCGCCGTTATGCTTTCTTTCGCAGGCTGCGGCGGCACAAAGTATGAGGTCAGCGAGTATGACACGGCGGCAACGAACGATCTGGTGCAGATATTCATAAAGCAGCGCACTGTGACCGACGAGACCGAGGAGGCGGCGCTGACGCTTGAGAACCTCACGGACAAGGATTATACCTACGGTGCAGCTCAGCGGCTCGAGATATGGCAGGACGGGCACTGGTGCGTGATCCCCGACAAGCAGGATTTTGTTACCATGCAGTTATTCACACTCCCGGCCAACGCAACGGATGAAGTGACCTTCAACTTCGCAAATCACTATGATAAGCTCGGTGACGGCAGATACCGCATCGTTATGAACTTCTCCGGCATGGACGGCAGCACGGCGATCGCCGCGGCTGAGTTCGGTATCGGCAGAGCCGAAAAGTAAAAATTAAATCTATACGAATAATGCCGGCTTATGGCCGGCATTACTTATTTCTGAGTCTGAGCGTTGCGCTTGAGCCCGTGCATAAAGCCGTTGACGGCGGTGGTATGTATGTCCCCGGCGATGACTTCGTTTTCCTGGACGTAGATCGTGATGATGACGGTGCCATCGGAGTCGGCGTAATTTGTGAGCTGATAGCTATACTGGCTGCACCGCTCGCCGAGGTGGTTTGAGAGGTCATAGCCCTGCGCCTGCTGCATCCGGTTATACTGCGCCATTATCCCCTCGAGCTTATCAGGTACAACAACGGTTCTGAACTCCTCAGTGCTTCTGTCGATCTCCCAGCCGAGGGAATTGAGGAAGGCTTCGCGCCCGTCGAGCGTGGAAAGGTCAAATTCTGTGCCGGGAGCGAACACCGCACGCAGGACTATCAGCAGCAGTATGAGAACACCCAAGCCCAAGACCAGAATGAGGGCTTTTTTCTTAGTAAACCCTGAACATTTTTGCGTCATAGCTTATCTCCATTCTGCCGCTTGCAAAGTCAGCACCGGATGAAACGGATCTCCATAAGCGGCAGATGGAGACAACAGAGTGTGCTGCGGCGGCAGACGCATAAGAACGCGCCTACCCTAAGATAAGCTATTCAAATTTGCGCTCAGGTATGCTATAATAAACGAACGAAAATCTTCGACACTGCGGAGGATCGGCACATGGCGGTGAAAAGACTTGACAGGCTGCTGTCAGAGCTGGGCGTTGCGACCAGAAGCGAGCTGCGGCAGATGATAAAGAGCGGGCGTGTCACGGTCGACGGTGCGGCGGCAGCGCAGCCAGACATGAAGATAGAAGAGCAGGGGCATACGATCTGCGTGGACGGCACCGAGCTGTGCACGAGCCGTCTGCGGTATTTCATGATGGATAAGCCAGAGGGCGTATTGAGCGCTACGGAGGATAAGCGTCGGGAAACGGTGCTGGACATTCTGCCGCCGGAGATTCGACGAATTGGGCTGTTCCCGGTCGGTCGGCTCGATAAGGACACGAGCGGCCTGCTGCTGCTCACGAACGACGGCGATTTTGCTCACCGGGTGATATCACCGAAGTCAGGCATAGAGAAGCTCTATTACGCCGAGGTGGACGGCGTTCCGAACGAGACCGATGTAAAAGCGTTTGAGGACGGGATAGTCCTCGCGGACGGGACAAAGTGCCTCTCTGCAAGGCTCATGCCGCTGGGCGGGAACCGCTGCCATGTTATAGTCATGGAGGGGAAGTACCATCAGGTGAAGCGCATGCTCGCTTCGAGAGGAAAGCCTGTTGTGAAGCTGCGGCGGCTTGCCGTCGGCGGTCTGGAGCTTGACCCCGCCCTTGCGCCGGGAGAGGTAAAGGAGCTTGGAAGCGAGGACATAGCCAAGGTGTTGGGCAGTTTTATTCTGGACAATTAGTTTAATTGAACCCTTGAAAATCAAGCCGTTTTTGACTGTTAAGAACATTGAACGAAAAAAGTTCACAAAAAAAAGAGAGAATTTATATTGAAAATTACATAAAACAGAGTTATTATGTAGTAAGAAAATCGGAGCAATATGGTAAATTGACCATTGGCCGAGGCCCGCGCATGGCAGACTGCCGTTGACAGCGGGCAGACCCAACAAAAACAGTCCGGCGCTGGGGAGAAGCGCTGGGGTATACGGCGCTCCGCCGGCTTTATTTGGCGGAAGGGCAGCGTGCATAGCGATCCGAAAGAGCCGCAGACGGATCACACAGACGGCATAGCTGCTCATGGCGGCAGAAGAGGGAGGAAATATGTCCAGCAGAATTTTTCAGAATGTGATCATTCAATTGAAGGATGCCGTTGACAGAACGATAGGTGTCGTTGACGAGCAGGGATTTGTAGTCGCGTGCAGCGAGCTTGCCATGATAGGCTCCCGACTGGACGACTTTCATCTCTACGAGTTTGACGGGACAGAGCATCCCATTTCTACCGGAACAAGAACTTACTGCGCCCTCTCTTCGCCCGGCGCAAAGTTTGACTATGCGGCATTCACCGAGGGCAGCGACTCTCTGAGCCGGACTATATGCTCCATTTCGGCCGTGGCCTTCAACGAGGCGAAGAACAATTATGAGGAAAAGCACAACAAGGCTGCATTCATAAAGAACATCATCTCCGACAATATCCTGCCGGGCGATGTCTACGTCCGCGCAAAGGAGCTGCACTTTGTGACGGATGAGCCGCGCGTCGTCCTGCTGGTTCGCCAGACCGAGAACTCAGACGTAGCCGCGGTGGAGCTTATCCAGCGCCTTTTCCCGGACAAGCAGAAGGACTTTGTGCTGAACATCAACGAGACGGACATCGTCCTCGTCAAGGCTCTGCCGAACACCAACTGCCCCGAGGAGATACTCAAGGCTGCGCACACTATTGAAAACTCCCTCGCTGAGGAGATGGGTATAAAGTGCGTTATCGGCATCAGCACAAATGCGCGCCATCTGCGTGAGCTTGCCGACAGATACAAGGAAGCGCAGGTCGCCATTGAGGTCGGCCGTGTGTTTGAAAGCGAAAAGACAATAATCAACTATGAAACTCTCGGCCTGGGTCGTATTATCTATCAGCTTCCTACTACCCTGTGCGAGATGTTTCTGAACGAAGTATTTAAGAAAAATCCCATAGAGACCTTGGACGAGGATACTCTGGAGACTATCAACAAGTTCTTTGAAAATAACCTCAACGTCTCCGAGACTTCGCGTAAGCTGTATGTCCACCGCAATACTCTGGTGTACAGGCTTGAAAAGATCAAGAAGATCACGGGTCTTGATCTGCGCGAGTTCGACCATGCTATCGTCTTTAAGGTCGCTATGATGGTTA
>CAKTIH010000009.1 GCA_934565615.1 uncultured Oscillospiraceae bacterium | reverse complement strand
CCTCGGACACATGCGCCGTCCAGATAAGATATGACGCGATGCCCATGAGGATATACAGCGCCGTCCACGCGACCGGGAAGAGCCATTGCGGCGGCGCAAGCGGCGGCTTTGCCATAGTCCCGAACAGCTTCATGCCGTCCTTTGTAAGAAATGCGGCAAGCCCGCCGACCGCCAGCGGAAGCGCGATGGCCGCGATAAGCTGCTTGAGCTTTATATTGTGCTTCACTTTCATCACCCGTATAAGCATATGACAAGCACTGCCGCTTTATTCCGGTCACACAGACTGTCAAAAAAGTATTTTTGCCAGTCTGTTTGAAAAACGGGTTCTTTGACACGCTCTTAAACTCAGAACTGAGCATAGATAAACGGGGTCTCGCCCGTGTAGGCAAGCACGAGTGTGAGCCCGAGGGTGGCGAAGAACAGCGCCAATCCCCATACGCTGTTGAGGCTGACAATGGGATAGTAGCCCTCCGGCTTTGTCCCGCGCTTCCAGCTCTTGACGCATGCTATCACCATCGCCGCGGCGGTGACAAGGACGCCGAACAATGTCCAGCTACTGATGTGCGTCATGCCGGGCTGCCATGTGAATATCGCCGTGAGTATCTTCATCGCTGTGCCGAAGCTGTCGGCACGGAAGAACACCCAGCAGAAGCTGACAAAGCAGAAGGTGAGCAGTATGGACAGCGCCGTGTACACTCGGCTCTCCCCCACTTTTCCGCTCTTTGCGCGCCACGCGCTCCACAGCCTGTGCGTGCAGAGTGCAAAACCGTGCAGTGCTCCCCACACGACGAAGGTCCACGCCGCGCCGTGCCACAGGCCGCCTATGACCATTGTCAGCATCAGGTTTACATAAGTCCTGGCTTTACCCTTTCTGTTGCCACCGAGCGGTATGTACAGGTACTCCATCAGCCACGTTGAAAGGCTGATGTGCCAGCGCTTCCAGAACTCCTTGACGCTGCTGGAGAGGTAGGGCATGTTGAAGTTTCTTGGCAGCTCATAGCCAAGGCCGCGCGCGCAGCCGACGGCCATGTCAGAATAACCGGAGAAGTCACAGTAGAGCTGTATCGAATATCCCACGACAGCCAGCAGCACGGTCCCGCCGCCGAACTGCACAGGGTTAGAGTACACTGCGTTTACGAAAGCAGCGATGTTATCCGCGATAACTACCTTTTTGAAAAGGCCGAAGAGAAAAATCTGCACGCCCGTTTCGAGGTTTGCGAGGGAAACGTTCCTGTCCTCACGAAGCTGCGGAAGAAACTCCCCTGCTTTCACGATCGGTCCGGAGACGAGCTGCGGGAAAAACGAGATATAAAGCGCGAGCTTTACAGGGTTCCGCTCCGCCTCGACCTTACCGCGGTGGACATCAATGATATAGCTGAGCGTCTGGAAGGTGTAGAAGGAAATGCCGACCGGCAGCAGCAGCTTCAGCGCTCCCGGCTCCGCGATGCCGAAAAGCTCACAGAAGGAGCCGACGAAGAAATTGAAATACTTGAACACGCCGAGGATCACGAGCGGCAGCACGATGCCCGCATGCAGCGCAAGGCGGCTGCGGCGGCAATTCGCCGCGCTCACATAGGCGATCACCGTGAGCGCGAGCAGCAGGAAGCAGCATTTCCAGTTCCAGCTCGCGTAAAAGGCATAGTTTGCCGCAATGAGCAGCACATGGCGCGCACTTAAAAGCTTGTCTCCGAGGGCACGCTTTACGGTGGAAATATTCGTCAGCGCAAGCACTGCGCAGACGGCAGCAAAAAAGGCAAGGAAGCCCAGACTGTTAAACGCCATCCTGTTCCTCCTCCAATGCCTTTATAGTTTCATATACCTCCTGCGCGAACAGCCTGTGCCCGACCTTGTTCATGTGACCCACGCCCGGCGTCGTGTTGGCAAAGCCGTACGGCAGCCGGCAGCTCTCGGCGTATTCGCCGGTATACGCACCCGTCAGGTCGACAAAGACGATGCCCTTCTCCGCGCAGACGCTCTTGAACGCCGCAAGCTGTTTGGGGTCGGTCACGGTATAGGCCCTTCCCTGCTCGTCGACAAGCACTATGGCGTCAAAGACGATGACCGGCTGCACGCCCCGCTCGCTGCATATATCGGCCACCATGCCCAGCAGCGGAGAGAGTACCGCGGCATAGTCTCCTGTCTGCGTCGGCTCCCCGATGCCCGCGGCTTCCGTATCGGCAGCATCCGCGTTCCCGGCCAGTCCCTTGAACTGCACCGTATAGAGCAGGCGCAGGTACGGCAGCTTCTGCATGAGCGTTATGAGCGCTCCGCTCTGCGACGGGATATCCGCCAGAGTCCCGCTCATGACAGCGTCGATATCCTTCGGCGCGAAGTCCACGGTGTTCGTCTCGATGACGACATACTCCCCCGGCTCATACGTATCCAGCGCCGCGGCCAGATGCTTTATGCAGTAGAGCATAGTGTGCCCCGCAGTGCCGATGTTGTAGGTGTACTTCTCCCCGTCAAAAAGCGTGTTGAGTACCGCACCGGCGTTTTCATCCTGCGCGATATTGAAACCCTCCATATGCGACGAGCCCATCAGCAGGATGTCTATCCGCTCACCCGGCGTATAGTCCCGGAGGTTATTGAAGCCGTCGTTATTTGTCACGCCCCACGCGAAGCCCTCGGTGCCCTTGCTGTAGAAGGTAGACGTCTCCCACTTATATTCAGTTGAGCCGTCCGGATTCGTGTAGTGTACCGGGACGTTATAGTAAAGCATGCTGAAAGCGTTGAGGGCCAGCAGCGCGATCACGCCCCCGGCTATTGCCTTCAGTATCCATACTCCGAATTTTTTCATGTGTTCTTCCTTTTAGGAATCTTTATTTCAATCCGCCAGCTTGCAAAATAATTCGTAAGCCGGGTAATCTCTGTCGTGTACCGCACGCTCAAGCTTGCGTAAGAACGGGTCCGCGGAGCTGAAGCCCCCAAACTCTCTGCCGAGAAAGTCACGCCACATAACAAATATGGCCTTCTTCGTCTCCTCATCCCGCTGTTCCGTGCGGTGATAGGTCAGCACAAGCATGGAGAGAATGTACACATAGTATTCCTGCGTGTTCTGGATGCCAAGCCTTTTCCTGTCCTCATGCAGGCTCAGCGTTATCCACAGCGAGTCGATACTCTTAACGCTTCCCCTTGACCTTCTGCTTATCCCGCCGGGGTTCACGCGATATTTGACGACGGTGCTATCGACCCCGGCCGCTTTTCTGTCAAGCTGCGCATAGCGCTGAAACAGCACCTGATAAATAAAACTGTCCTCATACAGATAGCCATCGGGAAAGCAGAAGCCGTCAAGCGCGCTGAGCCTGTAGACCTTGCCCCACGGATATGAGTAGCAGTCCTCGCACGCCGAGATCTCACCCGCCTTATGGGGTCTGTCTGAAATATGACTCAGCTGGGTATCGACTACCTCGTACGCTCCCTCGGAGAACACCGCATCCCCGTTCATCACTGCCCCGACAAGCTGTTCGACCGCGTCGGGGAAAAGCACATCGTCCGAATCCAGAAACATGACAAGCTCCGCATCGGCCATCTCAAGCCCGGCATTGCGCGCACCAGAATGGCCGCGGTTTTCCTGATGGACAACGTGGACCCGGCTGTCGCGTGCGGCATAGCCGTCAAGCAACTCTCCCGTCGCATCCGTCGATCCGTCGTCTATCGCGAGCACGCGGAAGCTATACTGCGTCTGCTGTGCAAGCACAGAATCCATACATTCATGCAAATATTTTTCGGCGTTGTATGCGGGGATGATGATATCAAGCTCGCCCTTGCGGACGGCTCCTTTGACCCGGCGCGCGCACAGGCACGAGCCGCCGGTGTCGGGACTCACGCTCTCCAGCAGCGCACGCGCCTCATTCGTTCCGGGCAGGGCGGAAGCCTTGCCCCTGAACGGGTAGAGCAGTTGGTATGCGCTCTTTCCGAGTTTCAGCTTTCTAAGTACCTTGTACAACATATCCGTCCTCCTCGGCTGTCAGAGCTCCGCGTTCTTTTCGCCGACCTTTTTTGCCGGCACACCGGCAAGGTTTATGCCCGGCTCAAGGAAGCTTTTGTTCACGAGCGCGCCGCTGCCGACGGTTATGTTATCAGCCAACGTGACATTTCCTTGAACGATCGATCCCAAGCCGAGGGTGACATTGTTGCCAAGCGTCGGGACTCCCTCGTTCTTTCCGTCGCTCCATACGACGGAGGCATACATATTCACGCTGCAGTTCTCGCCGACGGTGATCTCCCCGTTCATTGTACACGGGCCAACATGCATGACCCTCAGCCCTTTTCCAAAGCAGTTTATGGGGATGTGTATCGAATATTTCAATTGAAACTTCATAAGGCGGGCATAGTAAAGCTCGCCGATGAGCTTGTGTCCTGCGTTCAAATGGTACTCGGTCTTTCTCAGCAGAATGGTGTGACGGCGGAGTATCGCCCTTTCGCTTATCTGGAAGATATACGCGATGTACTGTCTCCCATACATCTGATAGGGTTCGAGCTCGACATCGAGGTACTCCTTCAACTGGGCTTTGGTTTTGATTCTCTTCTCCTCACTCAGCATCCGCGTCCCCCTCCTTCTTGGCTCTCCTGTGTTTCTTCAATATGTTCAGGATATACATAAAGCTTTCGACCTTGAGCACAGCGCAGGCCGATACATACACCGCCGCGCCGGTAACTATCTGTATTATGAGCTTTGCCGCGTCCGGCACATTCAGAAGGTTGAGCGCCGCCACAGCCACGCCCATTATCGCCGCGGCCAGCGCGCCGCGCCACATGTCCTTTGCCTGATTGGCAAAGCCGTAGCCCAGCAGCTTCTTCACCGGTACGGAGGTGACGAACGCGTCCAGCCACGCACTGAACAGGAAGCCGCAGGCAATGGCCTCGACCGAATCAAAGGCGAACACGGTTATGAGCAGCACGATTATCATTAGGGTCCTGCGCAGGATCTCCTGCTTCATCAGAATATCGCTGCGCCCCAAGGCCTTTACGACCACAAGGTTCGCCGAGGTGAGCGGCACCTGCATCTCGGCGATGCACAGTATCTGCACGAATATGACGCAGGGCATCCATTTCTCCGTCAGCAGCAGGCGCACCATCGGCTCCGCCACGGCGGCCATGCCGACCATTGCCGGAAAAATTATGAACATGCCCATAGTCTGCGCGCGCCTTAACATTGCGCGCACCTGATCTTTATCGTCCTGCGCCTGTGCCATGACAGGGAACATGACCGACTGCACCGCCGTATCAAGGTTCATCGACACGGTGCTTGAAAAGCGCTGACCGCGCTCATAATAGCCGAGGTCGGCAGTCGAGAACTTCTTGCCGATTATGAGCGGGCGGATGTCGTTATACACCGTCGTTATCATCGACGAGGCGAGCATCTTTATTCCGAAGCCGTAGAGGCGCTTCGCGCTGTCCTTCGAGAATCTTCCGTGCGGGACCCACCGGTCCGTGCAGAACATGGCGATGCAGGTCACCGCGATGTGGGAGAAATAGTAGCCCACCAGCGCCCAGAGTCCCGCGCCCTTATATGCCAGCGCTATGCCGAACGTACCGGCGATCAGCGTCGCGGCAAGGCTGCAGAACATCATCTCGCGAAAGCGCATCTCGCGCTGCATGCGCGCGACCTGGATAGAGTTAAAGGAACTGAAGAGCATAGAAAGCGAATAAAAGCGCAGCGGCGTTATAAGCGCCGGGCTTTTATAATAACCGGCGATATAGGGCGCTGCAAAGTATAGCAGCACTATCATCAGCGCGGAGAGGCCAAGTGTTATAACGAACACCGTAGAATAATCCCGCTCCCCGGCCTCCTTGCTCTGCACGAGCGCCGAGTTCAGTCCGCCGTCAACGACCGTCAGCGAAAGGTCGGTAAACACCGTGAGCAGCGCGAGCTGACCGAACACCTCCGGTGCGAGCAGACGGGCGAGGATTATGCTTATCACAAGCCCGATGGCCTTGACCGAAAAACGCTCCGTGAATTTATATATAAGTGATTTTATTACCGTTGCCTTGTTCATGCCATGACCTTCGCTGTCACCTTGCTCCCACGGCCTTCGCTGTGCGGTAGAGCAGGGTATTGATATTTATTATCGCGTTATACCGGCGCGCTTTCAGAAGCCTTGCAGTGAGACGGTTGAGCCTTCTTCTCATCGCATCCGGCAGCTCCTGCCCCGGAAGCGGAGCAGCGTGGCGGTAGCCCTCCTCAAGAAACTCGCCGTAATATGCGCTTTCTCTTATGGACTTGACCGCATTATATTTATGCTCTCTTGTGGAGGCATAGCGGCAGATGCGCTTTATCTCGACGGCCATACTGTCAAGGCTCTTGTTTCTGAGCCTGTCAAAGTCCTCGGGCGTCAGCACGCCGGTGCGCCTCAGAAAACCGAGCACGATCTCGCTCACTTCAAAGTCAGCGTTGTAATTGTCGAACTCATTGGAGTGTGTGATGCTTGTCGAATTATACCGGTAGCGATAGAGCATCTCGGGGATGAACACGACGCTGCGCGCATTCTCAACGATCTCTATCGTCTGCACACAGTCCTCGCCGTTTTTAATATGGTAGCTCATACTGTGATCGCGCCCGTCAAAGCAGGATGCCTTCGCGCACTTGCGGCAGAGCGAATTATAGCTGTCATTGTTGAAGATGATATTATAAAGCTCGCGCTTGTCGGTGATGACGCGGCCGCAGTCACAGGGGGCGCACTGCACCTGCACCGTGCCCTCCGGGCGCAGCCACTCGAAGCCGTAAATGACGCAGTCGGCCCCGGTCTCGCTTATGTACCGGTTAAGCGTCTCCAGCGTATCAGGGCTGAGATAATCGTCCGAATCAAGAAAGACGTAATAGTCCCCCGATGCGCGCTCAAGCGCATAGCGTCGGGTGTGCATGAGGCCGCCGTTCGGTTTGTGGAACACACGGATGCGGCTGTCCTTTTGCGCATACTCCTCGCATATCTCGCCGCTTCGGTCGGGTGACCCATCGTCCACCAGTATGAATTCAAAATTTCCGTATGTCTGTCCCAGCACCGACTCGATGCACTCAGGCAGATACTGCTCCACCTTATACACCGGGGTCATGATGCTGAACTTGATGTTATTGTCCATGTTTCCTTTTCCTTCATGACATTTATTTTCTCTGCCGCTCCGGAAGCTCTACCCAACTGCCGATCTTATAATCCCACTCTTCATCGTCGTACGCGCACATGCCGCTTCCATCATACATTGTCAGCTCTCCCAGATAAAGCTTCCCCTCTATTCCGTACCAGTCGACACGGATATGCGGGAACTTTTGGGAAATCTCGCTTGACTTTTTCAGCATATCGTCAAGGAACCCCGGCCTTGGCGTCAGTTCATCAGCCATCGGGTCCCCCTGGATTATGTCCAGTCTTTTCCACTGAGTGTCATAGAAATCCTGCGTGTGTTTTGCGAAGCGTCCCATATGGAGTTGAATGAGTTTCGGCTCACCATTGAAGCACATTACTTTATAATCATTCAACCCCCCCGTCTCATCCTCCATGTACTTTTCGGCGATGATCCGCGGCGGTACGTCTTTATACGGCCATTCGCGGTTCGTCCAATAGTAGTTGCGCTTCAGGTGTTTTGAGAGCTTCGCCTTCGCGGCGGGGATATCGAGCTTTGATTTATCCTTGCAGATGACAACACCGCCGCTGTCATGGGTGCATTTGAGGACGAACTGATCGGGCAGTGCAGCAAAATCTATCTCATCCGGACTGTTCCAAGGGCCGCCGACAAGGGGGATAAGGTACTCCTCGCCTATCTTTTCGGCGATGTATTTTCTGACCGCATATTTATCGACAAGCTTGGTATACAAGGGATCACGGTCATAGAGCTTCAGCCACTGGAGCTTTTCGTTAAAGGTCTTGGGAGCGTCTAAATCGAGCTTATGTCCCATTGCAAGCCTGAACTTTCTTTTCAGAAAGGCCTCATCCGACATCCAGTTGAGCAAATTGCGGCTGGCCAAAAGGTCAAACATATTTGCCGGACTTGAAAGATAGTATTTTAATCCTGCAACGCTCATATTTCAGCCTCTTTTCGCGATTATTCCTTCAATATAGTTCTTCCAAAGGGAAAAGATGTTCTCCGGTCTGAATGCTTCCGCGCGCAGGCGCGCGGCGTTTCCGACAGTTTTGCAGCGCTCCGGACTGCGCAGCGCCCAAAGCAGCCTCGCGGCAAGCGCCGTCTCATCCCCGACGGGGATAAGCCAGCCGTTACGCCCTTGGTCAATGACCATAGCGGGGCCGCCGCAAGGGCAGTCCGTTGAGATGCAGGGAAGCCCCATCGCGAGCGCTTCGAGCAGTGCGTTCGGCATGCCCTCATAGTCCGAAGGCAGTACAAAGAGCTTTGCGCGGCTGAGCGTCTCGGGCATGTCGTCCGACGCGCCGGGCAGGTGTACGCGCTCCGATATTCCAAGCGACGCGGCAAGCTCAAGAAGCTCCTCGCGCAGCTCTCCCGCGCCGTAGATAAACAGATCGTCCTGAACCTTTTGGGCTATTTTACCATAGGCTTTTATAAGAAGCGCCTGGTTTTTCTGCACATTCAAGCGTCCTGCGGTGACGATGCCGCGGCGCTGCGGCGACAGCTCCGTTTCAAAAAAGCGGCTGTCAACCTGGTTCATGATGATTGCGGATTTCTTTTGCAGGCGCTTCGGGAACCACGCTTTGGCCTGCTCGGTCTGGAAAACGCAACCGTCCGCCATAGGGAGCAGGAGCTTTCCGATAAGGCGGCCCAAGCGCCCGGCATATTCCTTCTCAGGGTCGTTCCGGACGGAGACGATGCACTTGGTCGGAAGGCCCAAAGTGGCCAATATTGACCTGAAATTCGGCTCTGCCATGAAGGAAATGAGGGCCGCCGGCCGCTCCTTTCTGCACAGAGCGCGCAGAGCCTTTATCCGAGACAGATTTCTCTTGAGCCGGGACTGGATGATCTGCTCGTTTTCTATCGAGACGCGCTCCACGCCCTCCGGGACGGGGTACTCATGCTCATCGACAAAGGAGGTGACAAGGATGCACCTGTAGCCCACCTTAGAAAAGCGATGGGCGAGCTGAAGAATTACCCGTTCCGCTCCGCCGTCATGTATGGCATTTATATAAAACATTAATGTTTTATCGTTGATTTTCATTTTGATCTACCGCGCAGTTTTATTTTTATTGCCCTGACGGCAAAGTAGCGCGAGCGCAGAATACCGTCAAGCACGCCGAACTTTCTGTCCGCGCCTTCGGTGGGAAAGTCTATAAACTCCGAAGCGTGCCCGGCGAGAAACGCCTCGAGCCGGTCAAAATCGGAGTCGGTCATAGCGTTCGGATGATAGCAGCATGTGATCCATTTTATCGGAAGCTTACGGGCTCGGCCCGACTGCTGCGGCACAAAGGTGAAGCCATCCATAGAATACGGCGCGTTGGCAACGGTATCGCTGATGATGCGGATGGCGCTGCATTTCTTCAAGGCGGCAAGAGTGTTCTCATCAAAGGTATGCGACGGGGCGAAGAACACCTTCGGCTCGATACCGTGGGCGCGCATGATATCTACGCCGCGGCTGATTTTTTCCTCCTGCACCTCAAGCGGTTCGCCGGCAAATTCGGAACGGGCATTGACGGGATTGATG
Source organism: uncultured Oscillospiraceae bacterium (assembly GCA_934565615.1). Classification (GTDB taxonomy): domain Bacteria; phylum Bacillota; class Clostridia; order Oscillospirales; family Oscillospiraceae; genus Limivicinus. The sequence continues at coordinate 20,954 of CAKTIH010000009.1, read as the reverse complement.
CCGCCGCAATCGGTACTGTATACATGGGTGCAGCCGTGCATGGCGATGCACCAGCCCTTGGCTTTCCAATTATCCACGCGCTGCCAGAATGAAGGGTCCTCGGGGTATTGATCCATGCCGGTATCCTGACAGTCAGGTATGACGCCGACAAGAGGATGCACACTGTATTTATCCAAAAGCGTCTCGATGCGCGCCCACTTGTCCGCATCCATTCTCGGGCAGGCATCGTCCAGCCGCATGATATATTTGCTCATGGCTGTCTCCCCTCCGCTAATTTAAGATAAAGCTCGGTCATTTTCTCCGCCGAGGAGCGGATGTCAAACCCCGCGCGGACTATATCCCCGGTCACATCGCGGCGCGGCGGTGCGTTAAGCAGCTTCTCCGCCCAGAGGGCATCATCGTCTATCGGCAGGCGCTCAACGAGCGGGGACACGTCCACATCATGCGTGACGTTCTGCGACACGAGGCACGGAAGCCCAGCGGCCTGCGCCTCGATAAGCGTGACGGGCAGGCCCTCCCACACGGAAGGAAAGGCGAAAACATCCATCGCCTGCAAAAGCTCCGGCACGTCGCTGCGGTTGCCGGTAAAGATGACGCTGTCCGAAAGGCCAAGCGCGGCGGCCTTTTCCTCGCACTTGGCGCGAAGATTGCCGTCGCCGACGAGAAGGAGAGCGCTGTCAGGTCTTTGATCGTGCACGAGCTTGAAGGCATCGAGCAGGAAGGTCTGGTTCTTCGTCGTGTGAAAGCGCCCGACATGGCCAATGACGAGCTTATCCGTCAGGCCGAGCTCACTGCTGTACTTCTCGCGTACGCTCTCCGGGAGACGGTAGCGCGCGGTATCGACGGCGTTGGGCAGGAAAACGAAGTTCTCCCGCTCGCAGGCTCCTTCCCCGAAGAGCCACTCGCCCGATTCGCGCGAGCAGGCCATGAGCACATCCGCCTGATTTCTCAAAGGCTTCTGCATGAGCCGCTTCACGACGGAAGAGACTCCGGAGCCGTTCGAGGTGCTGTGGCTGTGGATGATGGTCTTGAGTCCGTGCTTTTTGGCAACGGGCAGATAGAGCGAGGCATAGCTGCGGACATGGGAATGGAGCACCTTATACTCCGGGTGCTCGGTAAGAAAAGAATCCCACGCCGTTTTGACCTCATGGGCGTTAAAACCGGTAAAGCCCGGCAGGCTGTATATCCGCGCGCCGAGAGCCTCGGCGTCGGCGGCAAAGTACCGCTCATCGGGATGGTCGAGCACGAAGTCAAACTGGATCTTCTCGCGGTCGATGTTCCGATAGAGGTTCAGGATCATCGTCTGCGAGCCGCCGACGTTCAGGCTGCCGATCATTTGCAGGATGCGCACCATCAGATGCCCACCTCCCGCGTCTTTACCTCGGTATCGCGCTTCTGGTAGATAAGCGTATTGGCGGGGAACTCGCCCTTTATGACGCTGCCGGCAGCGACGACGCAGTTATCGCCGATCTTCGTGCCGCGCAGGATGACGCAGTTTGCGCCGATCCAGACGTTATTGCCGATCTCGACGGGCGCGGTCTTAAACTTCATCGCGGCAAGCCCGCCCTCGGCGCGATAGTCATGGTCATGGTCGTAGATCTGCACGTTCGGCGAGAGCTGGATATTATCGCCGAGGATGATCTTCTCATGGCAGACGATCATATCATTGGAGTTGAGGGAGACGTTTTTGCCGAGGACGCACTCGGCTCCCTTGCGCACACGGAGCTTTGCACCGTCGCGCATCTTGAAGCCCGAGCCGATGGAGAGCTTTCCGCCGTCAAGCGTGATCTCACTGTGCGGAGAGACCATGCAGAGGGCAGGGCCGTGAAAGCTCTTGGGATGAAAGAGCTTTGCAAAGCCCATCTTCAATGCGCCGGTGGGCACAACAATAAGGGCGCGGAGATATCTGTTCATTGCTCGACCTCCCGGATATATTTCTCGATGACTATCTCACGGTCAAATTCCTTTTCCATCTTGGCTCTGCCGGCGCGGCCCATCGCGGCGCGCTCGGTGGGTGAGAGAGCAAGGAAGCTTTTGACGCAGGAGATAAGCTCCTCGGTGCTGCCGGGGGTATAGATGTAGCCGGTAACGCCGTCGTCTATCGTGTCGACAGAGCCGGGGATGCGCGTCGCGATGCAGGCGCGCCCCGAGGCGGCAGACTCGAGCATGACGTTCGGCACGCCCTCGCCACCGAGCGAGGGCAGGACGGTGCAGCAGCATTTCCTGATCCAGTCGTCTATATCGTCCCGGAAGCCGAGGTATTCTATAGAGCCGTCCTGCACATACTCATCGACGAGCACCTTATAGCGCTCCTCCTCGATGAAGCCGGCCATGTAAAAGCGCGTCTCCGGGTGCTCCCGGCGTATGGCGCGGGCACAGTCCATAAACTGCTCGACGCCCTTGACGGCCATGATACGGCCGATATAGATAAAGCCGACGGTACCGCCCTCGGGCATGGGAGAAAAAGCGTGCTGCTCAAGGTTCACACCGGAGCCGGGGAGCATGTCCCAATTATCGCGCACCATACGGTGACGGATGAAATAGTCCCGGTCACCGGAGTTCTGGAAAAAGACCTTATAGGCATATTTCATTGAATGGCGGTAAAGAACGCGCACTAATTTTGCAAGCAGGTTCTCATGCAGGAATGTCGCACCGGTGCCGGTGACGTTGCAGACCTGCTTATAGTGCAGGGCGTTCGAGGCCATAGTGCCGTAGATATTCGGCTTTATGGTATAGCTGAAAATGATGTCCGGCTGCACTTCGCGCATGATGCGCTTATACCGGCGCAGCAGGGCAAGGTCCTGCGAGGGGTTCATGCCGCGGCGGGACATGGGCGTGACGATCATCTCACAGCCGAGCTGCGCGAAATACTCGTTGCGCTCATCCTCGGGCATGGAGATATAGACCTTATGGCCGCGCGAAACGAGGCGGGCGATAAGCTCCCGCCGAAAGTTATAGAGAGTGATAAAGTGGTTTGAAAGGATAAGTATCTTTTTACTTTCCATGCTTCATGTATTCCTCAACTTCCCGTTTGAGTCCGTCATTGAAGCTGTCGGGCGCATAGCCGAAATCCCGCTCGGCGGCTTCATGGCTGAAGCTGCGGTCCTCGCCGAGGCGCAGGACCTTCTCGACATAGTCCTTTTTCCCGAAGGTCACAGCCTTGAGAGCCTTGGCGAGAAAGACGCCGAAGCCCATAGGAAAGCTCACAAAGCGCGTCTTTTTGCCGAGGTACTGGCCTATCAGCGCGCAAAGCTCATGCACCGTGAGCGGGCGCTCGCCCGAGCAGATATACTCAAGCTGCGGCAGGCGCTCACACATAGCGGCCTTATAATAGGCCTGGCCGAGGTCGCGCGCGTTCACGGGCTGGATGGGTCCTGCACCGTGGTCGATCTCCGGCATGACGGGGAGCTTATCGACCATGCGGATGAACTTGGAAACGTTATGGTCGCACAGGTCGCCGAAGATCATCGTGGGGCGGAGGATGGTGATATTCATGCCGCGGTCAAGATACTGCTGCATGTCCTCCTCAACGGCCTTATACTCGGCAGAGGCCATTTTATATTTTGAGTAAATACCGGTGGTATGTACAAGAATTACATGCTTCACGCCGCCGGTGCGCTCGATGGCGGCGAGCAGGCGCGGGGTTTTCCAGATGCCGGCGATATGCACGACGGTATCCGCGCCGCGCACCAGGCGCTCAAGGTCGGCGTCCGAGTCGATACTGCCGCAGAGCTTCTCGATATTGAGCCCGGAAGCGTCGAGCGCGGAGGTATCGGAGCTTGCGCGCACAAGGCAGCGCAGAGCGCCGGGATAATTATTATCAACAAGCTGCTTGAGGAAAAAATTACCGGAATGGCCGGTGATGCCGGTGACAGCGATCATTGTCTGCGCTCCTTTTTCATTTCTCCGGTTCCGCCCTCGACGACGCCCTTATGGCGCAGGACGCTGCCGATGGTCATGAAGAAAATTTTGACGTCAAAGGCAAAGCTGAGATTCCGGGCATACTCCCCGTCATAGCGCGCCTTGTCCTCTATCTCAAGCTCATCGCGCCCCATGACCTGCGCCCAGCCGGTAAGGCCGGGGGTAACGTCGTTCGCGCCGTACTTATCACGCTCGGCAATAAGGTCGTACTGGTTCCAGAGCGCGGGGCGGGGGCCGACGATGCTCATTTTCCCGGAGAGGATCTGAAGGATCTGGGGAAGCTCATCAAGGCTCGTCTTGCGCAGGAAGCCGCCGATCTTCGTGATCCAGCGCTGCGGATCGTTGAGAAGATGGGTGGGCATATCGCGCGGTGTATCGACGCGCATGGAGCGGAACTTCATGATATTAAAGGTCGTCTTATGTATGCCGATGCGCTTCTGGCGGAAGAACACGGGGCCGGGGTCCTCGATCTTTATCGCCGCGGCAATAATTAAAAACAGCGGGGAGAGAACCACCGTGCCGACGGCGGAGAGGATTATATCAAGCAGTCTTTTTACATATCTGCGGTACAAGGCGCGACCCTTCCTTCCGATAGTTATTCCAATAGGCATAATTACAGTATCATATAGAATACCATATTCTCGGACTTTTTACAACAAAATGTTGGGATAGGGCGCAGATGCAGACGTACGCTTTTCGACGGCGGTTTATCCAATTTGAGGCGGGCCTTGCCCCCTCAAGCTCCCCTGCTGCTCTGTTATCGAGCTCTAAGCATATCAAACACTGGGGAGCCTTTGGCGGTGGGCTTAAGTGCTGCAATAAGAAATAGGCAATTTTCGAGTGATGCACAGTTCGTTACGTTTGTTCTGGCTTTTTTAATTTATTCCTTAACTTTTTGTGGCATACTGTGGGCTCCGATGTGGAGGGGACTTTGTTTAATTTAAGGCATTCAGTGCCGCTCTGTCTCTTGATTTCGCGTCGGTCACGTAATATAATATAGTGTACGATGTCATTTTTATGTATTCTATTAGCTTTTATGGGAATACGGAGGAATTATGCGCAACATCTGGACGGTTTTCAAAACCGATATAAAATCGCTCAGCCGCTGCTTCTTTGCGATGGCGGTCGCCGTGGCGATAACCGTACTGCCCAGCCTCTATGCCTGGCTGAACATATACTCCAACTGGGACCCCTACGGGAATACGGGCAATATATCCATCGGCCTGTACTCCGGCGACGAGGGCTGCGTTGAGGACGGAGAGTTTGTCAACATGGGGCAGGACATCGTGGATGATCTGCGCGAGGCGACCTCAATAAACTGGGTAGTCTGCGACTCTGCGCAGCAGGCCATCGACGGAGTATACAGCGGGGAATACTACGCATCGGTCGTTATCGACGCGGACTTCTCCTACAAGATGTTCAACATGCTCACGAAGTGGACCGGCAAGCCCTCCCTTACATATTATGAAAACGCTAAGAAAAACGCTGTTGCGACAAAGATAACCGACACAGCGGTCGACTCCGTGCGCCGCACCGTCAGTGAGGCGTACCTTGAGGTCGTCGTCAACGCGATAATGAAGCAGGGAAACGAGATAGCACACGACCTCAAGGACGATGAGAAGGTCACGCTGGCGACGGTTCTCGACGATGCTAAAACGACGATAAATTCCTGCGTGCGCACGATAGATAACTTCGCCGCGGCCTCGAACGGCGGCAGCTCATCTTCCGGCTCGCCGATCGACGCGTCGCAGATAGAGGCGATAATGGACGCGATAGGCAGCGACGGCCCGTCGCTCACGGAAATAAGCGTCCAGATATATAACGCGTGTACTAAGGCACTGCAGGCGATCAAGGATTTCAACGACTTTATAAGCGGCATGAACCCCGGCCTTGACTTCCAGGTGGGCGCGGCAAACGCGGCGGATATGATGGGGCAGATGGCAGATCAGCTCAATGCGCTGGCCAAGGCGCTGAACACGGCGCATGCCGACCAGACCTCCATCAACGTTGTGGAGGACACGGCCGACCTGTGCACGGCGCTTGAGGTATACCTCAACCAGCTTGCCGACGGCGGAGCATCTGTCGACGTGGGCAAGATGAACGCGCTGCTCGATGAGCTCATGGAGCACACGGCGCAGCTCGTGCCGACGGCACAGGCGCTGCAGGAGGACATCGGCATGATACTCGCCCAAGTCAACGACACGCTCATTGAGATGCGCGGCCTTGCCGACAGCACGGCGCAGCTCGCGCAGGCAATAGAGGCGACGCGCAGTTCTCTCGAGGACACGCTTGACATTGCCCGTCCCCTTATGCAGAATGCCGGCACGAACATCGCAAACAAGCTGCGTGCGCTCGACGCCATAGACCCGCAGGACTACATAGACGCGCTCGTTGATATCCTCGGCGCAAACCCAGAGGTATACAGCGAATACTTCTCGGAGATGGTACAGACCTCGGTCAACAAGGTCTACACCATCGACAACTACGGCTCGGCTATGGCTCCGTTCTACTCGGTGCTGGCGATATGGGTCGGCTGCGTTATCCTCGCGGCGATACTCAAGCCGCATGCGCGCACCGACGGGCTTATCGACCCCAAGCCCGCGGAGCTGTTCTTCGGGCGCTACCTGCTCTTCTTTATCATGAACCAACTGCAGGCGCTTATAATAATTGCAGGCGACCTGTATATTTTGAAAATACAGTGCGTACATCCGGGGCTGCTGTATCTCACAGGCTTCTTCACGAGCCTGACCTTCAGCATGCTCATATACGCGCTGGCCTATTCCTTCGGCGACGTCGGCAAGGCGGTCGTCGTCATAGTGATGGTGCTGCAGATAGCGGGCTCGAGCGGCACGTTCCCGGTGGAGCTGCTGCCTGAATTCAACCGCAGGATATACATTCTCTTCCCCTTCCCCTACGCGATCGACATGATGCGCGAGTGCATCTGCGGGCTTTACGGCACGCACTATATCCAGAAGCTCGCGCTGCTGCTGATATTCGCGGCGGTGGGGCTGGTAATAGGGCTGCTGGTGAGCAAGCCCTTCAGCGGACTCAACCATTTCATGGAGGAGAAGCTTGAGGAGACGGAGCTGTTCTGATGACACACAACTCCACATTTATTCCGGAGGTGCCGGGTAATGAGTAAGAACAAAAAATACCATCAGTTATACGACAGGCTGCTCGAAGAGGTTGAGATGCTGCACGAGCGCATAAAGGTCGGCATACGTCAGGGGCTGAAAATGCTCGTGATAGTGCCGCTGCTGTTCATGCTTATCATGTTCCTGACGCAGGGCTCGAAGGGCATATTCCTCGTGCTGTGGATAGTTTCGACATTCGTGATAGCGGCGTTTCTGATAGCGCTGGAATACGTCGACCACGGGATCCAGAAGCGGCTGGAGGAGATAACCGGCATGGAAAATGCGCTGCCGGAGGATTCGATCATGCCGGAGATCGATATCGAGGAGCTTCGGCTCATCGCGCAGGAGCGCCGCAGCCAACTGCCGCTGCACAGATTAAAGGATAAGCTGGCAGGCGAGGACGCGCACGAGGAAACCGCGGAAGCACACGCTGCCGAAGCCGCGAATGAGGCAGAGCCGATAGTTGAGGCTCCGGTCATTGCGGAGGCAGCCGAGGAGGAAAAAGCGGCGGAGGCTGGGAACAACGAGCCTATAGTCGTATCCCCGATCATCGTTGAAGAGACAGCGGAGGCAGAGCCGGCAGGCGAAGCTCCGTTCATCATTGATGAAGCCTCAGATGACAACACAACTGAGCCTGAGGCCAATGATGCTCCGTTCATCTTCGAGGAGACTGCGAAGATGAAGCCTGAGTCTAAGGACGCGTCGTTCACCTTTGAGGAGACAGCGAAGTCCGAACCGGGCAGCGGCGACAGCGAAAACGAAAAAGAGGACGCGGAGGATGTGGTGAAGGTATGAAGAATATTTTCGGTATTTTCCGTGCTGACTTCCGGCGCATATCCAGCAGCGTCGTGGCGTCGGTGGTCATTATCGGGCTGTGCCTTGTGCCGTGTCTGTACGCGTGGTTCAACATTCTGTCGAACTGGGACCCCTACGGTCCGTCATCCACATCGAACATAAAGGTCGCGGTGGCAAACGAGGACCGCGGCGCAAAGCTCATGGGAATGGAGCTGAATATAGGCTCGCTCGTTATGGACGGTCTGGCCGCGAACAACCAGCTCGGCTGGGTGTTCGTCGACGATAGGCAGACGGCGCTTGAGGGCGTGTACTCCGGTGATTACTACGCGGCACTCATAGTGTCGAAGGACTTCACGCGGGACTTTCTGAGCATTCTTGACAACGACCTCAGGCACCCGCAGATAGAATACTACGAGAACGAAAAGAAGAATGCGATCGCGCCGAAGATAACAAACAAGGCAAAGACCGCGGTCCAGGAGCAGGTAAACAACACCGTCGTCGAGAAGGCGGCGGGCGCAATAAACACGATGAGCTCTGTGATGCGCGCCTTCGGCATCGACGCGAACGATGTGTCCGGCAGCCTGACGAGCGGACTTGACCGCGCCTGCGACAATCTGGAGCAGATATCAAAGCTGCTGGTGTCGCTGCGCACCGTTACGGCGAATATGGACAGCCTGCTCGATGCGTCGCAGCTAACGCTCAACGACCTCGGCGATGTGATGCTGTCCTCGGCGGGTACGGCTGACGTGGCGGGTACGACGGTGGTAGATTTCGCCGACTCAATGAACAGCTACAGCAAGGACACCGACGTTATACTGACCAAGATCGACAACCAGTTCAGCATCCTGCTCGATCAGCTCGAAAGAAGCGGGACGGACGGGGCGCGCAAGGATAATTACCGCGATCTGCTCAGCACGCTGGACACGGATATCCTCGCGGCGGCGGAGCTGTCCATCGCCGACGTGCAGACGGACTCCCTGATGGCCGCGGCGACGGACGTGGAGGCCGCGATAACATACGTCGACACGATCGAGACCGACAGTGCCGCGGCGGCGGATCTCCTGCAGAGTGCGTCGGATAAGCTCGCAGAGGCGGCAAAGTATCAGGCCCTGATCGACAGCAGCATGAGTTCACTCAGCCAGCAGGCACAGGATCTTTCAAGCGAGGCGGCAAGCTGGTGCTCCATGCTTCAGAACGAGGCAGACATGTCCGAGGACGGCATGCCCTCGGATGAAAGCATCGCGGACGCGGTCAACACGCTCTCCCCGCTGATCGGCAACTTCATCGCTGAGATAAACGGTTCCATGATCACCGCGCCCGGCATGGAAAATGTGCTTAGCCTGGCGCAGGAGCTTGAAATAAGCGTTACCGACATCGGTACGGAAGCCGGGCGCAGCGCTATGCTCTACGGCACGTCCGACATCGTAAACGAGCTTTACGCGCTCAGCTCGACCCAGACCTCAATGGCCACTACGCTTACTGACCTCAAGAAGAGGACAGCCGAGCTTCAGACCAAGGCCGCCGAATGGAAGACCTCCGAAGCGGCAAAGCAGGACGTGCTCACAGCAATTGACGAGCTTGAAAAGAGCCTTATCGCATATAAGGCCGCGAACCCCGGCTCCGCCGCCGCGGTCGACTCCGCGCTGGCAAGCCTTGACAGCCTGCGCAATCTGATAAGCGCGGACTCCAGCGACACGAGCCAGATCTTCGCAAAGCTCGACGAGGTAAGAGAGGCGCTGTACACCGCGGCAATAACCGCGAATGACAACATCAACAGCTACATTCAGGACAAGGCCGCCACTGCGGATGTGGTGCTCACCACCGTGCGCGACATGCTGTATGGCTACTCGGGCAAAATGTACGAGATAGCAGAAAAGCTCGACGGCTATCACGGCGCTATCGGCAGCATGCAGGGTACGATCTCGGATTCCGTCGCGCTGACAAATTCCGTGAGGATTTATCTCAAGCAGATCGCCGACGATATACGGCGCTTTACAAGCAGCGAAGCCTTCCAGGAGCTGGTCGAGATACTGGAAAACAACCCCGACAGTCTTGCAGATTACCTCTCGTCCCCGGTCGAACTGAACACGGTGATAGTATACGAGATAAAGGACTACGGCTCGGCAATGGCTCCGTACTATATAATGCTGGCTCTGTTCGTCGGTTCGCTCCTGTCCGCGACGATGATAAAGGTACCGGTGAAATATCCGGAGTATCTGGACTGCAGCCCGATAGAGCGCTACTTCGGACGCAAGATGCTCTTTAACGGCATAGTGCTGGCGCAGGCGATAATAACCGCGCTGGGGTGTATGTTCTACGTCGGGATGCAGAGCGTCAATCCCCTGCTGCTGATCCTCGCGTGCTGCATATGCTCGCTCAACTTCATGGCAATGAACTACGCGCTGGTCTACTCGCTTGACAACGTCGGCATGGCGGCGGCGGTCATAATCATGGTCATACAGGTCGCGGGTTCCGGCGGCTCCTACCCGGTGCATGTTTTGCCGGAGTTCTTCCAGAAGCTCTATAACTTCATGCCGTTCCACTACGGAATGGACATGATACGCGAAACTATCGGCGGCTTCTACGGCCATACCTATCTCAGGTGCGCGGTGATACTGCTGCTGATGTGCGTGGGCTTCGCGATATTCGGAATGCTGGTCTACTACCCGGCAAAGCCGCTGAACAGGCTCATCGCCGAGAGCAAAGAGAAATCCGGTATAATGTAAAAAACTATAAAAATATTGGGCTGATGCTTTGCATCAGCCCAATATTTTTACTGTTACAATCAGAATTTGCCGCTGCTGTGGGAGTGGCCGGCGGAGTTGACGGTCGTACCGCCGCCGCTGTTATTGTTCTCCTGCGGGATCGGCTGGCGGGTCACGGTATGGTAGAGGAACTGATCCTGCGTGACGCGCATATCCACGCCGCCATGGCTTATATAGCCCCTTGCGCCGGTCTGGCGTCTGGCCGTTTTCATCTGCGCGGCAAAGATACCGCACACGGCAAAGGAGATGAGGCAGGGTATGACAACGATGAACAGGATATCCACCCCGGCGGAAACGGCGGGGTCGATTTCATCGTCACTATAAATGTCGACAGGCGTTCCGTTTTCGGCAGCTTCAAGATACTGCCCGGCGGTGCTCATATAATCCCTAAAGCCCTCGAACCAGTTGTCATAGCGGAAGTCATCAATGAACTCCTGCGCGAGCTGTTCCTTGCCGTAGTCGGTGAAGGCATAGTTGCCGATGCTGCCGTGCGCGTCAAGGTCATAGTCACGCTCGCTCATGCTCAGGGAGAGCAGCAGGCAGTTGCGGTCATCCCCAAGGCCGAGGCCGTAATAATCGTACATGGCTTCGGAAAAGTCCTGTATGCTGCCGTTTGTATAATCGGTGTAATCATCGACGATAATTACATACACGCCGCAGCCGAAGCGCTCGGCAAGCTGCGCGGCGGTGGTCTCAAGCTCCTGCTGCTCATCCAGTGACAGCAGACCTACCGTATCGCTGACATAGCTGAGAGAGTCATCGGAAGAGGACGCCAAAGCCGCGCCGCTCAAAGCGAGGCAGAGCGCAATGCAGAGGACCATGGCGAGAACAAATCTTTTCTTCATATCCGCTCTCCCCTCCTCAACCGAACAGCAGCGCCATGACCGCCATAAGCGGCACGGCTATGCCGGCAAACCACGCGAAGAACTTGCCCTTGGATACAGGCAGGTCGCCTATCAGGCGGCCGGTCTGGCCGTTCATGGCAAAGAGATAGTTCTTCCCGTTCCACTTGGTGCTGAGCATCCAGACGGGCATGAGGGCATAGCTAACCTTGCCGCGGCGGACGCTGACATTCTTGCTCTCCTCAACGCAGGTGGTATAGCCCATGACGCTCTCGGCCATGAGACTAACGGCGGTGTTGACGGCGCGCTCATCGGCGCGCTTTGAGCATTCATCGGCGCTGACATCGTATTTATCCGCGAGGTACCCCGGCAGATAGGCCGTGGAGAATGGCTTGAGCTCATTATAATTATAAGGCTCAACAGCGTCCATATATTCATCGGGCATTTTCTCGGAAGCGTCAACCGGGATACGCTCAAACTGCACGGTGCCCGCGCGGCGGACGCCGTAATGCTCGGTGCGCGTCACGCGGTCGTTGCCCTCGGTGTAGCTATGTACGCGCGTGGCGTGATAGCGCACATCCGCATAGGCGCTGCCGTCATAGAGCCAGAAGGGAACGTACACGCCCTTGATCTCCTCGATATGGTTCTCAGAAGCGAAGCCCTTGGGCAGCAGCTTTTTGCCGCTGTAGAACTTCTTGAGGGCGGCCTTTGCGGCGTTCTTATCGAGCTTGAAGGGAATGACATAGTCCGGCTTGAGAGAGTTGGTGAACTGGCCGGGGACAATGCTGGGATTGCCGCAGTAGGGGCAGCTCGTTGCCGCGGTGGTATCGTCACAGATAAGCTCCGCGCCGCAGCTCGGGCAATTGTAGCTGCGCATGTGCGCCGCGTCCTCGCCCCAGCCGTTATCCGAGTATTCCCAATCGCTGTCTGCGGCTTTTTCCTCCGCCTTTGCGGAGGCCTCCGCCGCTGCCGCGTCCTTATACTTATACAGTGCCTCTATCTCGGCGACCTCATACAGGCTGCCGCAATAGTCGCACTTGAGCTTGCCGCTCGCGCCGTCATAGTGCAGCGGGCCTGTACAGGCCGGGCACTGGTAATTTGTTACTTGGTCAGCCATAGGCCTTTACCTCAACCGACGACATCGTCAGTGTCAAACGGATCGCCGCACTCAGGGCAGAACTTCGGGGGCTTGGTGGGATCCTTCGGCTCCCAGCCGCACTTATCGCACTTATACTTTATTGTCCCCGGTTTCTTTGCGCCGCACTCGGAGCAGAACTTGCCGGTGTTGACAGCGCCGCAGGAGCAGGTCCACTTGCCGTCCTCGGGCTTCTTTGCACCGCATTCGGGGCAGAACTTGCCGCTTGCGGAGGCGCCGCACTTCGGGCACTTCCATGTACCTGCCGCGGGGGCGGCGGGCGCCGCCTGCTGCTGGGCAGGCTGCTGATACTGACCGGCCATCTGATAGAGATTCTGCGCGTTCATGCCGCCCATCTGAGAAGCCATGTTCATGCCCATGAAGCCGACTGCCGCGCCGCCGGAGTTCTTGGCAGCGTCGCGCATCGCCTGGGCCTGGGCCGCGGAGAGGTTCGCCGCAGCAAGACCGGGGTCGCGATAGGCCGCAGTGCGCTGCATCTCCTTGAGCATGGCCTCGTCCTCCTCGCTGGCCTTGACGCTGGACACGCCGAAGGACACGACCTCGATACCGCGCAGGTCGCTCCACTTGGGACTGAGGACCTCATTGAGAGCCTGGGCGATCTCCATAGTGTGGCCGGGCAGGGAGCTATAGCGGATGCCCATATCGGAGATCTTTGCGAAGGCGGGCTGAAGAGCGGTGAGAAGCTCGGTCTTGAGCTGGCCGTCGATATTATCGCGGGTGTACTCGGAGGAGACGTTGCCGCAGACGTTGGTGTAGAACAGGATCGGGTTGCAGATACGGTAGCTGTACTCGCCGAAGCAGCGGATGGCGATATCGATATCGATACCGGCGCGCTGATCCACAACGCGGAAGGGCACGGGAGATGGAGTGCCGTACTTATTGCCGACGAGTTCCTTGGTGTTGAAGTAATACACGCGCTGATCCTTGGGGGCTTCGCCGCCGAAGGTGAAGCGCTTGCCGATGTTCTTGAAAACTTCCTTGATGCTGGTGCCGAGGCTGCCGCTGAAGATGGAGGGCTCGGTGGAACTGTCATAGACAAACTCGCCCGGCTCGGCGCAGAGCTCGGCGATCTTGCCCTGATCGACGATTATCATGCACTGACCGTCCGCAACGGCAACGACAGAGCCGTTGGAGATGATATTGTCCGTACCGCCGCGGTTGGAGGAACGGCCCGAAACTCTCTTGCTGCCCTTTACGACGAGGACGTCATTATCAAGCGCCTCGCAGTAAAAATATTCTTTCCACTGATCGCCGACAACGCCGCCGGCTGCTCCAAGTGCTGCACGAATAAGACCCATGTGAAAAATCCCCTTTCAATTTTATCGGACAGGTTTTATATTCTTTTAACCTTTTAACATTATAGCAAACTGTGTCGTAAAAATCTACCGTGTTTTCTAAAGAATATCTTAATAGTGCAGTCATTCGCAGAATGGTCAGATGGTGAAGGTCAACAATCCTTGAGCTTTAATTGAAGTACAGTTGCAAAGAAAACGTTAAGGTTTTTATATTGGGAAAGATAGGCCATGCCTTTGGTCAATGAGGGGATAAAGATGAAGCTTCTGTACTGCGTGATCTACTATATTGTATTGGGCGTGTTCTCGTTCCTGCTCGGGCGCATACTCCCGAAGGGCTGGTTTGACAGCCGCGCGTTTCCATATAAGCCGCTGGACTTTGAGGCGGGGCTTTACAAAAAGCTGCGCGTCAAGCAGTGGCAGAACACTCTTCCGGACATGAGCCGCATACTGCCGAAGCTCATGCCGCCGAAGAAGATGACCGCCGACTACGGCAGCCGTCTGCCGCGGATGCTTCAGGAGACCTGCGTCGCGGAGTTCATACATGTGCTGCTGAGCATCCTCGGCTTCGGCGCGGTGTTCATCGTCGGCGGGGCATGGGGCTGGATAATTTCAATAGTATACTTCCTTGCGGGAAACCTCCCGTACATCATCATACAGCGCTACAACCGGCCAAGGCTGCTGCGCCTTGAGGACGGAATGAAGAAGCAGGAGGGCCTGCGACAGAAATGAAAACGCTTATACTAAGCTGCGACACCGGCGAGGGGCACAACTCCTGCGCCAAGGCTATCGCGGAGGAGTTCCTCAGCCGCGGTGAGGAGTGCGAGATATGCGAGGCGCTGCACTTTCTCTCCGAGGGCGCGCAGAAGCTGATAACGAGCGGGCACACCTTCATGTACCGGCACACGCCGAAGCTCTATCAGTCGGGCTACAGGTTCTCCGAGAACCACCCGGACATGTTCCACGAGAGCTCAAGGCTCTATGAGGTGTTCGCCAAAGCCGCGCTGCCGCTGTACGAGCATATCCGGGACGGCGGGTATGACACGGTCATATGCGTACATCTCTTCCCGGCGCTGATGGTGACGAAGATACTGGAGCTTTACGATCCGACACTGTGTACGGCTTTCGTCGCGACCGACTACACGTGCAGCCCAAGCGTGGGCGACAGCCGTCTCGGGTGTTGCTTCATCCCGGCTCCCTCCCTTGCCGGGGAGTTTGTCACCGGCGGGATAAGTGCAGAGCTTATAGTGCCGTCCGGAATACCGATACGCCCGGAGTTCTACACACGCGCACCGAAGGCTGAGGCCAAGCGCAGCTTCGGCATCGAGCCTGAGCACCAGCACCTTGTTGCGATGACAGGGAGCATCGGCTGCGGGCCGCTCAAGGAGCTGACGGAAACGCTCGCCGAGACGATGACGGATTCTCAGGAGCTCACGGTCGTGTGCGGGGCGAACGAGAAGCTGCACCGGCATCTCGCCTCGCGCTACGCGGGCTGGGCAAACATCCACATTCTAGGCTTTGAAAAGAACGTTTCCCTGCTGCTTGACAGTGCCGATCTCTACCTGACAAAGCCCGGCGGGATAAGCGTCACGGAGGCGGCGGCAAAGGCGCTGCCCATGGTGCTGATAGACGCGATAGCTGCGGTGGAGGAATATAATCTCGACTTCTTCACAAAGGCGGGGTCCGCCGTCACGGCCGCCACACCCGAAGAGCTGGCGCACTGCTGCCTTGAGCTGCTGGCAGAGCCTGAGCGGCGCGCGGAGATGTCCGCCGCCATAGCGGAGGCCGTGCCGCTGAACGCAGCTGAGACGATATATGAGACTATGCGCGAGATGCATAGGATGAGCATCAAGGCTGTCGATATGTAAAAATGACTGCGCCCTCCGGTGCAGTCATTTTTACCATATTCACTTCCTGCGGGTGCGCTGGCGGTGCTCGGAGTACATGCGATTGTCGGCAATTCTGCTGTCAGACTCCTGCATGAACTTCTTGAGTCTGTCCTCAAAGTCCATGTTCCCGCTGGTCGACGCCGCGGGGGGCACCGGTGTGTGCGCGGGTCTTTCGCGCTTCGGCTGCGCGTCCCGGCTGCGCGGAGCGCTCTCCGGCTTCTGCGGCTCAAGCGCGCGCTTTATGGAGAGGTTGATACGTCCCTCGTCGCTTATCCCGATGACCTTGACCTTCACGGTCTGGCCGACCTTGAGATATTCATTGACATCGCTGACAAAGGTGTTGGCAACCTCCGAAATATGTACAAGGCCGCTCCTGCCCCCGTCGAGCGCGACAAACGCGCCGAATTTGGCGATACCCGTGACTTTCCCTTCCAGCACTTCACCGACCGTCAGCTCCATGTTTACCCCTCTCTGTCTGTTGTAAAATAAAATATTTCATCCCCCGGCTTGACAAGACCCAGCCGCTCACGCGCTAAACGCTCAAGCTCGGCATCACTCAGCCCCGCTTCGAGCTTTTCACGCAGCGCGGTATTATCCGCCGTCTGCTCTTCAAGCTCGGCACTCAGCTCCTGCTGCACGGCTGCCGCCGCGCGAAGCTCCCCGCCGACCGCCGCCACGCTTGCGCAGGCGTACAGCGTCAGCGCTATCAGAACGATACATATCAGCGTGTCTTTTGTGTTCATGTCAATCCACTTTCCGCTTATACTTTATAATAAAACATTCGCGCGATTTTTGAAAGATACTTTTTGCATATTTACAAAATTTTTTTATTACTTTTTTACACCCCTGCCCCACTTGTACCGCCGCGGCATCGACCGCGGCGAACACGGGCAGCAGGAGGGCGCTCAAAGTGTGCATATACATGCAGAATCCGACGGCTGAGGCGGCCAGCGACCATGTGCCCATCCTGCCGCTCTCGGAGCGCATGGCAAGCAGGAAGAACAGCGCGCCGCCTGCCGCGCAGAAGAGCACGTCCAGCGCTCCCCCGCCTCGGCCCGCTGCGCGCCTTATCGGGCGGAGCATATCATACGCAAGCCCGAGCAGCACTCCGCCAAGCAGGAAGGCAAACAGCTCCAGCGCCTGCCCTTCAATGCTCTGCCCCACGTCAGCCGCCGAACAGGCGCGACCACAGCGTGCCCTTCGGTGCGCGCTCGTCATAGCTCAGCTCCTGCACCTTGCCGCGCACCTCGAGCTGACCGGAGTCCAGATCGATACGCTCGATGTGCAGACCCTCGCCGCACACGGTGAGTTCGCCCATGCTCGTTGTGAGGACGACGAGGCTCTCGTCAAAGCCGCTGACGTCCTCCACGCCGGTAAGACTCAGCTTATCCCGGTTCTCCATGCTGAGCGTATGGCTGCGCTGCACCTCGCTCCTGCTCTGTTCATATGACATATAGCTTTCACCCCCATAGCATATATATGCAGTGGGGGTGAAAAACATGTCCGGAGATGTTATGACAGCAGCATCCGGTCGTTGTCGAGTGCCTTGCCGACGCCCGCTCTGAAGCGTGCAAGGAGGTCGTTTACAGTAAGCCCGCTGCGCTCCGCGCCGCCGACGTCGAGGATTATCCTGCCGGAGTCCATCATGAGGGTGCGGCTGCCGAGCTCGAGCGCGGACTGCATGTTATGCGTGATCATCATGCAGGTGAGCTTTTCTTCGCTCACGACCCTGCGCGTGAGCTCCAGCACCTTCTCCGCCGTGCCGGGGTCGAGAGCGGCGGTGTGCTCGTCAAGCAGGAGGAGCTTCGGCGGGACGATCGTCGCCATGACGAGTGTCAGCGCCTGACGCTGGCCGCCTGAGAGCAGCCCGACCGGCTGGCGCAGTCTGTCCTCAAGACCCATGTCGAGCTGAGCGAGCCTGTCACGGAACAGATCGCGGTCAGTCTTCGTTATGTGCGCAAACCACCCGCCGCGCCCGGCGGCGAGGGCGAGATTTTCTTCTATCGTCATGCCCGGGGCAGTGCCGCGCATCGGGTCCTGAAAGAGCCGGCCTATCCGCTTTGCGCGCTTATGCTCCGGCTGGAAGGTGATGTCCTCCCCGTCTAAGATGATGCTGCCGCTGTCCGTGAGGAAGCTGCCGCAGATGGCGTTAAAGAGCGTGGACTTGCCCGCGCCGTTTGCGCCGATAATCGTGACAAAGTCGCCGCGCTCAAGCTCGAGCGAGAGGTCGGGTATGGCGGTCTTTTCGTTCACAGTGCCGGGGTTGAAGGTCTTTGAGATATGGCTGAGCTTCAGCATGTGCCCTCGCCCCCTTTCCCTTTGGCATGCGCCATTCTTCGGCGCAGCATCGGCAGACGTGTCTTGAGGTACGGTATGGATATCGCCAGAACGACGATGACCGAGGAGACGAGCTTAAGCATGAACGCCGGCATATTGAGCCGCAGCGCGACGGTATAGACAAGGCGGAAGATCACCGAGCCGAGCACCACGCCGACGGCGCGCTTGAACACGCCGCCGCGCCCCATGACCGTGCCGCCGATGAGGAGCGAGGCCAGAGCTATCGTGACCATGCCGGTGCCGAGGTTAATGTCAACAGCTTTCTGGGACTGCGCCATGAGGCAGCCGGAAAGGCCGGTGAGGGCGTTCGCCGCGCAGAGGCCGACCGTCGTCGTGAACGCGGGGTTCACGGACGAGGAGCGCACCATGTCCGGGTTATTGCCGGTCGCGCGGATAGCGAGACCGAGGCGGGTGCGCAGGAAAAGCGTGATGAACACGAGCGTGAGGAGCACCGCCGCGCCAGAGACGATGAGCTTATAGCCCCCGGCAAAGGGTGTGCCCGCGAGGGCGGATTTAAGCAGTGAGAACACCGTGTCGGTCTTATTGAGGTTCAGGAGCGACGAGCCGCCCATGACAGCAATGTTTATGGAATAGAGCGCGGTGTTCACGATGATGCCGGCAAGCAGGCTGTTCACGCCCATGCGCGTCTGAAGTATCGCCACGATGAAACCGGAGCAGATACCGGCTATCATTGCCGCGCCGAGCGAGAGCCACGGGTGCCCGGCGATTGCAACAGCCGCGCCGACTGCCGCGCCGAGAGTGAAGCAGCCGTCGGTCGACAGGTCGCACACGCTCAGCATCGTATAGCTCAAAAACAGCGCCAGCACCGTCAGCGAGCAGATAAGCCCCAGCTCAAGCGCGGTCTGTCCGAGAGACAGGATAGTTAAAATGTCCATACTTGTCCTCTTTTTCTAACTGTGCGCAGACTCAGCGTTGAGCCGGGTCTGCGCACTTGGTTTGATGTGGTGTTATTACTTGATGTCGTCAAAGCTCGCGGCGGTGGTGAGGGTCACGATGCGGGAGCAGAGGTCGGTGAACGCTGCTTCGACGTCTGCGTAGTCATAGCCGAGCTCGGCGCAGATATCGGTGTTTATGGTAGCGGTGCCGTTATCGAAGGTCATGACCGGGGTGGATGCGGGGTCGGCGCCCTCGAGGAGTATCTGCGCGGCCATGTTCGCGGTCTCAACACCGAGGTTTGCGTAATCAACGCCGTAGCCGAGGAACGCGCCGTTGAGGGCGAAGGAGTCAGCGCCGGTGTACTGCGGGATGCCCGCCTTGGCGAAGGTCTCATAAATCGCAAGCTCGGCGGTCATGATGGTGTTGTCGGTCGGGGTGAAGACGGCGTCGACCTTGTCGGCGACCAGAGCGTCGGCGGCGAGCATGACCTCGTCGGTCGTGGTGCCGGTGCGCTCGATGTACTTGACGCCCTTGTTATCGAGGTATTCCTTAGCTTTCTCAATGGGAGCCGCGGAGGAATCCTGTCCCTGGTCGTAGAGCAGGCCGATGGTCTCAGCATCGGGGTCAAGGGCAAAGATGAGGTTCATTATCGCGTCGGTATCAAGGTAGTCGGAAGTGCCGGTGACGTTCGCGCCGGGGGCTTCGAGGGATTCGACAAGTCCCGCGCCGACGGGGTCGGACACCGCTGAGAACACGACGGGAGTCTGGCTGTCCTCGGTCGCGGTCTGCATGCGCATCGCGACAGGCGTTGCGACGCCGATCATGAGGTCTACTTTATCGGCGAGGTAGTCGGAAATGATCTGCTCCATAACGCTTGCGTCGGCATTGCAGTTATCGTAGAGAACGTTGAACTCCACGCCCTTCTCTTCGCCTATCTCGGCAAGGCGGGTCTGGATATTGTCAACGATCTGGTTGAGGGAAGCGTCGTCAACGTAGTTGCACAGGCCGATCGTGTAAGTCGTCTTTGCCTGAGAGTCAGCTGATGTATCGGCTGCGGGGGCTACGGCTTCGCTGCCGCAGGCGGCGAGAGCGAGGCACATTACAGCGGCAAGAACACCGGCGATCACTTTACGGATGATGTTTGTCTTTTTCATGGTTGTTTCCTCCATTTGGCTTTTTAGCCTTGATTTGATTCTGGGCGGCGATGGAGGGGCCGCTGCCGACGGCCTTGTTTCGGAGCATGGATATAAAAAAACAACCCCCGTCCCACACACATGGGACAAGAGCTGCACACTCCTGCGATACCACCCAAATTGACGTTCTTTGAAAACGCCCTCTCGCTTACGCGTACCATCATACGCGCCCTGAAAGATAACGGTACAGGTTTCCGTCGGCATCTACTCGGGCAGAGCCCTTTCAAACCGCCCTCCGAAGTCCATTCGCCCCGCGCCATACGACCGTGATCACACCACCCACGGTTCTCTGTACAATGGTTATGCCGGGTTACTACTCTCCGTCACAGGTTTACTGCAACTGTTCTGTTGATGGCGTCATTATAGCCGCGCGATTTTGATATGTCAAGAGTCTTTTTTCACTTTTAACAGGCTGACAAAATTTCAGCCCCCGCGTTTTCGACGATTTGTCTGCTATGACAATGAACAAGGGATGACACGCGGTCATCCCTTGTTTATTAAAATCCGGGTCCGATTATATCTTCATGCAGACATCCCATGCGCGCCAGATAACGGTGCGGAGGTTCCCGATAGCGACACAGTCGCCGACACGGAAGATGGTCTCCTTGCCCTTGACCTTGCGGGAGGCGGTGCGTCCGCCTACCGGAGTCGGGACGAAGCCGATGCCGTTGACAACGTTGTCGCACTCGACGAAGAAGGTCTCGCCGGTCTGGACGTTCTTGACGGTGCAGCC